>JBPCQM010000150.1:0-28138 GCA_050998115.1 Pseudolabrys sp. | reverse complement strand
GTGTTCACCTGATGAACGCTATCTCCTTGCAATCCGCCGCCTTCACCGGCGCGGCCTTGTTTGGCCCTGCCCTGGGCGGCGCGTTGCTGGCGCGCATCGGCCCGGCGGTCCTGTGGCTCGGCGCGCTGTTGGCGAGCCTCTTGGCGCTCGATCGATTGTTCGCTTCCGACTTCGATGACGGTTCGCTCGACCTCATTTTGACCGGCCGCGCGCCGCTCGAACTCGTGGTCGCCACCAAGGCGCTGGCGCACTGGCTCACCACCGGTCTGCCGCTCATCGTCATAACGCCACTGCTCGCGCTGCTGCTCAATGTCGAAGTCGCTGCAATCGGGCCGCTGATGCTGACGCTGCTGGCCGGCACGCCGGCGCTGACGTTCACCGGCCTGATCGGCGCGGCACTATCGGTGACGCTGCGGCGCGGCGGCCTGCTGCTCGCGATCATCGTGCTGCCGCTGACGGTGCCAACGCTGATCTTCGGCGTGTCGGCTGCCAATGCCGCGATCGTCGGCCCTGTGCCGTTCGGCCCCGCTTTCACCATCCTTTGCGCGCTGACACTGGCGAGTGTAGTGATCGGCCCGTTCGCCGCCGCCGCGGCGCTCCGGCATGGGTTGGAGTGAGTGAGGTCTATGACTTGCCAATTATTTCCATTGTCGTCTCCGCGAAAGCGGGGACCCAGTAACCACATGCGCACGACCTTGAATCGAGACGTTGGCGATTACTGGATGCCCGCTTTCGCGGGCATTCAGGCGGGGAACTAAAATGCCCTTAATGGATCTCGCCAACCCGACCCGCTTTCTCGCGTTCGTCAACCGGGTGCTGCGATGGCTCGGGCTGGCGACGCTGATCGCCTTCCTGATCGGCGTCGTGATGGCGCTGCAGGCACCCGACGACTACCAGCAAGGCGCGACGGTGAAGATCATGTTCCTGCACGTGCCGGCGGCCTGGCTGGCGATGCTGGGCTGGTGCGTGATGACGGTCGCTGCACTCGGCACGCTGGTGTGGCGGCATCCGCTCGCCGACGTCACCGCAAAAGCCACCGCGCCGGTCGGCGCCGCGCTGACATTGTTGTGCCTCGTCACCGGCTCGCTGTGGGGCCGGCCGATGTGGGGGACCTACTGGGTGTGGGATGCGCGGCTCACATCGGTACTGGTTCTCTTCATCATGTATCTCGGCGTCATCGCGCTCTACGCCACCGCCGACGATCCGAACCGCGGCGCGCGAGCCGCGGCGATCCTGACGCTGGTCGGCGCCATCAACCTGCCGATAATCAAGTTCTCGGTCGACTGGTGGAACACCCTGCATCAGCCGGCCTCGCTGATCCGCATCGGCGGCCCGGCGATCGACCCGTCGATCCTGCACCCGCTGCTGATGATGGCGCTGGCGTTTCTGCTGCTGTTTCTGACGCTGCTGCTAGCCGCGATGCGCAACGAAATCCTGCGCCGCCGCGTGCGCACGATGCGTCTCAATCACGCGAGCCGCGCATGATCCCGAAAAGTGGACACCGGTTTTCGGGCAAGATCATGCGCAAACAAAAAGGCTTGGCATGAACTTGGGAACGCATGCTGGCTTCATTATTGCCGCCTACCTCGCCGCGATTCTTGTGATCGGCGGACTAGTCGCCTGGGTGATGCTCGATTACGCAGCACAGCGGCGAACCCTCGGCGAATTGGAGGCGCGCGGCGTCAAGCGGCGCTCCTCGCGCAAGCGCGCATGACCATGCCGGCTGAAACCAGCGGTCGCTCGCGCCGCCTACTGGTGCTGATCCCGCTGCTGGCGTTCCTCGCCCTCGCCGCGCTGTTCTTCTTCCGGCTCAGCAGCGGCGACCCGTCGAAAATTTCCTCCGCGCTGATCGGCCAACGAGCGCCGCAAACCGAACTACCGCCGCTCGAAGGCCTGACTCGCGACAACGCGCCGGTGCCGGGACTCACGCCTGAGACCTTCAAGGGCCATGTCACGCTGGTCAACGTCTGGGCCTCGTGGTGCGTGCCGTGCCACGACGAAATCCCGTTCCTGGCGCAACTATCGAAGGACAGCCGCATTCAGCTGGTCGGCATCAATTACAAGGACAATGCCGACAATGCGCGGCGCTTCCTCAACCGCTACGGCAATCCGTTCGCCGCCACCGGCGTCGACGCCAATGGCCGCGCCGCGATCGATTGGGGCGTCTATGGCGTGCCAGAGACCTTTCTGATCGGCCGTGACGGCCGCATCGCCTACAAGCTGGTCGGCCCGATCGGCGCGGACAACCTAAAACAGGCGCTGGGGCCGGAGATCGACAAGGCGGTCGGCCACTGACATGCTATTTTCGACTACGTGACCGTCAGGTGCGGGACCAAGGAGCAAATCGTGGCACGAGCGGCATTCGTCCTGGCGGCATCGTTTGCGATCGCGCTGGCGTCGCCCCTGACGATCCGCGCGCAAGTGCCCGCGCCGCAAGCCGCCCCCGCCAGCCAAACCGATCCCACCAATCAATCCGACGAGATCGGCAACGTCGCCAGCGTGCAGGGCACGGCGAACCTCACCCGCAACGGCGCATCGAGCGCCCTCAAGGTCAGCGACCCGATTTACAAAGGCGACGTACTGCGCACCGGCCCTAACGCCAGCCTCGGCGTCACCTTTGACGACGAGACAACGTTCAACCTGTCGGCCAACGCGTCGATCACCGTGGACGAGTTCGTCTATACTCCAGCGGGCGGCGCCAACGCCGCGCTGTTCAACGTGACGCGCGGCACGGTAGCGTTCGCGGCGAATCTCGTCGCCAAGACCGGCGACATGAAGATCACGACGCCGACTTCGACGCTCGGCATTCGCGGCACCAGCGGCGTGATTGAGGTGCCGGAAGGCGCAACGCCGGGGTCGGCGGGAGAGGTTGCTGTGAAGCTCTACGCCGACGCCGACGGCCGGGTCGGGCGCATCGAATTGTTCGACCGCGGCGGCAGCGCGCGGCTCGGTCAACTCACGCGGGCCACCACCGGCTTTGCATTGTGTCCCGGCGCCGGCGGCCGTTTCGCCGCGGTGGCGCTGACGATCCCGCCGGGCCAAGCCACGCGCGACCGCGCATTCGTGCAGCGCACCTTCGCCGCGCGCAACATCGGCCGGCGGATCATCAACCAACGCCGGCTGCAGCGCGCGCCGGGCTTGCAACGCACGCCGGGTTTGCAGCGCGCGCCGGGTTCGCAACGGCCGGGCACGCGCCAGCCGTTCCGGCAGCCGCGCCAGGGCTTGCGCAACACGCCGCAGCTGCGCAGACCGAACGCGCGCTGACGCTCAGGAATCGTTCGCACGCTGGTCCGCGCTGTATTTCTCCACCAGCCGATATTGCATTCCGCCGAAAATAAAAGTCAGCGGTACCACGCCGAATAATTTGAAGCTGACCCAGAAATCGGTGGTCTGGGTACGCCAGACGATTTCATTGAGGATGGCGAGGAAGAAAAAGAACACTGTCCAGCGGATCGTCAGCTTGCGCCAGCCCTCTTCGGTTAGGCTGAACACCGAATCGAACACCATGCCGAGCAGCGGCTTGCGAAACATGAGCCCGCCAAGCAGCGTGCCCCCGAACAGCAGATAAATGATGGTCGGCTTGACCTTGATAAACAACTCGTCGTGCAGGATGAGCGTTAGCCCGCCGAACACCAGGACGATGATCGCGGTAACGACCGGCATCACCGCGATGTGGCGGGTGATGATGTAAGACACCGCCAGCGCGGCCAGCGCCGCCACCATGAAAACCGCGGTAGCGGTGAAGATGCCGAACCGCGAATTGGCGGCGAAGAATAAAATGAGCGGCCCGATGTCGAGCGCGATTTTCAGGAAAGGATTGAGCTTGGCTTTGGCGGGCATCAGTGGGGTCTAGCGTGTCATTGTGGCATTGTCATCGTGTCCCGGATGCGGTGCGACGCGAAGCGCTTGCGGAGCGCTACTTCGCTGATCCGGGACACCAGTCATCACTCCAGTCCCACAATCGCCCTGGCAAAGTCGCGCGCGGTAAAAACGTTCAAGTCATCAATTTCCTCGCCGACCCCGATGAAATGCACTGGCAGGCCGAACTTCGTCGCCAAAGCAACAAGAATGCCGCCGCGCGCCGAGCCGTCGAGCTTGGTCATCACCAGCCCGGTGACGCCTGCGACCTTTTGAAACATCTCGACCTGCGACAACGCGTTTTGCCCAACCGTGGCGTCGAGCACCAGCAGCACCGCGTGCGGGGCGTCGGCGATGACCTTGCGCATCACCCGGACGATCTTTTCCAGCTCGTTCATCAGCTCGGTCTTGTTCTGCAAGCGGCCGGCGGTGTCGACGATGACGATGTCGGTTGAGTCTGCCTTGGCCTGGGTGATGGCGTCGAACGCCAGTCCGGCCGGATCGGCGCCCGGCCCGCGCGCGATCACGCTGGCGCCGGAACGCTCGCCCCATATCTTGAGCTGATCGATCGCCGCAGCGCGAAAGGTGTCGCCGGCCGCCAGCATCACGGTCTGGCTCTGCGCGCGAAATTTCGAAGCGAGCTTGCCGATCGTCGTGGTCTTGCCGGAGCCATTAACGCCGACCACCAGAATGACGAATGGCCGCGATGTGATTTCAAGCGGCTTTGCCACACTGACGAGAGATTTTTCGATCTCGCCGGCCAGCACGGCCTTCACCTCGTCCGGCGCGATTTCCTTTTCGTAACGGCCCTCGCGCAAGGCCGCGACGATATGCGCCGCCGTCTCAACGCCGAGGTCTGCGCGGATCAATTCGCTTTCGAGGTCTTCCAGCGATTGCGCGTTGAGCTTGCGCTTCGAAACCAGGTCGGAAATCGTGGCGCCAAACGCGGAGGACGAGCGCTTGAGGCCACCGCTTAAACGTTTCCACCAGCTTTGCCGGTCGGTTTTGTCGGCGTTGTCGTTCATTGCGCGCCCAAAAACTGTCACCCCCGGGGTTTAACCCGGGGGGTCCATCTTCTAAGTGAAAAAGATGAATTGCCGGGTCAATAGGGCGTTTACGCCCGTCTTTGACGGGCTATGCCCGACAATGACAAATAGAGAGATGACACCGGAAGACATCCTCGCCCGCCTGCTTTACCGCGACGGCCTGATGCTGGTGATCGACAAGCCGCCGGGCCTCTCGGTGCATCGCGGCCCGAAAGGCGGTACGGGCCTTGAGGACTATTTCGACCTGCTGCGTTTCGGCCTGCCGCGCATGCCGGCGCTGGCGCACCGGCTCGACAAGGACACCTCCGGCTGCCTGGTGCTCGGACGTCATCGCAAGGCGCTGGCTTCACTCGGCCTGCTGTTCAAGCAGCGCAAGGTCGGCAAGACCTATTGGGCGGTGGTCGAGGGCGGCCCGATCGAAGACGAGGGCCGCATCGATCTCGCGCTCGGCAAGCTCGACGACACGCGCGGCTGGTGGATGAAGCCGGACCCGAACGGTCAGCCGGCGGAGACGGTGTGGAAGGTGATGGGCCGCGCCGACAAAATGACATGGCTGGCGCTCGAGCCGCTGACCGGGCGCACACATCAACTCCGGGTGCATTGCGCCGAGATGGGCTTCCCGGTGGTCGGCGACAATATCTACGGCAGCGCGCCGCGAATCGGCGGGCCGCCGTTGCACCTGCTTTCGCGCGAAGTCGTGGTGCCGATTTACAAAAACAAGGATGCGATCAAAGTAACGGCTCCGGTCCCGGCGCACATGCGCGCGCGGCTTGCCGCGTGCGGGTGGCACGGCGCGCATTAGGCGGCGATTAGTACGCGGCCGTTGTGGCCCGTCATCGTCAGATTGAGCATCGTGCCGGGCTGGCATGGAGCGGCCAGTTGAACCGCGGTGAACTGTTCGGTGCGGCCAAGCGTGCGGGATTCCGCCAGCACCCGGCGCTGCGCGCCTATCTCACCGTCCAGATAATGGCGCAACGCCCATTCGCCCTTCTCACGCAGTTGGCGAGCGCGTTGCTTGACGACCTCGCCGGCAAGCTGCGGCATGCGCGCCGCCGGCGTGCCGGGCCGCGGCGAGAAGGGAAATACGTGAAGCTGGGTCAGGCCGCAATCGTCAACCAAGTCGAGCGAGTGCGCGAACATCGCGCCGGTCTCGGTCGGAAACCCGGCGATGATGTCCGCGGAAAACGCCACCTCCGGCCGCAGCCGGCGCACCTTGTGGCAGAACGAGATGGCGTCGGCGCGCGAATGGCGGCGTTTCATGCGCTTGAGGATCATATCGTCACCGGCCTGAAGCGACAGATGCAGATGCGGCATCAGGCGCGGCTCGTTTTCAAGCGCGTCGAATAAGTCAGCGTCAGTTTCGACCGAATCGATCGACGACAGCCGCAACCGCGTAAGCTCCGGCACCTCGCGCAGCACGCGCTTGACCAAAGCGCCGAGCCTGATGCTTGCGTCGTAACTGGTGATGTCGACGCCGGTCAGCACGACTTCCGGGCAGCCGTTTCCGACGATGCGGCGCACCTGGGCCACGACGTCATCCGGCGTCAGCGATCGCGAATTGCCGCGGCCGTACGGGATGATGCAGAAGGTGCAGCGGTGGTCGCAGCCATTTTGAATTTGCACAAAAGCCCGGGGTAATCCCCGGTTGCCGTCGATCGATGGCGCGACGATTTTCGTCTCCGCCATGATATCAGCGACGGCAACACGCTGGTTTGAGCGCCAGGCGGCGGCGTCGAGCTTTTCAGTATTGCCGAGCACGCGATCGACTTCCGGCATCGCCGCAAAATTCGCGGGCTCGATCTGTGCGGCGCAGCCGGTGACGACAATTTTGGCATCCGGCCGCTCGCGCTTCAGGCGGCGGATGGCTTGCCGGGCCTGGCGGACCGCTTCTGCGGTCACCGCACAGCTATTGATGACGACAGTGTCGTCAAGCCCGGCGGCGGCGTCGCGAATGACTTCGGACTCATAGGCGTTGAGCCGGCAGCCGAACGTGACGACCTCGACGCTCATCGCAGCGCCAGCGGCGCGGCGAGTTGGAAAATCGCCGGATCGAACTTGCCTTCATATTCGAATTCGGCGGCGCCGGTCATCAGCACGTGGTTGTCGCTTGCGCGCCATTCGATCAGCAGGTCACCGCCAAGCAGTCCCAGCGTAACCTTTCGCTCAGTGCGACGCAGCCGCGCCGCGGCGACCGCGGCGGCGCAGGCGGCCGAGCCACAGGCGCGCGTTAGTCCCGCGCCGCGCTCCCAGGTGCGAATGACGATGTGCTCGCGATCGACGATGCGGGCCAGCGTAATATTGGCGCGCTCGGGAAATATCGGGTGATTTTCCAACAGCGGGCCGAAGCGCTCAAGATCATAGGCGTTGACATCGTCAACCCAGAATACCGCGTGCGGATTGCCGATGCTCACGACTGACGGCGAATGCAGCATCGGCTTGTCGATCGGCCCGATTTGCAGTTCGATGGCGCGGGTATCGCGGAATTCCTCGGCCAACGGAATCTCGTTCCACTTGAAGCGCGGCTTACCCATGTCGACGGTGAAGCGACCATCGGCGCCTTTGCGGCAATTGAGGATGCCGCCCGTGGTCTCGAAAATCAGCGCGTCCTTGCCGTTCTGCTTCGCAACCAGCGAGGCAATGCAGCGCATGCCGTTGCCGCAAGCGCCGGCTTCCGAGCCGTCATTGTTATAGATGCGCACGAATGACTCCGTGCCCGGCGTGCGCGGCGGATAAAGCACCATCAACTGGTCGTAATGCGCGCCGCCTTCCGGCCTCGCTGCGGCGAGCGCCTCCCCCGCGCTGAGTGGCTTGCCGCCCGCGCGCATGTCGACAACGACGATCTCATTGCCGATGCCGTTCATTTTCACGAAAGGATGATTAGCGAGCACGCTCATATTCTTCCCGGTCTGAATTCCGTCCGATTTATATGGCGAACTGACGAGACTTGGCGAGTCACTTGGCGATCACTTGGCGATCACTTGGCGAGTCAGTTGGCCGGCGCCGTGCTAGAATGCGCGTCTCTTGCGGCGAATCGGGGAGCGTTGCGCGTAGATGACGGAGTTGCCAATGTCTCGTCTGGTCTTCCTCGCGCTCGTGTTCGCACTCGCCAGAGCACCCTGCGTGGCGCAAACGCTGCCTGCCACACCGCCGGCAGCACAGCCCGGCCCGATGCCGTCGCCGACCCCGTTGCAGCCGGGCGACGCATTCGGCGAGGAAGTTAATTTGCCGGAGCGCACCATCGTTTTCGTCAAGGGCGAGGGCCACTGGGACAACGCATTCGAAACGCTGGTCGACGCCTTCAAGGCGCTCAACCAGTATCTCGATAAGCAAGGCATCAAGCCGAACGGTCCGGCGATGACGATCTACACCGAGACCAACGACACCGGCTTTCAGTTTCAGGCCGCGCTGCCGGTCGCCGAGCCACCAAAAAATCCGCCCAAGGGCGACATCGCGCTCGGCAAGGCGCCGTCCGGCAAGGCGCTCAAATTCGTGCATCGCGGCTCCTACGATGCGATGGACACCACCTACGAGGCGATCACCAATTATCTCGACGACAAGCGGCTCGAAGCCAAGGATCTGTTCATCGAGGAATATGCCGGCGACCCGACCAAAGCCGACCGGGACCGCCTGGTGGTCAACGTGTTCGTGCCGGTGAAATAGATGTTGCGCGCCTCACCCTACGTCCTGGCGCTCGCTCTGGCCCTGACGGCTGGTTTGGCAAGAGCAGACGAAACCGTGACATTCGACAGCGCCCGCTACGTTCCCAGCGATATGGCGCAACGGCTGGCCCGCGAGCGGGGCGAAACGCCGAAGCCTTCGCCTGTCGAAACCATTACCGCCTATCTGGCAAAACCGTCCGGCAATGGTCCGTTCCCCGCCGTCGTCCATCTCCACGGCTGCGGCGGACTAACCGATCCCGCGCTCGCGGCGGCGGCCACCCAGATAACGGATTGGGGTTTTGTTGCGTTTATAGTGGACAGTTTCGCGACGCGCGGCGTCAAGAATGCCTGTGGCCCGTTCCGTATTCCTGACCGCCAGGCGGACGCGCTCGGCGCGCTGATCTATTTGTCGACGCTGCCGTACGTCGATGCGAAACGCGTTGCCGTGGTCGGCTACTCGCAAGGCGGCATCGCGGCTTTGCAGATCGCATCGCTGCATGACTCCGTGCTTTTCGACATGCCCAGCGGCCTGAAATATAAAGCCGCCGTCGCGTTCTACCCGTCCTGCAGCGCCGCCGATGACCAGACAGAAATACCGGTACTCGTGCTGATCGGCGAACTGGATGATTGGTCATCTCCTAAGGAATGCGATTGGTGGCTGGCGCGACGGCAGGACAAAAGCGCGCCGGTCAAGATTGTGGTGTATCCCGGCGCGTTTCACTCGTTCGACAATCCCCACTTTGCGAACGGCGAACGATATTTCGGCCATTGGCTCAAATATGACGCCGCCGCGGCCGAGCGCGCCAGCGCCGAGATGCACGATTTTTTTGCGGCGCAGTTGGCCAAATAGCCGCGCCGTTGGCGGATCAGCGCACTGGCTTGAGCTTGACGATTTTCCAGCCGAGCTTCTGCATCTCGGCGGCGGCCATCGGCGTCATCGCGCCGCTCGTTGCAAACACCAGAGGCGAGCGCGCCGTGTCGCCAGCCCGCAGATCGGCGGTCGCGGTTCGGAAGCCGCGTTGCGGGATATCCGCCCAGGCGAAGTCGTCGAACGGAAACGCCGCGACCACGGTATGCCTCGGACTAAGAGTAAGGGCCTGCCCCTTCGTCATGAAAAAGGCCTGGATGCCGCCAAGCTCGCCGCGCCGCGCCGCCAGCAATTCGGCGCGGCGGCGCTGGTAATACGCTGCGTCGCGGTTGTTGGCCGCCGCGGCGTTTTCGATGAAAACCGCGGTATTCTGCGCATGTATTTGCGCCAGGGCGCGCGTCATGATCAGCAGATCGGCGGGCGTGAAATTGCGGTTTTCGAGCAGACGGTTCGCGATGTCGTCGGACACTCCGAGCGATTGCAAAATGCCGCGCACTTCGGCAATGACCTGGGCCGCGGTCTTGTCTCGCAACGTATCTTTCGCCTGACCCACCGTTGAGACCGATGAAACAGCGATCCCGACGCCACCCGGAACCAACGCAAGCCCCGCCTTCACCGGCAGGCTGCCGCCCGCCATGGCGCCGGCCATTTGCTTGAGCCGCTCTGCCAAAGGCGGGAAATCGGTATAGGGATCGACGCCCAATTCCACCGCGAGCTGGCGTTGCGTATCGCTGATGCCCAGCAAACTGTCCAGCAGCGGGTCGCGGTCGGCACGGCTGTTGGCGAGTCCAGCGCCGGCGCGATCGAACATGTTGGCGACGCCGCTCACCGAGCGGTTGATGGTATCGACCGGATTGGCGATGAGATTGGCGCCAAATTGTATCGGCGCCACCGCGGCGCGCCCGAACGCGCTCATGAACTCGTTGGACTGCGACATTTTTTCGAGCGCGGCGGTAGCCTCCAGCTCGTGCAGGCGCATCTTGGTGAAATCGACGCCATTGAACTGGAACTGGCCGTAGGGCGTCGCGACGTCGAAGATGCGCATGATGCCGTCGCTGCGTGCGATCGGCTTCACCTTGTAGTTGGAGCCGGTAACGGCGGGGCCTAGAAAATTCTGCGCCGGGGCAGGCTTTGGCGTCTCGATCGCGGCAGCCTCGCCCCCGGAACTTGTCAGCGCAACAGCCGCCGCGGCTAACGCGGCGATTTTGGCAAAACGACGTATCGAAACCGGCATGTGATGAACCTCCCAGGCCCGTGCAGAACCTAGCACATCAAGAAGGTCCGGCGAGCGGGATCAGCCCTAGGCCGGCCACAGCCGCCGACCGGACATGCCTTAACTCAGCCACAGGCGCCGACCGGACATGCCTTAACTCAGCCACAGGCGCCCCATACCCGATTGAGGCCTCGAGCCCGAATGGTGAGACAATGACGACCTGCCCCGGAGCCAAACGCATTGCAGCTCTTGCGTTCGTCCTTGCATTGCTGCCGGTTCAATCTGCGTCCGCGCTCGATCGCCTGGTAACGGTGACGGGCGAAACCAGAATAGCGGTAGTCCCGGATGCCGCCGTGATCCGCATTGGAGTCACGAGCCAGGGCAAGACCGCACGCGACGCCAGCGACGCCAACGCCAAGGAAATGACCACGGTGTTCACCGCGATCAAGGGCGGCGGCATCGCCGACCGCGACATCCAGACCTCGCGCTTGTCTCTGCAGCCGCAGGTCGATCCCAACAAGAGCGGAACAGCGCGGCTGCTCGGCTTTCAGGCTACCAACCAGGTCACGGTGAAAATCCGGGCGATCGACCAGCTCGCGAACATCGTCGATCGAGCCATCGGTGCCGGCGCCAATGAATTATCCGGCATCGAATTCGTGGTGTCCGAACAATCCAAGCTGCGCGATGAATCGCGAAAGGACGCCATTGCCGACGCGCGTCGCAAGGCGGAGATTTACGCCACCGCGGCCGGGATGAAGGTCGGGCGCGCGGTCAGCATCAGCGATGAAGGGTCGTCACCGGCGCCGCGCCCAATGCAGATGATGCGCGCTGCCGCACCTGTAGCGCCCGGCGAGCAGAACCTGCACACCACCGTAACAGTGAGTTTCGAACTCGCGCCCTGACGCTTAACTTTTCGGCTGTCACGTTCGTTCCAGTTCGCCTTGACTCGGTCACACGCCAATCCTAAGTTCGGCCCGCTCACGCAAGAGATGTGAGTTTCGACGACGCCGACCGGCCCTGCGAGGCCGGAGGCAACCGCCCGACAGCGCCATGCGCCCTCGGGCGCGAACTGCGTTTAGGCGCAATGTTAGTATACAGAGACTTTTGATGTTCGATACGCTTTCGGAAAAACTCGGCGGAATTCTCGACAAACTGACGCGGCGCGGCGCGCTCGGCGAAGCCGATGTCGACGCGGCGCTGCGCGAGATCCGCCGCGCGCTGCTCGAAGCCGACGTCGCGCTTGAGGTCGCCACCGCCTTCATCGAGCGCGTCAAGGCTGGCGCTGTCGGCGTCGAGGTCGTCAAGTCCGTGACGCCTGGCCAGATGGTCGTAAAGATCGTGCACGACGAACTGGTGGCGACACTTGGCGCGCAAGGCGAAGCCATCAATCTCAACGCGCCACCGCCGGTCGCCATCATGATGGTCGGCCTGCAGGGCTCCGGCAAAACCACCACCACGGCCAAAGTGGCGCGCCGCCTGACCGACCGGCAGAAGAAAAAGACGCTGATGGCCTCGCTCGACGTGCGCCGTCCGGCCGCAATGGAGCAACTGGCCGTGCTCGGCCGTGATGCCGGCATCGATACCTTGCCTGTCGTCGCCCGCCAGACGCCGCCGCAAATCGCCCGCCGTGCGCTCGAAGCCGGCCGGCTCGGCGGCTACGACGTTGTGCTGCTCGACACCGCCGGCCGCACCACGCTCGACGACGAGATGATGGGCGAGGCGGCCGAGATCAAGCGCGTCGCCGATCCGCACGAGATCCTCCTGGTCGCCGACGCGCTGACCGGCCAGGACGCCGTCAACCTGGCGCGCGCGTTTAACGAGCGAGTCGGCCTCACCGGCATCGTGCTGACCCGCGTCGACGGCGACGGCCGCGGCGGCGCCGCGCTGTCGATGCGCGCGGTCACCGGCAAGCCGATCAAGCTAATCGGCACCGGCGAGAAAATCGACGCGCTGGAGGAATTCGATCCCGCGCGGATTGCCGGCCGCATCCTCGGCATGGGCGACATCGTGGCGCTAGTGGAGAAAGCCGCCGCCAATATCGACGCCGAAAAGGCGATGCGCGCCGCCGAGAAAATGCGCAAGGGCCAGTTCGACCTGCTCGACCTGAAAGAACAACTCAAACAGATGCAGGCGATGGGAGGCCTCGGCGGGCTGATGGGCATGATGCCGGGCGTCGCCAAGATGAAAAATCAGATCGCCAATGCCGGGCTCGATGACAGCCTGCTGAAGCGCCAGATCGCCATTATCGACTCGATGACGCCACAGGAGCGCAAGAACCCCGACGTGCTCAAGGCCAGCCGCAAGAAACGCATCGCCGCCGGCTCCGGCACCTCGCCGGAAGCGATCAACAAATTGCTCAAGATGCATCGCGGCATGGCCGACATGATGAAGGCGATGGGCGGCGCCAAACGCGGCCCGATGGCGAACATCGCGCAGGCGATGGGCTTCGGCGGCGGCATGCCCTCGCCGGAAGAGATGCAAAAACTCTCCGAGCAGGCAAAGGCGCAACAAGGACAAGGCAGCGTTCCGTTGCCGCCGGGAATGCCGGCGTCGCATCCGAATTTCCCGGGCTTGGCTGGGCAATTTCCAGGACTAGGCGGAAAGTTTCCAGGATTGCCGGGCGGCAGGATTCCAAATCTGCCGCCAGGTCTCGGAAAGAAGAAATGACGATCCACGCCAAACGCAAAATTTAGTCAGAAAAGGAAATCTAATGTCCCTCGTCATCCGGATGGCCCGCGCGGGCACCAAAAAACGGCCGGTCTATCACATCGTGGTCGCCGACAAGCGCGCGCCGCGCGACGGCCGCTTCATCGAACGGCTCGGCTTTTTCAACCCGCTGATGCCGAAGGAAAAGACTGAGCGGCTCAAGCTCGACATGGACAAGGTGCAGGCTTGGATGAAGAAGGGCGCGCTGCCGTCCGACCGCGTATCACGATTCCTCGACGCGGCCGGTATCCTGAAGCGCGAAAAGCGCAACAATCCGGAGAAAGCGATCCCGCGTAAGGAACGCAAGGCCAAGGACGAGGCCGATCTCAAGACCAAGGAAGCCGGTGACGCCGCCGCCAAGACCGCGGCGAAAGTCAAGGAGGCGACCGACAAGACCGAGAAGGCTGCCGCCGACAAGGCCGCTGCCGATAAGAAAGCCGCCGAAGCCCCCGCGGCGAGCTGATTATAGTCTGCCGTGGCCGAGCGTATCTGTGTCGCCAGAATCGGTGCGCCGCACGGCGTTCGCGGCGAGGTGAAGCTATGGCCGTTTACGCAAGACCCGACGGCGGCGGGCGGCTACGGCGTGCTGGAAACGAAAGACGGCATGCGGACGTTCACCATCGAGGCATTGCGGCAGGCGAGCGATCATCTAGTCGCGCGTTTCAAGAACGTGAATGACCGTAACGCCGCGGCGGCGCTCACCAACATCGATCTTTACGTGCCGCGGAACCGGCTGCCAGCAATCGAGGAGGACGACACCTTTTATCACTCCGACCTGGTGGGGCTCGACGTGGTCGACAAGGACGGCGCGCAGATCGGCACTGTGCGCGCGCTGCATAATTTCGGCGCCGGCGACATCATCGAGATCATGCCGCTCGGCAGCGGCGAACCGCTGATGCTGCCGTTTAACGAAATTGTGGTGCCGGAGATCGACCTCGACAAGAAGCAGGTCGTCATTGTGCCGCCCGCCGAAATCGAAGTTCGGGACGAGGAAAAATGAAGATGTCTCATTTTTTCGCTCGTCCCCGCGAAAGCAGGGACCCAGGAGCCACCAAGTTTCGCGGCAAAGAACTGGATTCCCGCTTTCGCGGGAATGAGCGGAGATTTTGCGTTTCGGCCCGAACCGCCGGCGATACGCAATGATGTGGCGCGCCAGCGTGCTCACGATATTCCCGGAAATGTTCCCCGGCCCGCTCGGTGCAAGTCTCGCCGGCAAGGCGCTGGCCGCGAACCTGTGGTCCTGCAAGGCGATCGACATCCGCGACCATGCCCCCGATAAGCACCGCACCGTGGACGACACGCCGGCCGGCGGTGGGCCCGGCATGGTGATGAAGCCGGATGTGCTGGCAAGAGCTTTGGATAGTCTTGCGCTGGATTCCCTTGGGTCTGATGGGCGTCCTCGCCTGCTGATGAGCGCGCGCGGCGCACCGCTCACGCAACGCCGCGTACGCGAGATCGCGGGCGGCAGCGGCGTCACCATCGTTTGTGGGCGCTTCGAAGGCGTCGACGAGCGGCTGGTCGCCGCCCGCAATCTCGAGGAAGTCTCGCTCGGCGATTTCGTGCTGTCGGGCGGCGAGATCGCGGCGCTCGCTTTGCTCGACGCCTGTGTGCGGCTGCTTCCCGGCGTGATGGGCAAGCCAGCCTCAAGCGTCGAGGAAAGCTTTTCCGATGGCCTGCTCGAGTATCCCCACTACACGCGGCCGCAGGATTTCGAGGGCCGACCCATCCCGGAGGTCTTGCTGTCCGGCGACCACGCGAGGATCGCGCAGTGGCGCCGCGATGAAGCCGAGCGGCTCACCCGAGAGCGCCGCAGCGACCTCTGGAGTGCGTATTTGGCCCAAAACAGCGGCGCAAAGCCGCCGGGTCCGAAGGGGTGACAAGCCGGGCGGGGTGATATAGAAGCTCGCCAACCCATTCAGCCAGATAGACGCGCGCCGGATTTTGGCGCTGCCGACGGAGAATTTGCCATGGATCTCATTGCGCAACTCGACAAGGAGCAGGTGGAAAGACTTTCTGCCGGCAAGGAAATTCCAGACTTCGAGCCGGGCGACACCGTGCTGGTCAACGTCAAGGTGGTCGAGGGAGACAAGAGCCGCATCCAGGCCTATGAGGGCGTCTGCATCGGCCGCACCGGTACCGGGCTTAACGAGAGCTTTACAGTCCGCAAGATTTCCTACGGCGAAGGCGTCGAGCGCGTGTTCCCGCTCCATGCGCCGATGATCGATTCGATCAAGCTGGTGCGTCGCGGCAAGGTGCGTCGCGCAAAGCTATACTATCTGCGCGGACGCCGCGGCAAGGCAGCCCGTATCGCCGAGGGCACTGGACACGGCGGCGCCGAGGCGGCGGCAGCCGTGAAAGAATAATCCTGGGAATCATCCCGTAATCCTGGGAATCATCATCCCGCCATCCCGGATTTGCATGAAGGGGCCGCAGCACGGCCCCTTTTTCTTGTTTCTTGCGCCCAGCTGAGGCTAGATAAGTATCGAACCCGTCATCCTGAGGCGCGAGCGGAGCGAGCCTCGAAGGATGAACGGCCCGGCCGCCACCCGTTCGAGGCCCGCGTATTGCGCCGGGCACCTCAGGGTGACGGATTGAATTTCGGAGTTTCGGAATGGCGAAGCCGCGCACCTTGTACGACAAGATTTGGGACGATCACCTGGTCGACGAGCAGCCGGATGGCACCTGCCTCCTCTATATCGATCGCCACCTTGTTCATGAGGTGACTTCGCCGCAGGCGTTCGAAGGGCTTCGTAACGCCGGCCGCAAAGTGCGCGCGCCGGAAAAAACCCTCGCCGTGGTGGATCACAATATCCCGACGTCAGCTCGCAACCTGCCCAATCCCGATCCGGAGAGTGCCGAACAGATCTCGGTAATGGCGCAGAACGCCAAGGATTTCGGTATCGAATATTTCGACGAATTCGACAAGCGGCAGGGTATTTGCCACATCATCGGCCCTGAGCAGGGCTTCACGCTGCCCGGCACTACAATCGTGTGCGGCGACAGCCACACTGCGACGCATGGGGCGTTCGGTGCCCTCGCCTACGGCATCGGCACATCGGAAGTCGAACACGTGCTGGCGACGCAAACCCTGATTCAGAAAAAATCGAAGAACATGCGCGCGGTGGTCGAAAACAAACTGCCGCCGAACGTCACCGCCAAGGACGTTATCCTCGCCATCATCGGCGAGATTGGCACCGCCGGCGGCACCGGCTACGCGTTGGAATATGCCGGCGAAGCCGTGCGCGCGATCTCGATGGAAGGCCGCATGACGATCTGCAATATGTCGGTCGAGGCCGGCGCCAAGGCCGGCTTCGTCGCGCCCGACGAGAAGGCGTATGCTTATCTCAAGGACAAGCCGAAGGCGCCGACGGGCAAGGCATGGGACGAGGCGATGCGTTACTGGGAAACGCTGCGCTCCGACGACGACGCGCATTTCGACCGTGAAATCCGGCTCGATGCAGCGAAACTCCCGCCGATCGTTAGCTGGGGGACCAGCCCGGAGCAGATCGTTTCCATCAGTGGCCGCGTCCCGGTGCTCTCTGAGATCGCCGACGAAAAGAAGCGTATCGCCGCCGAACGCTCGCTCGGTTACATGGGTTTGCAGGGCGGCGAGAAGATCACCGACATCAAGCTCGACCGGGTGTTCATCGGCTCCTGCACCAATGCGCGGATCGAAGACCTGCGCGAGGTCGCGCGTGTGGTCGAAGGCAAGACCGTCAGCGGCAATGTCGCGGCGATGATCGTACCGGGTTCCGGCTTGGTGAAAGAGCAAGCCGAGGCGGAAGGGCTCGACAGGATTTTCAAGGCCGCGGGTTTCGACTGGCGCGAACCGGGCTGCTCGATGTGTCTCGCCATGAATCCCGACAAGCTCCAGCCGGGCGAGCGCTGTGCTTCGACGTCAAACCGAAACTTCGAAGGCCGCCAAGGCTATAAGGGCCGCACCCATCTCGTCTCGCCGGCGATGGCGGCGGCGGCGGCGATTGCCGGGCATTTCGTCGACGTGCGCGACTGGCATTAAGGCGAGCAAATCCGCCTGAAACAAAAAAGGCCCTCACGTGAGGGCCTTTTCCATTTCATGATCTTTAGTAGAACGGGAAGAACCCGAACGGGAACGGTCGATAGTACGGCTGATAGTAATAGGGACGAGGCGCATAGGCGTAGTACGGATTGTAGCCGTAGCGATATCCGTAATACGGCCGATAGCGGTAGCCGTACCGCCGGTAGCCATAATGATAGCGCCGTGCGCTGAGATCCGTGCTGACCGCCATACCATTTGCTGCCGCGGTAACTTGAATCTGTTCCGCGGCGGTCGCGGGGCCGGCGGCGAGGCTTGTCGCCAACAGCATCGCGGCGCCTGTCACGAGAAGGAACTTTGACATCGCAATACCTCCTGTAATCGCCCGCACAAATTAACGCGCGGCACCGTCAGAAGGTTTCGATGAAAAAGTTCCGAACGGCGGTTACCGCCACCAGCAGCGCTCGCGCGGTACAATCACGGTGCCGCTGACGCGATATTCTTTTTCCAGCCAGGCTTCGCATTCGCGCTTGGCGTTCGGGCCAAGTAGGCGGCTTGGCGGATAAATGGTGATCCGGGGCCGGCGCTGCGCCGACAAGTCGCCGTTCGGGCCCTGATCGCTCGCGGCCAGGCTCGGCGCGGCACAGCTAGCAAACGCGACGGCGCTCAATGCCGCCAGCTGTAGTTTTCGACGTATCATCATGTCAGCACCCCCGGCACTGGGGATTTTACCATCGCCCGGGCGGGTCGCGATAGCGCGAAGACGTCGAGACATAAGGGGTGGCGTTCGAGCGCCTCTGCGCGGAAAACGTGCTGCTGCGCGACCCGGCGTAACCGCTACCACTATAGGTGTAAGACACCTTGGGTGCTTTCCACCATGCTGGCGGTGGCGTGTTGCATTTGGCGGCAACGGCCGGTGACGCAGCACTAATCACCAAAGCGGCCATTAACCCGAGCGCGGAAATATGAATTTTACGCATAACTACAGCCCCTTACGTCATAAACATATTCGCCCGAAAGGGTTCCCTCGTCAATCAGCCGGTTGCCGGAATGCCCTTGGCGGCTCCTCTACCTCCTCCTAAAACCATCAAGTGACTGAAAAATCCACCTGGCACTCAGCCCTCGCGCCCTCGATTGCCGAGTTCGAAGTGCTGGCGGCCGATGCTTATCGACGGCTACCGGCCAAATTTCGCGAGCTTTGCGAAAACCTGGTGATCCAGGTCGAGGACTTCCCGATCGAGGAGGTGCTCGTCGAATTGCGCGCCCAAAGCGAATTCGACCTGCTCGGCCTGTTCCAAGGCGTCGGCCTGCCGTTCCAGTCCGACGGCATCTCTGGACAAATGCCGAACATGGTTTGGCTCTACCGGCGGCCGATCCTCGACTATTGGGCCGCGCATGACGACAGCCTCAGCGAAATCGTCACCCACGTTCTGGTGCACGAGATTGGCCATCACTTCGGCCTGTCCGACGACGATATGCAAGCGATCGAGGCCAGCGCTGACGAAACCGGACTTCCGCCTTCTGCCGCTTCGAGTTAAAGACCCGGCTAAAGGACGGTCATGGAAGAATTCACCACCCTCGAAGGCGTGGCGGCGCCGCTGCGCATCATCAACGTCGACACCGACATGGTGATCCCCAAGCAGTATCTGAAGACCATCAAGCGCACCGGGCTTGGCAAGGGTCTGTTCTCCGAACAGCGCTACAAGGACGACGGCAGCGAAAATCCCGACTTCGTGCTCAACAAGCCGGCCTATCGCAAGGCCAAAATTCTGGTGGCGGGCGACAATTTCGGCTGCGGCTCCTCGCGCGAACACGCGCCGTGGGCGCTGATGGATTTCGGCATCCGCTGCGTGATCTCTACCTCGTTCGGAGACATTTTCTACAACAATTGCTTCAAGAACGGCGTGCTGCCGATCCGCGTCTCGCCCGAAGACCTCGACAAGCTGTTCGACGACGCCGAGCGCGGCGCCAATGCGACGCTGTCGGTCGATCTGGAGAAACAGGAAATACACGGACCGGACGGCGGCACCGTCAAGTTCGAGATCGATCCATTCCGCAAGCACTGCATGCTCAACTGCCTCGACGACATCGGCCTGACGCAGCAGAAGAAGAGCAAGATCGACAGCTACGAGGACAAGGCCAGGACCGCGCGGCCGTGGGTTTGAGCGAGCCGATCAGAGCGTGATCTTGCTGTAGATCGTGACATTCAGTCCGATCTGATCGCTCGACAGGGCCACCGTGGCGTTGATCGAGTGCTTGCCAATCAGCTTTCCGTCAGCGGCCGCGGCGCGAACGACTTTCTCGATTTCATTTCGCGCGGTGGAACTGACATTCCGCAGGAACATGTCGACCGCGGCCCGGACTGCTATGTCGTTCATGGCAAACTCCTAGCCCAACGCCGCGCCGCTGATAAGTTAACCCCGGTTGCAAGCCGCGGATTAAGTTAACGGGCGGCACCCCGTGTTCCGCGTTACCGATATTTCCTTATTTTCGATACGGCACCCGTGCTTGGGTTTATAGTTGGGCATCGCAATTCTTGCTATCAACACCCTAGGAGACGACGTTGAGTTATTTTTCCTCACCCAAGACTGATCCTAAAGGCGATCTCAAAGGTCAACCCAAAGGCGCCGGGCCCCGCGTGGATACGCCGGCGGTGCGCTCTGCGCAGGAGGCAGTGTCGACGATCGGACCCGGCATGGTAATCACCGGAAATGTCGTCAGCACCGGCGCAGCCCAAATCCATGGCCGCGTGAACGGCGACGTTCATGTCGCGCAGCTCAGCATCTGCTCCGGCGCCCAGGTCGAAGGCAAGATTGTCGCGCAGGAAGTGGTGATCGAGGGCACTTTCAAGGGTACCATCCACGGCAACAACGTCAGGCTGCGCGCCAGCGCGGTGGTCGATGGCGAAATCTACAACAAGTCGCTGACGATCGAGGAGAACGCACAGTTCGAAGGGGTCGCCCGCCGACTCGATCGCGCCGTCGAGACGCCGCCGAACGCCGCTGCACCAGACGGAGCCGAGGTGATTCGGCTTGGCCGGGCGCCCGCGCAGGCGTCCGATCTCGCATAATCAACTTTTTCGACGTTAGAGAAAGCCGGCTCGGCCAGTCGCCAAGTCGGCTTTTTTTAATGCGAGCCCGCGCCGCGCCATGCGGTTGTCGGCCCAAGTTTTCTCTCGGAATCACGTCTTGCGCGCTTCAATTGCCTCGGCGATCGCTACGGTGCGGCGCGCCATCTCGGCATGCAGCCGCTCGACCATGCGGCCGTCAATCGACACCACACCCTTGTCCTTGTTATCGGACAAGTCGAACGCCGCGATCATCTTGCGCGCCTGGGTCACTTCGTCCGTCGACGGCGAGAACGCAGTATTGCAGGGCTCGATCTGGCTCGGATGAATCAGCGTCTTACCGTCGAAGCCCAATTCAAGCGCCTGCGTACATTCCTTGGCGAAGCCGTCGGCATTGCCGAGATCGTTATAGACGCCGTCTAGAATTTCGATCCCGTAGATATGCGCCGCCGCCACACAGGTGGAGAGCCACGGCAACATCGGCGCGCGGCCCGGCACCAGCCGCGCGCGGGTATCCTTGGCGAGATCGTTGGTCCCCATCACGAAGCCGGAGAGGCGGGCTTCGGAATCCCGCGCCTCCGCGGCGATTGCCAGAATGTTGAAGATCGCGAGCGGCGTCTCGATCATCGCCCAAATCCGCGTCTTGTGAGCGATCCCCATGTCGAGCAGGCGCTGTCCAATCATCTCAAGCTGCTTCGGGTCGGAAATTTTCGGCACCAGAATTGCATCCGGCGCGGCATAGGCGGCCGCGGTGAGATCGTCGCTATGCCAGGGTGTATCGATGCCATTGATGCGAACGAAGACTTCGCGGGCGCCGAAGCCGCCACCTTTGACCGCATCGGTCACCTGCTTGCGCGCTGTCTTTTTGGCGTCAGGCGCTACCGAGTCTTCTAGATCGAGAATAACGCCGTCGGCGTTGAGCGTTTTGGCTTTTTCCAATGCGCGGGCATTCGAGCCCGGCATATAAAGAACGCTGCGGCGCGGACGCACGGTCATTGTTATTCCTCTTTCACGGGCTTGACCCGGCCATCTCCAGCAATAACAAAGGAGCATGCCACTCCCGCAAAGCCTCGTCGACGGATACCGCGCTTTCCTCTATGCGCGGCTGCGCACGGAACAGGATCGCTACCGCGGCCTCGCGCAATCGGGCCAGACGCCGCAAATCATGGTGATCGGCTGTTGCGATTCACGCTGCTCGCCGGAGACGATTTTCGACGCCGGGCCCGGCGAATTGTTCGTGGTGCGAAACGTTGCCAATCTGGTGCCGCCTTATGCGCCGGACGGCCGCGCGCACGGCGTTTCGGCGGCGCTGGAATTCGGCGTGATGGCGCTCAAGGTCAAGCACATCGTCGTGCTGGGCCACGCCCAATGCGGCGGCGTGAAGGCATTCGCCGAGGACGCCGAGCCGCTCACCCCGGGCGATTTCATCGGCAAATGGATGGCGCTGATGGCGCCGGTCGCGGAAAAAATCGGGCCGCGCGGCGACCGCTCACCCGCGGAATATCTGACCCTGCTGGAGCAGGCCAATGTGGCGTTCAGCCTGGAAAACCTGATGACGTTCCCGCGGCTGCGCAAATTGATCGAAGCCGGCGAGGTCTTGATTCACGGCGCGTATTTCGGCGTCGCCACCGGCCAGCTTTCGGTGCGCGACGCGGCGACCGGTAAATTCAACCAGGTCGCGGCCGACGACCACGCTCGGCTGTTCACGCAGCCGAGGTTTTGAATTTCTGCCCGTCATTCCGGGCTCGCGAGCGAGGCTCGCGCCCGGAATAACACCGCGGCGTTACGCCGCTTTGCGCTTGGCCTGGATCAGCTTGCGGTTGATCAGGCTTTCGGCGATCTGCACGGCGTTAAGCGCCGCGCCCTTACGCAGATTGTCCGACACCACCCACAGCACCAGGCCATTATCGACAGTCGGGTCGGTGCGGATGCGGCTGATATAAGTCGCGTCCTCACCGACTGATTCATAGGGCGTGACGTAACCGCCCGGCTCATGCTTGTCGATCACTAGACAGCCCGGCGCGTTGCGCAGAATGTCGCGCGCTTCCTCGGCGCTGATCGGATTCTCGAACTCGATGTTGACCGCCTCGGAATGACCGACGAACACCGGCACCCGCACGCAGGTTGCGGTGAGCTTGATCTTCGGGTCGAGAATCTTCTTGGTCTCGACCACCATCTTCCATTCTTCCTTGGTGTAGCCGTCCTCCATAAAGACGTCGACCTGCGGAATGACATTAAAGGCGATGCGGCGCGGAAACTTCTTCGGCGCGATTTCGTCGAGCGTGAACACCGCCTTGCTTTGCGAGAACAATTCGTCCATCGCATCCTTGCCGGCGCCCGACACCGATTGATAGGTCGACACCACGACGCGCGTGATCGTGGCCTTGTCGTGCAGCGGCTTGAGCGCGACCACAAGCTGCGCGGTCGAGCAGTTTGGATTGGCGACGATGTTCCTCTTGGCGAATCCGTCGAGCGCGGCCGCATTGACCTCCGGCACGATCAGCGGCACGTCGGGGTCCATCCGCCACGCCGAGGAATTGTCGATCACCACCGCGCCCTGCGCCGCAATCTTCGGCGACCATTCCTTCGACACCGCGCCGCCGGCCGACATCAGGCAAATATCGACATCGGAAAAATCGTAATGATCGAGCGCCTTCACCTTCAGGGTTTTGTCGCCGAACGACGCCTCGACGCCAACGCTCTTGCGCGAGGCAAGCGCCACCACCTCGTCGGCGGGGAACGCCCGCTCGGCGAGAATATTGAGCATTTCGCGCCCGACATTGCCGGTCGCGCCAGCTACGGCGACCTTGAAACCCATCGTTAACGCTCCGAAATAATTCACCCCGGCAACCAGACACCACAACCGTGATGCAAGGGCTTCTAGGCGAGAACGGGTGGAAAGACAACGGCGGCTTCGGGGAAGCGCGGTCGTGCATCCAGCTCTCGTGCGCGCACTCGCGGCGCGTTGCGCACTGGTCATTATTGGAAGGCTGTCGAGACCAAACCCGAAAAACATGGTTCGACGCTAAGTATCGATCGTGACCGCGATGCGATGAACCGGATTGCCGCCGACGCCGTGCGGATTCCAGTTTTCCGCTTCGATGGGCTGGCTGATGCCGCGCGAATCGGTCGCCTTGGCCCATATCTCCATATGTCCTGTCGACGGCGTGTTCACGCTCGCGGTCCAGCGCTGCCAGTCGTAAGAATTGTTTGGCGGTAACAATTCGGCCGCCTGCCAGGTCTTGCCGCGATCGGTCGAAACGACGACGTAATTCACGGTGAAATCGCCGGCCCAGCTTGCGCCTCGCAATTCGACTTTCCCCGCGGCAACCCGCGCGCCGTCCGCTGGCCGCGTAATGATGGCGCGCACCGGCATCGATTCAAGGTCTTCGAGATTGGTCTGATCGTATTTCGCACCACCCGTTGGCGGCGGCATCGGACGGATCGGTATCTTGTAGGAGATGCCCGTCATGCCCGGCCCGTCATGACGGCGGTCGCGAATCCAGATGCGGGTCAGCCATTTCGCCGACACCGCGCCGGGCCAGCCAGGAATGATGAGCCGCAACGGGAAGCCGTGTTCGAGCGGCAGCGGCTCGCCGTTCACCGCCCAAACCAACAAATTGTTTTCATCCAGAAGTTTCGCAACCGGCACGCCGCGCGACAAAGCCGGTTTCGACGTGTCGGCAATCGCCGGGTCGGAGCCGTAATGGCCGCTGAAAACGGCCGAAGGTTTAAGCCGCGCCGTCTTGAGCACGTCGGCGAGCCGCACGCCGGTCCATTGCGGGCAGGCGACGCCGCCATGCGTCCAGCGATTGCCGCGCACCGGCGGATCGAAAAACGAACGGCCGTTGCCGCCACATTCGATCACCATGCGGCGCGTCAGAGTTTCATATTTCGATTTGAGCTCGGCGAGTGTGAGCGATAGCTCGTTTTCCACCTCGCCGTCGACCCGCAACGTCCATTTGTACGGATCATGGGTGCGCTCGGGAATCCGGCCGTTATTGCGGATGAACAGCAGCTCGGTCGGGGTGGTGTCGTCGTCGAGCAGGCTCTCCGGCGTTTCCGCCACCAGCGGCTTGTCGCCAAGCAGAATGAGATCACGGCTTTTACCGGGATATTTCAGTGTCCGGCGCGGCTTGCGCGATGAATCTTCGACTCGCAAAATGGACGGGTTGCCTTCATTCACGGCGGGATCATCTCTCATTTTCGAGAAAAACTCATGCTCAAACTTGCTCTGATGCGGGCGAATATTTTCCCAACCATTGACCGGCGTGAGGATCGGGCGGATCATATTCGCATTAAGACAATCTAACCGCGGCAAACCGATGGGACGCCGCGGAAAAAGCCTTGGAGGAGGAAATATGATCACACGCCGCACGCTGCTGGAAGCAGCGGGTGCCGGCGCCGCGCTTGCGGGCACCGGCCTCGCATTCCCAAAAATCAATGAAGCCTACGCCGAAGGCCTGAAACTCGACCCGCAACTGCCGGCCGGCACCCGCGGCGAAGCGGTGCTAGAGACCCTGCCGGGCAAAAAACCGCTGATCAAGCTCAGCTACCGGCCGCCGAATTACGAGGCGCCGCTCGAATACTTCAAGACGGCAATCACGCCAAATGACCAGTTCTTTGTGCGCTATCACCTCTCCGATATTCCGGAAGTAGACGCCAAGACCTGGAAATTGAAGATCGGCGGCGAAGGCGCCAACGGTACAGCCGAACTCGCCTTCGACGACCTCAAGGCCATGCCCGCAATCGAGGTGACTGCGGTCAATCAGTGCTCCGGCAATCGGCGCGGATTGTTCCAGCCGCATGTCGCCGGCGTGGAGTGGGGCTACGGCGCGATGGGTTGCGCCAGATGGAAGGGCGTCCGCCTCAAGGACGTGCTCGACAAAGTCGGGATGAAAAAGGAAGCCATCGAGGTGGTGTTCGCCGGCGCCGATGGCCCCGCCATCGACAAGACCCCGGACTTCGTCAAGAGCATCCCGGTCTGGAAGGCGATGGAAGAAAGCACTCTCATCGCCTATGAAATGAACGGCACGCCGCTGCCGCATTTCAACGGTTTCCCGGCGCGCATCGTGGTGCCCGGCTGGACCGGCACCTATTGGATGAAGCACGTGACCGAGATCACGCCGATCAACAAGCCGTTTGACGGTTTCTGGGTGAAGGGCGCCTACCGCATTCCGCTCAACAAGTTCCCGGTGGTCGCTCGTTTCATTTCACAGGAAACCGCGGCCAACACACCGATCACTGAAATGGTGATCAATTCGCTGATCACCAGCCACGCCGACGGCAGTTCGGTGAAAGCCGGCACGGCAGTCGGCGGCATTGCCTGGGATGGCGGCTATGGCATCAAAATGGTCGAGATGTCGACTGACGGCGGCAAAAACTGGCAGCCCGCGACACTCGGGCAAGATTTGGGCCGCTACGCGTTCCGGACCTTCAGCATGCCGATCAAAGGCAAGGGCAAGGTGGCGGTAATGGCGCGCGCCAGCAACGCCATCGGCCAAACCCAGACCACCGCGCAGATCGCCAATCCGGCGGGCTACCACCACAACGTCGTGCATTCCGTGACGTTGAACGTGGCGTAGGGGAGCACACCATGAAAACCCTCGTTGTTGCCCTGTTCGCCACGATGCTCGTTGCTCCCGCCATGGCCGACGAAAGCGCGGTACAACTCAAGAAGGCGCCCGGCCTCGACAAGCTGGAGGGCAATTGCGCCGCCTGTCACAGTCTCGACTATGTGCAGATGAATTCGCCGGGATATAACGCCGGGTTCTGGGACGCCGAAGTGACCAAGATGATCAAGGTCTACGGCGCGCCGATCGAGGATACCGACGCCAAGGCGATCGTCGAATACCTCAACAAGAATTACGGCGGCTGAATCTCGAAAACGCGCGCGCCAAGAGCCCCGCCATTGGCGGGGTTTTTTCTTAACGTTTACGGCCGTAAATTGCGCGTGATGATGCTCTATTGCACCGAACCAAAGCCGGTTAGAGTGCGTTGAACATCGGACCGCGCCCCAACGCGCCAAACAACACGAGGAAATCATGCGTTTCGGACTGGCCTTTGCTGCAGTTGCCGCGTTTGGCCTGCTATCGGCGCCAGCCGACGCGCAGACGCGGACCAAACGCGTGGTGACGCGCAATGCCGATCACACCGTTTCTGTCACCCGCGACGAAGACGGCCGCACCCGCACCCGTATTATTGTGCAGCAGCGTTCCTATCTGGACGCCGGCAACAATGTGTTGCCAGGCGAGCGGAAATATCTTGATTACGTCATTCCACCGACTTCTTCGATCAACCCGGCAATCAACAATACGGCCTTCAATTTCGGCAATTCGAACCTGCCGGGGCCGTTCGATCTTCCGAGCAAGAACAATCCGATGCAATGGTAATTAGGTTTCGGAAATAAAAAACGCGGCCTTTCGGGGTCGCGTTTTTTCTTTGGAGGTTTCGCAGTTCTTCGGCCGCAAGCTGCTCCAGTTTGCTCACGATCGCGTCGCCCATTTCCCTGGTGCTGATGACTTTGCAGCCGGGCGACTTGATGTCGGCGGTGCGCAGGTTTTTCGCCAGCGCGGCGGCGATCGCCTGGTCAATCAGGTCGGCCTGCTTGCCGAGGTTGAACGAATAACGCAGCGCCATGCCGAACGAGGCGACCATCGCGATCGGATTGGCCATGCCCTTGCCGGCGATGTCAGGCGCCGAGCCGTGCACCGGCTCGTACAGCGCCTTGCGTTTGCGGGTCTTCGGGTCAAACTCGCCGAGCGAGGCGGAGGGCAGCATGCCGAGCGATCCGGTCAGCATCGCTGCGATGTCGGATAATACGTCGCCGAATAAATTATCGGTCACGATAACGTCGAACTGCTTAGGATTGCGAACCAATTGCATGGCGCCGGCATCGGCAAGCATATGCTCGAGTTGAACGTCCTTGAACTCACGCGCGTGCAGTGCCGTCACTACCTCGTTCCATAGAACGCCGGTCTTCATGACGTTGCGCTTTTCCATCGAGGTGACTTTGTTGCGGCGCTTGCGCGCCAACTCAAAGCCGACGCGGGAAATGCGCTCGATCTCGTAGGTGTCATAAACCTGGGTGTCGATGGCGCGCTTCTGGCCGTTGCCGAGATCGGTGATGGTCTTCGGCTCGCCGAAATAGACGCCGCCGGTCAATTCGCGCAGGATGATGATGTCGAGGCCGTCGACGAATTCGCGCTTGAGGCTCGAACTGTCGGCTAGCGCCGGATAGCAGATCGCCGGCCGGATATTGGCGAACATCACCAGATCTTTGCGCAGCCGAAGCAGGCCGGCTTCCGGCCGCACGTCGTAAGGCACCTTGTCCCATTGCGGCCCGCCGACAGCGCCGAAGATCACTGCGTCCGCGGCGTTGGCTTTTGCCATGGTGTCGTCCGTGATGGCGACCTTGTGCGCGTCATAAGCGCAGCCGCCGACCAGCGCCTCCTCGGTCTCGAATCTGTCTGGGCCTTTCTGATTGAAAAACGCGATGATGCGCTTCACCTCGGCCATTACTTCAGGGCCAATGCCGTCGCCGGGAAGCAGCAGGAGCTTATGGGTCGCCATATTCGTCCCTCGTCACGATTATTCTCGTCATGCCCGGGCATCCACGTCTTTGACCGTGCGGGGATAAGACGTGGATGGCCGGGACAAGCCCGGCCGTGACGGAGTGCTATCTAGAGGTTACGGCGTTTGCAAGA
>JBPCQM010000162.1:0-4291 GCA_050998115.1 Pseudolabrys sp. | reverse complement strand
CGCGGCACCTTGTAGCCGGCGAGGTTCTTCTTGCACCACGCCGTCAGCTCCTCGGCGGTCGCCTTGGCGCCCGCCTTCAACTCAACGAAGGCGCAGGGCGTCTCTCCCCATTTGTCGTCGGGCTTCGCCACCACCGCGGCGGCCGACACTGCGGGGTGCTTGTAGAGCGCGTCCTCCACCTCGATCGAGGAAATATTCTCGCCACCGGAAATGATGATGTCCTTGGAGCGGTCCTTGAGCTGGATATAGCCATCCGGATGCATGACGCCGAGGTCGCCGGTGTGAAACCAGCCGCCGGCAAACGCCGTGTCGGTCGAGGCCTTGTTCTTGAGATAGCCCTTCATCACCACATTGCCGCGCATCATCACTTCGCCGATCGTCTCGCCATCGCGCGGCATCGGGGCGAGCGTGTCGGGATCGCGCACGTCGAGTGCCTCCAGCGCGCCGTAGCGCACGCCCTGGCGGGCTTTTTTGGCGGCCTGCTCGGCGGCCGGCAACGCGTCCCATTCGGCGCGCCAGTCATTGACCACCGAGGGGCCGTAGCATTCGGTGAGCCCATACAGATGCGTGACGTTAAAGCCGGCGTCCTTCATCGCGGCGAGCACCGCTTCCGGCGGTGGCGCCGCGGCGGTAAAGAATTCGACCACATGCGGCAACGGCTTTTTCTCCGCGGCAGGCGCGTTGAGCAAAGTCGCCATCACGATCGGCGCGCCGCACAGATGCGTCACCTTGTGGGCGGCAATCGCGTCATACATCGCCAAGGCACGCACCTGGCGCAGACAGACATGGGTGCCGGCCACCACCGAGATCGACCACGGGAAGCACCAGCCGTTGCAATGAAACATCGGCAGCGTCCACAGGTAAACCGGATGCTTGCCCATCGCGCAGGTGACGATGTTGCCGGTCGCCAGCAAATAGGCGCCGCGGTGGTGATAGACCACGCCCTTCGGATCACCGGTGGTGCCGCTGGTGTAATTGAGCGTGATGGCGTCCCATTCGTCGTCCGGCATCATCCAGGCGAAGTCCGGGTCGCCTTCCTTGAGAAATTCCTCGTATTCGATTTTTCCCAATCGTTCGCCGCCACCGGAATATTCCGGGTCGTCGTAGTCGATCACCAGCGGCTTCACCTTGGCGAGCGACAACGCCTCCTTCATCACCTTGGAAAATTCACGGTCGGTGATGACGACCTTGGCGCCGGCGTGATCGAGCGAGAACGCGAGAATCGCGGCGTCCAGCCTCGTGTTGAGCGTGTTAAGCACGCCCTGCATCATCGGCACGCCGTAATGGCATTCCAGCATTGCCGGCGTATTGGCCAGCAGTACCGAGACGGTGTCGCCGCGCTTGAGGCCGCGCTTTTGCAGCGCGGAGGCGAGCCGCCGCGACCGCGCATAGAAATCGCGATAGTTGCGGCGCAGCTTGCCGTGGATGATGGCGGTGTGGTCGGGAAATACCGACGCCGCGCGGTCGAGATAGGTCAGCGGCGTCAGCGGCTGGAAATTTGCCGGATTGCGGTCGAGATCGATGTCGTAAGGTGATTGCGCCATTGCCGTTCCCCCCTTGGACCGCAAGTTACAGTCCGCGGGCAAACTATGCCAACAGCGCCAGCGCGGCGCTGCGCACCAAAACAAGCCCGATCAGGAAAATTAGCCCATAGGCGATGGCGTAGAACGCCTCGATCGAGACCCGGCGCACCAGCCAGACGCCGAGGAAATTGGTGGCGACCGCGAGCGGCACCAGCGCGAGGCCGACCGAAAGGTTGCTCCAGGTCAACTGGCCAAGCGCGAAATAAGACGGGATCTTCAGCACGTTGGTCGCGGCGAAATACAGCGAGGTGGTGCCGACCAAGGTCAGCTTCGGCAGCCGCTGCGGCAGCATGTGAATTTGATATGGCGGCGAGCCGGCGTTCGCCAGTGTCGAGGTGAAGCCGGCGACGGTGCCCCAGAACAAGCCGCTGGCGATCGCGGGCTTCGGCAGATGCCGCTCGAGCCACGGCGCCGCAATTCGGCTCGCAACGAACAACACGGCGATCAGCCCGACCGCGAGCTTTACCGCGTCCGCCGACACCGAGGCCGCGACCAAGGTCGCCAGCACGGCGCCGGCCGCAGCGCCTGGGATCAGCACTTGCAAATTCCACAGACTGTAGTCGCGGTGATAAACGAACACCGATACCGCGTCCTGCACCAGCAGGATCGGCAGGAGGATGGCGGCGGCCTGCGGCGGCGGCACGATCAGCGACAGCAGCGGCACCGCGGTGACGCCGAGCCCGATGAAGCCGCCTTTGGAAATGCCGAGGAACGTCACCGCGGCGATTGCGGCGGCAAGAAACAGCGGATTGGTCAGGAGCGTCACGCTGCTTCCTACGCAACGGCGTCGCGCAGAACCAGCCTTGTTTGCGCATAACTTGCTTGCACAAGCCTTGTTTGAATAAGTCCGCCGTTCCACAATCGGCCGATAACGCCGCCCGTCATCCTGAAGTGCTCGACCGCAGGTCGAGCCTCGAAGGATGAACGGCCGATCACCCTTCGAGGCCCGCCTTTGGCGGGCACCTCAGGGTGACGGATTGGAGCCGGAGGAAGCCTGATGGACGCCAGCGCCAGCCGTTACCGCGAGAGCTACGCGCACTGGCAGCGCGACCCGGAGAGCTTCTGGGGCGAGGCGGCGCGCGCCATCGACTGGTACGAGCCCGCCAAGAAGGTGTTCGACGCTTCGATGGGGCTCTACGGCCGCTGGTTTGCCGGCGCCTCCTGCAACACCTGCTACAACGCGCTGGACCGCCACGTCGAGCGCGGCCGCGCCAAGCAACTGGCGCTGATTCACGACTCGCCGCTCCAAAGTCCTAGCACTGGCGGCAAAGACGGCGCGAAAATCACCAAATTCACCTACGAGGAATTGCTCGCGCAGGTGAAGGCGCTGGCCGCGGTGCTGCGCGATTTCGGCGTCGGCAAAGGCGACCGCGTCATCCTCTATATGCCGATGGTGCCGGAGGCGGTCATCGCGATGCTGGCCTGCGCGCGGATCGGCGCCATCCATTCGGTGGTGTTCGGCGGCTTCGCGGCCAAGGAGCTCGCCACCCGGATTGACGACGCCAAGCCGAAGCTGATTTTATCCGCGAGCTGCGGGCTCGAGCCCGGCCGCATCGTCCAATACAAGCCGCTGCTGGATGACGCCATCGCGCTGGCGCACAGCAAGCCGAAGGCGTGTCTCATTTTGCAACGGCCGCAGGAGAAGGCCGAGCTGTTCAAAGGGCGCGACCACGACTGGGCCGCTACCACCGCCGCCGCGGTGAAGGCGAAAAAAACCGCCGACTGCGTTCCAGTGCTTGCCACCGATCCGCTCTACATCCTCTACACATCCGGAACGACGGGAATCCCGAAAGGCGTGGTGCGCGACAATGGCGGCCACATGGTCGCGCTGGCCTGGTCGATGGAAAATCTCTACGGCGTCAAGCCGGGCGAAGTGTGGTGGTGCGCCTCCGACATCGGCTGGGTGGTCGGCCACAGCTACATCGTTTATGCGCCGCTGTTTCATGGCGCGACCTCCGTCATGTACGAGGGCAAGCCGGTCGGCACGCCGGACGCCGGCGCGTTCTGGCGCGTCGTGGCGCAGCACAAGGCGGTGTCGCTGTTCACCGCGCCGACCGCTTTCCGCGCCATCAAAAAGGAAGACCCGTCCGGCGCCAAGATCGCCGAGCACGATCTCCCCGCGTTCCGCACCTTGTTTCTGGCCGGCGAGCGCGCCGATCCGCCGACGGTCGAGTGGGCCGAAATGGTGCTCCGGCGCCCGGTAATCGACCACTGGTGGCAGACCGAGACCGGCTGGTGCATCGCCGGCAATCCGGTCGGCTTGGGCAGCCTGCCGGTCAAGCACGGCTCGGCCTGCGTGCCGATGCCGGGCTACGCGATGGAGGTGGTCGACGAGGCGTCGAAGCCCGTCGCCCGCGGCACGGTCGGCTCGCTGGTGGTGAGGCTGCCGCTGCCGCCGGCCTGCCTGCCGACGCTGTGGCAGCAGGACGAGCGCTGCAGGGAAAGTTATTTCGCGGAATTCCCCGGCTACTACAAGACCGCCGACGCCGGCTACATCGACGACGACGGCTATGTCTGGGTGATGGGCCGCACCGACGACATCATCAACGTCGCCGGCCATAGGCTCTCGACCGGCGGCATGGAGGAAGTGCTGTCAAGCCACCAGGACGTCGCCGAATGCGCCGTCATCGGCATCACCGACCAGATGAAGGGGCAGGTGCCGATGGGCTTTCTCTGCCTCAACAAGGGCTGCAACCGCCCGCACGAGG
>JBPCQM010000091.1:0-13039 GCA_050998115.1 Pseudolabrys sp. | reverse complement strand
CCGTAGCCCTCATAGACCACGTAACCGGGCGCCGGCGCGTAACGCGGGCCGTACGAGTTGGCGATGGCGCTGCCGACGATGACGCCACCCAGCACACCCGCGCCGACCGCGCAGCCGATGCAGCGTGCACTGGCTTCCGTCGGCGCCGTCAACGAACCGGCCGCGATGGTGGCGACCGCAGCGAGAGCAATCAAAGTCTTCTTCATATGGAGTCTCCCTTCGTGCATGACCGTCGAGAATCAGTGCTTGGCGTTGCCGTGATGGCGGAGCCTAAGCCCGTTCCGGATCATGTAAAGAAGGCAGTCTTAATTTGTTGGAAATTTGTTGGACGATTTCGTTTGGTGATGCAGGTCACACTCTCACAAAAAGGCCCGGCAATTCCTTATCGGAAATACCGGGTCTTTTCGAATTCTGAAGGTTCGTTCAGATTGGCTTAGTAGCAGACACGAACGCGGTGAACCCGCCAACCATAGCCGTCCCAGAATCGCTCACGGCGCCAGCCACAGCCGCCGCCGTAATAAGCATACGGCCGTCCGTAATAGGCCGGTCCATAGCCGTAGTACCCCGGTCCGTAACCGTAGTAGCCGCCGCCGTAATAGCCGTTCGCCGCCGAGCCGATGATCGCACCGGCGGCAAGGCCGCCGATGATGCCGGCCGCGATGCGGCCACCGCGCGCTTCAGCCTGCGGCGGAGAGGCCACAGCCGCGATGGCGATGGTCGCCGCAGCGGCCAGAACTGTCAGAGTCTTTCTCATAACGCACCTCCACTCCATAATTGATAACTCGGGTCAAACAGATAACGCCTCATCGTTCGCGCAGGTTCCGCCAATTTGAGTGAATGTGTGCTGAATAATGCGTTGGAATCACGGAAAACGACGATGTGGCGGATTAAATTTCAGTCACATTTGCGGCAGCGCACCAACGGTCAAGCGCGTGAGATTTGTTTGCGCCCATTCGGCGCGGCGCCCGGATTTCGTTTCGGCAATAACGCGCGCACCTGCACGGCGGCGCGGATGAACGGCGCGACCAGCTCGCCGGCGATGGTGTGCGCGGGATATTGATCCGGCGCGACGCCGAAGTTGAGCTTCTCGCGCTCCTTGCCGGGCACATAGAGCGTGCCGAACATCCAGTCCCATAGCGCAAGACAGCTGCCGAAATTGCGGTTGAAATGTTTCGGATCGGCGGAATGGTGCACCTGATGATGCGCCGGGCTGACGAAGACGCGGCCGAGCACGCCGGTGAACGAAATCCACACATGCGAATGCTGCAGATGAACGTAGACGTGGATAAAGAACACCAGAATGATGTTGCTGTTGGCCAGCGCATATTGATAGGCGGTCGAGCCGAACAGATAATTCGCGATGCCGTTCGCCACCGCCGCCGAGAAGGCGAGGATGTTGGCGAAAATCCAAGTATAGACCGGATGCACCCGGAAATTCGTCAGCGGTGTGAGCACCGTCGCGGAATGGTGCACCTTGTGGAATTCCCACAGCACCGGCACCCGATGGCTCAGCCAATGGTTGAACCAGTAGCCAAGCTCATAGGCGAGAAACAGCAGCAGCGTGATGAACGAGCGCGACACCAGTTCGGGCAAGGCCGATGGCGAAGGCTGGCCAAAAGCGGACACCAGCAAGGAAATGATGCCGTTGGTGATGGTCTGATAGGCCAGCACCGACCAGCCGAACACCACGCCGAATACGAAGACGTTGAAGAATAGATAGCCAAGGTCGGCATGATTGGACGGACTCATGACGATGCGCTTCGGGAATAGCGCGCGAATCAGAGTCTTGAACCGGACGCGCCGGCCGCGGCGCAATCGCTTCAAAGCGTAAAAGCCGGTCGCGATCGCAAGCGCGGCGCCGAGCGAACTGAACGAGAAATGCGACCCGAGCGAGAAGCACAGCTTGCTCAGTTGATTCCAGAAATAAGACAAGCCGGGCGACAGGTCCATCGTCGCTCCTCGCGGCGTTGCGACCGGCCGTTTTAGGCCGCGGCTGGTAAATATTGTGTTGTGGCTTGCCGGAGCTGCGCTGCCGCTTCATGATGGCCGCAACAAACGCCGCCCCCGAGGGAGAAAATCCGTGCCCAATTACACGTGGGATCACATTCATCTGCGGACCCCTGACGCCGAGGCGACCGCCCAATGGTTTGAAACGATGCTGGGCGCCCAGGTGGTCCGCACCGTGCAGCAGGGCAAGCCGCGGATCGACCTGAAGCTGGGCGGCGCCGATATTTTCCTGGCGCCGGTGATGTCCGGCGACGGCGTCAACGCGCCGCCGGCGACGCCGTACCAGGGCCTCGATCATTTCGGACTGGCGGTAAAGGACATCGACGCGGTGGTCGCCGATCTCAAGAAAAAGGGCGTCGAGTTCACGATGGAGCCGAACAACCCGCGCCCCGGCATCCGTATCTGCTTCCTGCGCGGCCCGCAGGGCATCTCGATCGAACTACTCGACCGCGACCGGAAATATACTTGATGCGGGCTACAAGCGGGTTACTGGCGCTTCGGCTTGGGCCTTGATTTTGCTTTCGCCGCCTCGGGCGGCTTGATCGGGCAACCGGCGTAAGCCGCCGCGACCGCCGCCGGCGCGCCGTCGAGCTTGAATTCTACCGCGGTGCGGCCAGCGTTAAGCGAGCGGATCAGCACATACAGCGTTTGCGACGTTTGCAGGCCAGCGATAAAGTCGCGCACCTCGTCCGGATCTTCGATCACCGCCGTCCGGTAGTCCTGGGTGATGCGGATTTTGACAGCCTGGCGTCCCGGTTTTTCGTCGAAACGGTAGCCGAAATCGACATTCCGGGTCGCGCCGATCGTCACCTCGAAGGCGAAGCGCACGATTTGCGCGTCCTTGAAACACGCCAGCTGCAGAAGCGCGTTTTTCGGGAACGGCTCGCGCTGGTGCGAACTTTTGGCGGCAAGCGACGAACTCGAGATCGGTATGCCGGTAATGCGGTCGATCTGCCTCTCGATCTCCCAATTGCCAGCCCGCGCCGTATTGAGCGTCGGCGCCGTGATCGGATCGCCCGCGCAACCGCCAAGCAGAATGCCGGAAACCGCCCCGGACCACAGACAAGCACGCAAACCCATCCGCTCCCCCACCTCTCGATTTTGCAATGAGTTTCGGCATCCCGCAACCTCATCTTTTCGCGGGGTTTAAGCCCGCCGCGAGCCGCGCCGGAACAGGCGTGCTAAGCTCAGGACGCTGATTCCCGATCATTCCCGGCTGGAGGCGATGTGGCGAAAAACCCCAATGAGGCGCAGGATCGTGCCAACGCCAAGTTCAAGAAAGAAACCCAGGCTCGCGAGGGTGCCCAGGCCATGCTGGAATACGAGGCCGCCGGAAAGGCGATGCGCGCCAAGACCGAGCGCCTGAAGGCGCTGCGTCTGGCCAAGGAAGCTGCGGAAGCCGCCGCCGACGCGGCGGCTCCGAAAGCCGTGCCGGCGAAGAAAAAGAAGCCCGCCAATACCGCCAAGACCAAATAACGCCCAGCGTCTTATTTTTCTCGCCGCAGCGGCCAGTCGATCACCCCGGCGCAGAACAGCGCCCACCATATGATCACCGGCTGAAAGGCAAGCCGCGGTCCGTGATACCACCAGCTCGACGGAACGCCCGGGATGACAATACCGTCGAGCGCCTGCTTGATATTGGCCGGCCACACGCAGAGCGCATAGAGCGCCAGCGCGATACCGGCCCACCTGCGAAACGGCCTGGTGACGAGCGCCAGCGCGCCGGCAAACTCCAGCAGCCCGGTGACAAAAATTACCTGGGGCGCGAACGGCACCCAGTCCGGCGTGATCGACAACAGCGCGTCCGGCGAGCGCAAATGCAGGACACCGGCGGCGACAAAAAACGCCGCTAGTATCCAACGCATCACGGCGCGCAAGATCGGCAAGGCGGTTTCGGCGCCGGGACGGCGGGCGAGGCGGGGTGTTGTCACCTTGGTATTACGGATCAGCGCCGCGACCGGATCACCGGGGCACCTCCTGCATGCGGCGTACTATTTCCAGCCGGCTTCCTTGTCACAGGCCTTGCGCTCGGCGACATGGGTTTTTTCCTATTGGGTGATCGACTGGGTTTCGTTGTCGCTCATCTTGTTGTTCATGCAGGTGCAGTATTTCAGCACCACGGCCTCGGCGGCGTCACCTTTGTTGTCCTTCACGCAGGCGTTGATCCATTTCACGTCATCGGTGGTGGTGGCGGCGAGCGCGCCGCTCGCAGCGAAGGCAAATCCGGCGGCGATCATCAAAGCGAACATTTGGTTTCATTGTCTTCTCCCCGTTGAATTAGACGCTGTCTTTAACGTCAGTCTCCGGACGATCGGAGCCAGATGCGGTCTCCGAATGCCATTTGCCGTTTTCGTCTTCCCACTCGATCGCCTCGGTGTGGCCGGGAACGCGCTGTTCGGCGGCGGCGCGGCGGGCGGCTCGCAGAGCTTCGTTGTGACTGGGGAAAGCTTCGGAAAACACGCCATTGGCCTGATAGGCCCAGCCGCCGTCGTGCTTGACGATCTTGTAGGTGACGTGTGCCATCGGATTCTCCGGTACTTGGCGCCGCGATTAAACCAGCACTGCGGCAAGGGTTCCGTTCAGTTGAGCCGCCAGATCGCGCCGTTGAGCAGCATCGCAACAGCCACCCACGCGGCATAGGGCACGAACAGCAGCGCAGCCGCGGTGTCGCGAGCCCAGCGTTGCACAACGAAGACGATAATCGCAACCAGCATCGCGAGGATCACGATGAAAGCCATGCCCGGCTGGTGCAGGCCGAAAAACACCGGTGACCACAGGAAATTCAGCGCGAGCTGCGCGAACCACGCCGTCATCGCCGCTCCACGGCATTCTCGCATCCCGGTGCGCCAACCAGCGATCGCGATCAGCACATAGAGTGTCGACCACACCGGCGCGAAGATCCAGTCCGGCGGGTTGAATGGCGGCTTCGCAAGCGCGGCATACCAATCTCCCGGCTGGAACAGCAGGCCGATCAGCGTGCCGCCGCCGAGCACGCCGGCGAGGAAAAGCATCAGCATCCCGTACCGCCGCATCGTCACCCCGGTTATTTTCACAGCCGATGCTGACATGGTTGCGGTGGCGATGCGCATCAAGGATCGCGGTGTTAGAATGGGTCATGACACGCCGAACCACCGATTCGAGAAGCGCCGCCGAGGCGGCCTTCAAGTCCGCCACGACGAAGCCGGCCGAACTGCCGGCGAAACCGCCGTCGGTCCCCGGTGTCAAGGAGACGGTGTCGCTGCGCATCGACCGTGACGTGCTGGATTTTTTTCAGGATGCGGGGCCGGGCTGGCAGGACCGCATCAACGCCGCGCTGCGCAAGACGGCGGGGAAGTGACTTCCTTTTGTCATTGCCGGGCATAGCTGTCCGAAGGACGGCGTCGCTTCGCTCGCCTATGATCCGGCGATCCATGATGATCGATCACGGAAAAATATTTTCCGGAACTCTGCGATATGCGCCCTTCATCAGGGGTGCCCGGTCAAGCCCGGGCATGACGGTTAAGTGCGACAGCGCCCGGAATGACAATTGAATAGGGGGCAACCGGCGTTAGGCTAAAGCGGATACATTTGGACAGGGTAGGAGACGGCGCATGGCGTTCAAGCTCATCAGCAACAGCTTCCAGGACGGCGACACGCTCGCGAAGCAACACGTGCTGTCGGCCGATTTCGGGTTCGGCTGCGCCGGCGGCAATCAATCGCCGCACCTGAAGTGGTCGGGCGCGCCGGACGGCACCAAGAGCTTCGCGCTGCATTGCTACGATCCGGACGCGCCGACCGGCTCCGGCTTCTGGCACTGGGTGGTTGTGAACATTCCGGCCAATGTCACCGAGCTTGCGGCCGGTGCCGGCAGCGCCAGCGGCAAGTTGCCGCCGGACGCCTTGCAGACGCGCACCGACTTCGGCAAGCCCGGCTATGGCGGGCCATGCCCGCCGGAAGGCGACAAGCCGCATCGTTATCAGTTCACGGTGTTCGCGGTGAAGACCGATAAGCTCGACGTGCAGGCCGACACCTCGGCGGCCGTGGTCGGCTTCAACCTGCATTTCAACACGCTGGACAAGGCCGCGATCACGGGCCTGTTCAAGCGGTAGCGCATGACCCTGATGAAAACGATTGTTGCTTCGATCATGATATTGACCGCGCCGGCGGCGCTAGCCGCCGGCAGTTCGCAGGGCTATGGCAACGGCGGGCAGTTCGTACGGTTCGACCCGGTGGTGGCGCAATACAACGCCAGTGGCGAACTGTTCCGCATCCAGGGTCACTGCCAGTCGGCCTGCACGTTGTTTCTTGCCATTCGCAACGTCTGCGTCGAGCGCAGCGCGCAGTTGCTGTTTCACGCCGGCCACGACCGGCAACGCAATATCACCGCGTCGGCTACGCAACATATGGTCAGTGCCTACAACGGGCGCCTGCGCCAATACTTGACGGCCGGCGGCTATATGAACACAATGGCGTTTCACACCTTGCCGGGCAGCGCGTTGATCGACCGGTTCGGCTACAAGGAATGCCCGAAACGGTAAGGCGGCGCTCAGAGCCCGCGCTCCCGCTTCAGGCGGTCGATGGTGTCGGCAATTTCTGGCGGCAGCGAACGCAGGCCGCTGGTGCCAGCCGCCGACAGCACCGGGCGCAACTTCGAATCGATGAACCAGGCCGGCTCGCGGCCCGGCGGGATGATGCGCTCGAAGATCAGCACCAGCAGCACCGCCAGAACCACAATGCGGACAGCACCGAGCATGGCGCCCGCCGCGCGATCGGTGACGCCGGGATGCGGCCTGGTCATTGCGCTAAGCGCGAGCCGCAACATTCCGCTCAGCATGATGCCGGCGGCTAGAAACACCGCGGCGAACAGCAGCGCGTTCTGGCCACCCGGCATGGCAAAGCCCGGCAGCTTGAAGCGCTCGCCAAGCAGCGGCGCGACGATAGGCTCCAGTCGCGGCGTCAGCACCACCGCGAGCGCCATCGCTGCGACATAGCCGAAGATCGCCGCCAGGCTGCGCAGCAGCCCGGCGCGAAAGCCCATGATAACGGCGAGCAGAGTGAGGCCGTAGATCGCGGCATCGAGCGGGTTCATGCGGGCACATTGCCGCGTTTCGTCATGCCCGGCCTTATGCCGGGCATCCACGTCTTTGGCCATTGCCTAGAGCAAGGCGTGGATGGCGGGGACATAGGCGCGCGAAGCGACGCCGTCCTTCGGACGGCAATGCCCGGTCATGACGGGGTCGCATAAAGATGGAACTCTGGCCGCCTTGGCGGATTGTTGCCGTGTATTCAACCGGCTGAAGGCGGCGGCCCGATTGCTGCTGCCTGATTTTCGCAACCCTTTACGCTCGCAACCTCTGTCCATCAAGGAGAATTCCCTATGAGGCTTTCATCCAATCTCCGTGCCGCGCTGGTCGCCTTGACCGCGCTCACCGGCGCCGGCCTGTCATCGGCCGCCGTCTCCACACCGGCGTTGGCCGATGGCGGCTCGATCCGCTTCAATATCGTCAAGGCAGGCTTTGTGATCGGCGGCTCGATCGGCAGCGGCACGCTGACCTTCCACGGCCGCACCTACCCGATCTCGATCGGCGGCATCAGCTACGGTTTCACGTTCGGCGGCTCCGACACGCGCTTCACCGGCACCGTACGCAACATCCGCCGTCCGGAGGACGTCGCGGGCGTCTATGGCGCCGCCGGCGCCGGCGCGGCGATCGGGCGGGGCGCACAGGCGATCCTGTTGCAGAACGCCAATGGCGCGCAGCTGGTGCTGTCGGGCCGCTCGGTCGGCGCCATCGTCGCCGCCGACCTCAACGGCTTGGCGATCACGATCCGATAAGCCAACGGCGCGAGGATTTTACATCTGCGCTTGCGATTAAGGGCGGAAGGCGGCAACGCCTTCCGCTTCTTATTGGCTCTGCCCGACCAAGCTTAGGGTGGATGCGTTTTAGGAGCGGTGCATCAAGCCGTTTACAGGCTGATCCCGGCGTCATGCCACAGCGCGCGAATTTGATCGTGTTGATCTTTCCAGGCGGCCCACACCGATGCGCACCATTGCCGTATCATGTCGTCTCGCGCTGGGCCTGGCGCTGTGGCCAGCACATCAGAAACAGTGACGGTGCCGCGTTCGACGGGCGGTTCGATGTCTGGCCACCGCCGGTGCGTTTCCGCAAGCCGCGCGTGAATGCGTTGCACGTCCCGGCCTGATAGATTTTTTTCGACGTAAAGATACAATCCGATCAGCGCAAACACGATTGTGATCGCTTTGGTGTGTTGGTCGGCGTGTTGCGCGGCGAAGGCATCGACAACGTGCTGATGAATGAATCGGCGATCCGGATGCGCCAGCGTGTAAAATGACAGTTCGTGATATTTGTCTTGCTCTGTCGTCATCGGTTTGCCGCCGTTACGTACCGAAACCTAGCAAACATCAAGAGGGCGGCGGGAAGGTGAGGAAGGTCGTAATCTTTGCGACGGCGCTTGCCTTGGTGGCCAGCGCGGCCGGCGCGCAGACCGCCGACACGCTCTACCGCTCGACTTTCGTCGTCACCGGGCAGGGCGAGGCGAACCGCGAGGTCGGCGTCACGCGATGCTTCGGCGATGTGCTGGTGAAGCTGACCGGCGACCAGACCATCCTCGCCGATCGCCGCTATCGCGCGTTCGCCGCCACGGCGCCGTCGCTGGTGCAGAGCTTCAGCTATCGCGACCTGTTGGCCGGCCGGCCGATCCACGACGAGCAGGGCAGCTACGACCGGCCCCATGCGCTGACCGTTGCATTCGACCACGGCGGCATCGACGCCGCGGTTGCGGCGCTCGGCCGCAAGCCGTGGCTGGCGGCGCGTCCGCGCGTCGTCGTGTTTCTGGCCGTTGAGAACGTCAAGGCGGCGTTTGTGCTGGCGGACGACAGCGACACCGACCGCAGCGCCGACATGCGTGCGGCCTTTGCGGCGGCGAGCGACAAGGCCGCGATGCCCGTCGCTTTTCCGGCGGCGGGCGAGTTGGCGAGCGGCGGCTTCACCCCGGCGACGTTGCCGAAGATGAAGCCGGCCGGCGTCGCGGCGCTGGCGCAGAGGCACGGCGACCTCGCCTTGATCGGGCGAATGGTGTTTCGCGAAAAGCTGTTCGGCTGGGTCGCGCAGTGGCGGATGGACTACGGCGGCAAGAGCTACGCGTGGAGCGTGCGCGGCGTGAATTTCGACGCGGCGTTTCGCAACGCGCTGTTCGGTGCGGCACAGATCGCGTCGGGTAACGGAGTGCCGAAGTAGGCGGGCGCGATCCGTCCTACTTCGTCATCGCGTCGCGCTGCCCAAGCCTTATCTACGGCAGTGCCCGGCACAAGGTTTGTGTTCGAACGGCGAAGCCAGACCCGAACGCCGGGGCATGACGGCGGCAGCTAGAACTTCCGCCAATTTCCGGATGTCGCTGCGTCCATTCGAACTAAGCCTATTTAGGGGCTATTTTTAATCTCAAACTCAAACACATCGCGGCTCGCATTGCGTGGCGCGCGATGCGAGGCTGCTTAGTTGAAATAAATTACGGTCCAGTCCGGAAGGGCGCTCTTGACCGCCTTGGCGATTTTCAATCCTTCAGTGGCGAAGCCGTATTCGCTGGTATGGGTTCGGTGCCTTAATATTTTTAGCCTCATTGTTGGCCGCCGCTTACTTCGGTGGCATGGACGCTGCGGCGCACATTACGTCCTGCGTGATCTTCATCGAGCAGAATTTCGGCCCGCACATCGAGCAGAAATGCGCGACCTTGTGCGCCTCCTTCGCAGCATCTCCGCGTATTAGCCGCGGGCGGTGTCACGACCGACTCGGGCGATTCTTCGCCGGTTTTTGAACGCCATCCGTTTTCCAGTTTTCCGCATGCCGCGAAATGAACCGGCCTGAGCGAGCTTCGCGGCTTCCGATAACCGCGGTTCGGGCAGCCCGTTTGAGGGCGGCGCCTATTTTCTCCACGTCTAATTTTCGCCTCATGGTTGATCCCGGGATTGGGCGAACTTAAAATCTGCTTCCAGGCTGTCCCAAATATACCACTCATCGACGAGCGATTTATAGATCTGCTCCAGGTATCGAAGACTCTTCGTGTATCTCCGCCGAATCACATTTTCTGGGATTCCGTGACCCCCGGCTTCGACGCGTCGTTTCACCCGCATAATTGACTGCTCGACATCGGGAAGCCGCAGATAAATGAGCACTACGGTGTAACCCTGCGATTGCCAAAGCGGCACCTTGCGGGCGTAAGTCAGCGTCGCGAGTGTTGTCTCAAACATGAATCCGGCGCGGCTAGCGCAAGTTGGTCGTTTCGTTCCAGCATGACGCGGCCAGCGTAGAAATCATGTTGCGACGCGGGCAAATCGAGCACCGCGGGCTCCCGCGCGATCTCATCAGCGTTAACAAAGGTCATCCCTTCCTCCGCCGCGGGTAGATATTCATTGGCGAAGGTTGTCTTGCCTGCCCCGTTCGGCCCCGCGAGGATGATGACCTCCCGCACGATTCACAATGCCTTGTTGCTCTCCTTCACCTTCTCCGCATCGACATAAACCTGCTCGCCGAGCGCTTTGAATTTTTCGCTCATCTGTTTCATTCCCGCCTCGGCCTCATCCTTCGAGACGCTTCGCTCCTCAGGATGAGGGACGAAGGTGCCGCCAGCCTCAGGAAAGAGCGCGCGTTTCTCATTGTCACCGAGTCCCGCCGCATAATCGCGCACGTCCTGCGTGATCTTCATCGAACAGAACTTCGGCCCGCACATCGAGCAGAAATGCGCGACCTTGTGGGCGTCCTTCGGCAGCGTCTCGTCGTGATAGTCGCGCGCGGTGACCGGATCGAGCCCGAGGTTGAACTGATCCTCCCAGCGGAAATCGAAGCGCGCGCGGCTTAGCGCGTCGTCGCGCAACTGCGCCGCCGGGTGCCCCTTGCCGAGGTCGGCGGCGTGCGCCGCGATCTTGTAGGCGATCACGCCTTGCTTGACGTCATCGCGGTCGGGCAGGCCGAGATGCTCCTTCGGCGTCACATAGCAGAGCATGGCGCAGCCGAACCAGCCGATCATCGCGGCGCCGATCGCCGAGGTGATGTGGTCGTAGCCGGGCGCGATATCGGTGGTTAGCGGCCCCAGCGTATAGAACGGCGCCTCGCCGCATTCTTTCAGCTGCTTGTCCATGTTGATCTTGATCTTGTGCAGCGGCACATGGCCGGGGCCTTCGATCATCACCTGGCAGCCCTTCTGCCACGCGACCTGCGTGAGTTCGCCGAGCGTCTCCAGTTCGGCGAATTGCGCGCGGTCGTTGGCGTCGGCGATCGAGCCGGGCCGCAATCCGTCGCCCAGCGAGAACGACACGTCATATTTGCGCATGATGTCGCAGATCTCGTCGAAGCGCTCGTAAAGGAAGCTCTCCTTGTGCCGCGACAGGCACCACTTCGCCATGATCGAGCCGCCGCGCGACACGATGCCGGTGACGCGGTCGGCGGTGAGGTGGATGTAGCCGAGCCGTACGCCGGCGTGGATGGTGAAGTAGTCGACGCCCTGTTCGCACTGCTCGATCAGCGTGTCCTTGTAGCATTCCCAGTCGAGCTTGACCGGGTCGCCGTCGACCTTCTCCAGCGCCTGGTAGATCGGCACCGTGCCGATCGGCACCGGCGAATTGCGCAGAATTCATTCGCGGGTGTTGTGGATGTTGCGGCCGGTCGAGAGGTCCATCACGGTGTCGGCGCCCCAGCGGATCGCCCACACCATCTTCTCGATTTCCTCCTCGACCGACGAGGTGACGGCGGAGTTGCCGATATTGGCGTTGATCTTGGTGAGGAAGTTGCGGCCGATGATCATCGGCTCGAGCTCGGCGTGGTTGATGTTGGAGGGGATGATGGCGCGGCCGCGCGCCACTTCCGAGCGCACGAATTCCGGGGTGATGAAGGCGGGAACGGACGCGCCGAAGCTTTCGCCGTCCTTCAGCGCGTGTTCGGCGCGCGACAGCGTTTCCTTGCGGCCGAGATTTTCGCGCTCGGCGACGTAGATCATTTCCTTGGTGACGACCCCGGCGCGCGCCCATTCGAGTTGGGTCATCGGGTGCTGACCACTCTTTTCCCCTCCCCCATAGCCCGTCGAAGACGGGCGTAAACGCCCTGATGGCGGGGAGGGGTTAAGGGTGGGGGTCCTAGCGTTCGCTGCGACCCCACCCCGCTCGCCTGCGGCGAGCGGCCCTCCCCGTAAAGGGGAGGGTGAAATCGCCCGCATCGGCTTCGGCGTATTGGGGAAATTGCGGGCGAGATATTTGCCGGTGGCGTTGCCGTTGTCTACCGGCTGGATCGGCCGTCCGTCATAGTCCTCGACGCCGCCGCGTTCGCGCACCCATGCGACGCGCACGCGCTTGAGGCCCTTCTCGACATCGATCACGGCGTCGTTGTCGGTGTAAGGTCCGGTGGTGTCATAGACCGGCAACGGCGGTTCTTTCGCGGTCTCGGATAGGATGATCTCGCGCAGCGGTACCCGCAAATCCGGCGCGGCGTCGGGCGTCGAATGCACCTTGCGCGAGGCGGGCAGCGGACCGGTGGTAACCTTGGGCGTGACCAGATCGGCGGAAGTGACGGGCTTGTTCATATGCGGCTCCCTGCGTGAAACGGCGCGCGAGATCCGATGCAATTCGGTTCTGGGGCAGAAGCCTCAAGTCCCTGTCCCTTCGCCGGCATGACCCGGATCAGGTTCAAAGGGTTTTTCTCAGCCCAAATTGGGCACCCCTCGGAACTCGCTTAATCTATGCCGACGCGGGGGCGTGTCAACCAGGACGGCACTAGCCTTTCGGCAGTTCCGTCACCGTCACCTTGGCGGTGCCCTGCGTCTCGGTGACGATGCGCAGCGTCCTGGAATCGAATTCGATCCCGATCAGCCGCAGATCGTTGATCGCGGTATCGACCGATACGCCTGGCGTAACCTGGTGAAATTCGGTGATTGCCGCCGAGATTTTCGCTTGCGCGTTGGTGGTGAATGGTTTGAGGTCGGCCACCGCATTGTCCGCCAGCGCCTTCTTCAGCTTCGGCACTGCCGCGCGCGCGGCGGCGCCGAGCAGGCC
>JBPCQM010000076.1:0-4616 GCA_050998115.1 Pseudolabrys sp. | reverse complement strand
ATCGAAAGGCGGCGTCGCCGCGCTGACGCTGCCGGCGGCCCGCGAACTCGCTCAGCTTAGCATCCGCGTGATGGCGATCACGCCGGGCATTTTCGGTACGCCGATGTTGCGCGCGCTGCCGCAAGAGGCACAGGATTCGCTTGGCGCCTCGGTGCCGTTTCCGAAGCGGCTCGGCGAGCCACGCGAATTCGCCGCGCTGGTGATGCATATCGTGCGCAACGGCTATCTCAACGGCGAGGTGATCCGCCTCGATGGCGCGCTGCGCATGGCGCCGCGCTAAGGTGTGACGTGCCGCTGACCAACACCCGCACGGTGCGGATCGAATGGGGCGATTGCGATCCCGCCGGCATTATTTTCTATCCGCGCTATTTCGGCATTTTCGACGCCTCGACCACCGCGTTGTTCGAGCGAGCGCTCGGCATGACCAAATACAAATTCTTGCAAACCTATGATTTCGTCGGCTATCCGCTGGTCGACACCCGCGCGAAATTTCTCAAGCCGATCCGGTTCGGCGACGACGTCGCCGTCGAGTCCTCGATCGAGTTCGGCACCTCGAGTTTCACCGTGCAGCATCGCGTCTTGCTCGGCGGCGAACTTTGCGCGCAATGCACCGAAAAGCGCGTCTGGGCGGCGCGCGACGCCACCGAGCCGGGCCGCATTCGCTCGCGCCCGGTGCCGGCCGCGGTGCTGGCCAAATTCAGTTAAGCCCGCCGGAAATCCGCTTCAGCATCCGCATGAAACGCGCGCGGTCGCGCCCGATCAGGCGGTCGAGATTGTTTTCATGCAGTTGCGCGCAGGCGGTCAGCTTGGCGAGGGTGCGCGCTCCGGCCGGCGTCAACGACAACCGGTAAACCCGGCGGTCGCGGTCGGTCTTTTTGCGCTGCACAAGGCCGCGCCGGACCAGATCTTCGAGAACCGGCGTCATGCTCGACTTGTCACGGCCGCTGGCGTTGCTGAGCGTAGTTTGGCTGATGCCGGGATTTTCGGCGATCAGCGTCAGGGTGGCAAAACGGCCGGGATGTTCGCCGATCTCGCGCGAACGCCGGGAAAAGGCCTGAAAGCTGGCCTCCTGCGCCATCCGTAGATTAAATCCGAGCCAGCGGCCGAGTTCTCCGAACTCGACGGCGGCGCCGTTCGCCACGCCGGTTTTGGCATTGCCGCCGTGTTTCGCCGTCTTGCGCGTCATCCGTCTCACCTTCGGCCGGCGGCGGCGCTGGCCGGGAAATAGTTTGATATCAAACCGTCCACTTTACAACGCCCCGCACATGCGGCTGAATATTGAAATCACGAATGAAAAATCGGCGCTAACGCCGAACCAAGGAGCCACGGCTCCACCAAGGGAGGCACCTGATGAAATCCCGCTACACCGGACGCATTACCGCGGCTCTGCTGACAGCGGCCTTGTTCGGCGTCGTCCCCACGGCATCGGCGCAGGAAAAAACGTTCGACCTCAAGCTGTCGCACTGGGTGCCGGCGTCGCATCCGCTGCAAAAGGCGCTGGAAGATTGGGGCGCGGCGGTCGAGAACGCATCGGGCGGCACTATCCACTACAAGGTTTATCCCGCGCAACAACTCGGCAAGGCATTTGACCATTACGACATGGCGCGCGACGGCATCGCCGACGTCACCTATATCAACCCCGGCTACCAGCCCGGACGCTTCCCGATCATCGGCGCCGGCGAGTTGCCGTTCCTGATGTCGGACACCGAAGGCGGCTCGAAAGGCCTGGACGCCTGGTATCGTAAATATGCCGAGAAGGAGATGAAGGACGTCAAGTTCTGCCTCGCCTTCATCCACGCGCCGTCCTCGTTTCACTCCAGCGTCAAAAAGATCGTCTTGCCCGAAGATATAAAAGGCATGAAGATTCGTCCCGCTGACGCCACCATCGCCAACTTCGTCACGCTGCTCGGCGGCACCAATGTGCAGTCAGCCGCGCCTGAGGTACGCGACATTATCGAGCGGCACGTCGCCGACGCCGTGACGTTCCCGTGGGGTTCGCTGGTGCTGTTCGGCATCGACAAGGTGACGAAATATCATATGGACGCGCCGCTCTATGTGACGACCTTCGCCTTCGTGATGAACAAGGGCAAATACGACGAGATGTCGCCGCGCCAGAAAAAGGCGATCGACGATAATTGCAACACCGAAGCCGCCGGCAAGGTTGGCGGTCCCTGGGGTAAATTTGAGGACGCCGGCATCGACAAGGTAAAGGCGGAATCCGGCCACGAGGTCTACAAGCTGACGGCCGAGCAGACTGCGGCCTGGAAGAAAGCGGCCGAACCGCTGGAGAAAAGCTGGGCCGACGGCGCCAAAAAGGCCGGCATCGATCCCGATGCGGCCATGAAGGAGCTTCGCGCCGACCTCGCGAAATACAACGCCTTGGCGAAGTAATGGCGCAGGCGTAATTACGGCGGCGGGACCGTCCCGCCGCCGGCATCGTAGCAATACCGCCAGCCGGCTGGAGCCGCCATGAAACGCATCTATATGGATCGTTTCATCGACACCATCGAATGGGTGGCAGCCGGATTTGTTGGCATCGTCGCGGCCAATATTTTTCTCGCCGTCGTCCTGCGCAACGTCTTCAACTACGCCATTCCCGACTCGTTCGATTTCGGCCGTTTGCTGCTGGGCATTCTTATTTTCTGGGGAATCGCCGCGACCTCCTATCGCGGCGGCCACATCACCGTCGATCTGATCTGGACAACCGTCTCGCCGAAATATCAGCGCATAATCGACGTCTTTGCCACGCTGGTATTGCTGTTTGTGGTCACGGTGCAAACCTACACGCTGTTCGACAAGGTACGTGGCACTTATTACGACAACGTGCTGACATTCGATTTGCGGCTGCCGACCTGGCCGTTTTTTGCGGTAGCCTGGGCCGGCGATGTCTCGGCCGTGCTGCTGATCGCGGTGCGCACTTATCGGCTCATCTTTCAGCCGGACCTGATAGCCGAAAACAAGATCAAGGCGGTCGAATGAGGCGCCGGCGATGAGCACCGATGCCGTCGCGGTCCTGGGTTTCGTCGCCTTGTTCACGCTGATGCTGTTGCGCGTGCCGGTCGGCATGGCGATGGGTCTCGTTGGCGTCAGCGGCTTCGGCTATCTGGTCGGCGGCGGCCCGGCGCTCAAGCTGGTCGGTCAGACCTCGATGCGCACGGTCACCGATTACACCTTCGGCGTCATTCCGATGTTCCTGCTGATGGGGACGTTTATTTCCAATTCCGGCATGAGCCGCGATCTGTTCAAGGCCGCCAACGGTTTCGTGGGGCACCTGCGCGGCGGATTGGGTTTCGCGACGGTTGTCGCTTGCGGCGGCTTCGCCGCGATCTGCGGCTCCTCGGTCGCGACCGCGGCCACTTTTTCCGCGGTCGCCTATCCGGAAATGCGGCGCTTCGGCTACCCGCAAAGTTTCGCCACCGGCGTGATAGCCGCCGGCGGCACGCTCGGCGCCATGCTGCCGCCTTCGATCGTGCTCGCGGTTTACGGCATCATCACCGAACAGGACATCGGCAAGCTGTTCATCGCCGGCATCGTGCCCGGGCTTCTCGCCATGACAATGTATGTGATCACCATCGCGGTGATCGGCTATGTGCGGCCGGACTTCCTGCCGACAGGGCCGCGCACCAATTGGCGGCAGCGCTTCGTAGGCCTCACGGAGATCTGGGCGCCGATGCTACTGTTTGTGTTCGTGATCGGCGGCCTTTACGGCCTGCCGTTCCTGCCGCGCTTTACGCCGACCGAGGCGGGCGGCGTCGGCGCCACCGGCGCGTTCCTGATCGGGTTGTTCACCGGGCGGCTCAACAAGAACAAGATTCTGGCGTCGCTGCTGCAAGCAACGCGCACGGCGGCCGCGGTTTTTACCGTGCTGATCGGCGCGCTGCTGTTTGGCTATTTCCTCACCGTCACGCAGACGCCGCAGAAGGTCACCGCATTTCTCACCGGGCTGGGTGTCGGCGACTACGGCGTGCTGGCGCTCATCATGCTGATGTATCTGGTGCTCGGCTGCCTGATGGACGCGATGGCAATGATCATCCTCACGGTGCCGATCATCTTCCCGGTCATCACCCAACTCGGCTTTAACCCGATCTGGTTCGGCATCATCATCGTGATGACGGTCGAGCTTGGGCTCATTCACCCGCCGGTCGGCATGAACGTCTTTGTCATCAAAAGCGTGGTCAAGGACGTTAGTTTCGCCACCATTTTCAAAGGGGTAATCCCGTTTATCCTCACCGACCTGATCCGCCTGGTGATCTTGATTGCCTTCCCGATCCTGGCGCTCTGGCTGCCTTCCCAAATGTGAGCATTACACGATGGCCATGCTTCCACGCTTTCTGCCGAACCCGCTTCCGCCGGTCCACTACGTGCCCGAATTTCGAGCCGAAGGCCGGCTCAAGGCCGATTACGAGGACATGAAGTCCGTCCTTCAGGCACCGTGGATGGGCGTGGTCACCATGGCCTTTGCCCATTTTCCGCATTTCTTCGCCACGCTCTGGTCCGGCATGCGCGAGCTGTGCGCGAGCGAGCAATACACAAAAGCTGCATCGGACCTGCGCGCCGCCATCGAAAGCGCGATCGTCGCATTGCGTCCGCCGCCGATCGCCTCCCGCCTGCGCGCG
>JBPCQM010000065.1:0-10148 GCA_050998115.1 Pseudolabrys sp. | reverse complement strand
GTGTAATAGAGGATCCGCTCGGTCGTGGTCGTTCTGCCGGCGTCGATATGCGCCGTGATGCCGAAGTTGCGGTCGTCCTGGATCGGGTGAACGTGGGGCATTGGAGAACTCTGTCCTAAAGTGTTTTGATCGCCGCTTTACCAGCGGTAATGCGAGAAGGCCCGGTTGGCTTCCGCCATCTTGTGGGTGTCCTCGCGCTTCTTGACGGCATTTCCCCGATTATTGGATGCGTCGAGCAGCTCTGCCGAGAGCCGTTCGGTCATCGTCTTTTCGTTGCGGTCGCGCGCCGCGGCGATGATCCAGCGGATGCCGAGCGCCTGGCGGCGCGAGGTGCGCACTTCGACCGGCACTTGATAGGTGGCGCCGCTGACGCGGCGCGAGCGCACTTCGATCGACGGCATCACGTTGTCGAGCGCCTGCTGGAACACCGAGAGCGGGTTTGCCTTGGTCTTGCTCTCGATCGTCTCAAGCGCGCCGTAAACGATGGTTTCCGCCACCGACTTCTTGCCGTGATGCATCACAGCGTTCATGAACTTGCTGACCACGACGTTGCCGAATTTCGGGTCCGGAATGATTTCGCGCTTTTCTGCGGCGTGACGGCGGGACATGGCTCTCTCGATCCTGAACTTTCTTCTATCTCTTCGTCATGACCGGGCTCATCCCGGCCATCCACGTATTTTTCGTTTCGTTGCCGGCAAGCCGGCCTCAGTTTGCCTCTCGGGTTCCCCGGATATCGCTTCGCCCACCCGGGGATCTCCGCAAAGCGACCCTATTTGGGTCGCTTTGCTCCGTATTTCGAACGGCGCTGCTTGCGATTCTTGACGCCTTGGGTGTCGAGCACGCCGCGCAGGATGTGATAGCGCACGCCCGGCAAATCCTTGACGCGGCCGCCGCGAATCATCACCACCGAATGCTCTTGCAGATTGTGTCCCTCGCCCGGGATGTAACCGATCACTTCGAAGCCGTTGGTGAGGCGAACCTTGGCGACCTTGCGCAGCGCCGAGTTCGGCTTCTTCGGCGTCGTGGTGTAGACGCGAGTGCAGACGCCGCGCTTCTGCGGTGAATCCTGCAGCGCTGGCGCCGTGTTGCGCGCCTTGAGCGGCCGCCGTGGCTTGGCAATCAGCTGGTTGATCGTCGGCATCTGCCTCTTTCAAACTTCGTGTGGGCTTGCGCCCGAAAATCTTCCCGCGCGGAAAACTTTCCCACGCGCAAAACGAAATCGCGCTACCGCAAACCGCGGCAGGCGCTCTTCCGGTCGAACGACTGCGAGGCGTGTCACCCCCTAGCCGTCACTTGCATCCTGACATTAGGCTGTCAGAGGCAGCGTTTGAGCTTCATTCATCGAGGCAGGTTGCGCCACTAAATCTTAGATAAATCAAAGACTTACCGGGCTGGCCGTTCCGACGGGCGAAGCTCACCGCCTGCCGTTAAAGTGTGGGCTATGTATCGGCGCTGACCCGGGGTGTCAAGCGGGAAGTGCCGGAGAAATCGGGGTTTTCGCGTTTCCGCGGCCTGGCCGTCGCAAAAAAGGGCCGCCCGCGGGCGGCCCTTCGCAACAGTTTCGTTTCCGCGACGCGTCACTCCGCCGGGGGCAACGCCGGAGCGTCGGCCGGCGCCGCCTGTTGCGCGGCATGCTGCGCCGCCAACTTCGCCGCATCCTTCTCGCGCTCCTGGAGAATGAGCGCGTCGCGCTTGGTCGCGACCTCGCGAAGTCCGGTCATCGTGGCGCCGGTGCCGGCCGGAATGAGCCGGCCGACGATGACATTTTCCTTGAGGCCATCGAGCGTATCCACCTTGCCGTTGACGGCGGCCTCGGTGAGCACCCGCGTGGTTTCCTGGAACGACGCGGCGGAGATAAACGAGCGGGTTTGCAGCGAAGCTTTGGTGATGCCGAGCAGCACCGGATGTCCGGTTGCCGGTTTCTTGCCTTCGGCCTCGAAGCGCGCGTTGATCTCGTCGAGCTCGATCTTGTCCATCTGCTCGCCTTGCAGCAAATCGGTCTCGCCCGGATTGTCGATCTCGACCTTCTGCAGCATCTGGCGAACGATCACCTCGATGTGCTTGTCGTTGATCGCCACGCCTTGCAGCCGGTAGACCTCCTGGATTTCGTTGACCAGATAAGCGGCGAGCTCCTCGACGCCCTTGATCGCCAGGATGTCATGCGGCGCCGGATTGCCGTCGACGATATAGTCGCCCTTCTCGATGATGTCGCCGTCCTGAAGATGGATGTGCTTGCCCTTCGGAACGAGATATTCCTTGGCTTCGTCATTCTTGCCGGACGGCTCGATGGTAATGCGGCGCTTATTCTTGTAGTCCTTGCCGAACCGGATCGTGCCGTTGATCTCGGCGATCACCGCCGACTCCTTCGGCCGCCGCGCCTCGAACAGCTCCGCCACCCGCGGCAAACCGCCGGTGATGTCGCGCGTCTTGGCGCTTTCGGTCGGAATACGCGCGATGACGTCGCCGGCCTTCACCTTGTTTCCCGGATCGACCGAGATGATGGCGTCAACCGCGAGCTGATAGCGCGCCTCGCCGCCCCGGCCGAGCTTGAGGATCTTGCCATCCTTGCCCGCGCCCTTGATGACGATGGCCGGACGCAGATCCTGCTGGTTGCGCGACGAGCCGGTGCGCCAGTCGACCACCACGCGCTTGGCGATGCCGGTCGATTCGTCGAGCGCCTCCGACATCGACAGACCGTCAACGAGATCCTCGAAGGCGATCGTGCCCTCGACCTCGGTGAGGATCGGCCGCGTGTAGGGGTCCCACTCGGCGATGCGCTGGCCGCGCTTGATCTTGTCGCCGTCCGATACGCGCATGCGCGCGCCATAAGGGATGCGGTGATGCGCCCGCTCGGTGCCGTCCGGATCGAGCACGGCAACGACCATGTTGCGGACCATGGCGACGGTTTCACCGTCGCCATTGGTGGCGATGTTCTTGCCCTTGATCTTGACCTTGCCGTCAAAGTTCGACTCGATGAACGATTGCTCGTTGATCTGCGCCGCGCCGCCGATATGGAAGGTGCGCATGGTGAGCTGGGTGCCCGGCTCGCCGATCGATTGCGCGGCGATGACGCCGACCGCCTCGCCCATATTGACCGGCGTGCCGCGGGCGAGATCGCGCCCGTAGCAGGCGCCGCAGACGCCGTTGACGGTTTCGCAGGTGAGCACCGAGCGGATCTTGAGCTCCTGCACGCCCGCATTGGTGATCGCCTCGACCTCCGGCTCGCCGAGCAGCGTGCCGCGCTTGACGACGGTCTTGTTGGTCGCCGGATCCTTGACGTCCTCCGCCGTGGTGCGGCCGAGGATGCGGATCGCCAGCGACGCCACCACGGTGCCGGCGTCGATGATGGCGCGGACCTTGATGCCGGATTTGGTGCCGCAGTCTTCCGTCGTGATGATGCAATCCTGCGCGACGTCGACCAGACGGCGCGTCAGATAGCCGGAGTTCGCGGTCTTCAACGCGGTGTCGGCCAGACCCTTGCGGGCGCCGTGGGTCGAGTTGAAATACTCGAGCACCGAGAGGCCTTCCTTGAAGTTGGAAATAATCGGGCTCTCGATGATCTCGCCCGACGGCTTCGCCATCAGGCCGCGCATGCCGGCGAGCTGGCGCATCTGCGCGGGCGAACCGCGCGCGCCAGAATGCGCCATCATGTAGATCGAGTTGACCTGCTCGTCGCGGCCCTGCTTGTCCTTCTTGACCGACGAGATTTCGTGCATCATCGCGTCGGCGATCGCCTCGGTGCACTTCGACCAGGCGTCGACCACCTTGTTGTACTTCTCGCCCTGGGTGATCAGCCCGTCATTGTATTGCTGCTCGAATTCCTTGGCCTGATCGCGGGTGCGCTCGACGATCTGCCACTTGGTGTCCGGCACCACCATGTCGTCCTTGCCGAACGAAATGCCGGCCTTGAACGCGTGATAGAAGCCGAGCGCCATGATGCGGTCGCAGAAGATCACCGTCTCCTTCTGGCCGCAGTGGCGATAGACCTGGTCGATCATCGACGAGATTTCGCGCTTAGTCATCAGTTTGTTGACGACGTCGAACGGCGTCTTGGCGTTCCTCGGCAGCACATTGCCGAGCAGCACGCGGCCGGGCGTGGTTTCGTACCACTTCTTGACCGGCTTGCTCTTGTCGTCGAGGCCTTCCCAGCGATAGCGGATCTTGGTGTGCAGGGTGATGGTGCGCTCCTGCAAAGCATGCTCGATCTCGGCGATGCTCGTGTAGTGCCCCTTCACAATGTTCTGCTTCTTCGAATCCTTCTTGATGTCGGCTTCGGAGTGCAGCTCCAGCTTCCACTCGCCCGGCGAGCCCTCGCGCAGCAGCGTGAGGTAATAAAGACCGAGCACGATGTCCTGCGACGGCACGATGATCGGCGAGCCGTTGGCCGGATGCAGGATGTTGTTGGTCGACATCATGAGGACGCGCGCCTCGAGCTGCGCCTCCAGCGACAGCGGGACGTGCACGGCCATCTGGTCGCCGTCGAAGTCGGCGTTGAAGGCGGCGCAGACCAGCGGGTGCAGCTGGATCGCCTTGCCTTCGATCAGCACTGGCTCGAACGCCTGAATACCGAGCCGATGTAGCGTCGGCGCGCGGTTGAGCAGCACCGGATGCTCGCGGATCACCTCGTCGAGGATGTCCCAGACTTCCGGTTTTTCTTTTTCGACCAGCTTCTTGGCCTGCTTCACCGTGGTGGAGAGGCCCTTGGCGTCGAGCCGCGAATAAATGAACGGCTTGAACAGTTCGAGCGCCATCTTCTTTGGCAGGCCGCACTGGTGCAGCTTGAGCTCGGGACCGACCACGATCACCGAGCGGCCCGAATAGTCGACGCGCTTGCCGAGCAGGTTCTGGCGGAACCGGCCCTGCTTTCCCTTCAACATATCGGCGAGCGACTTCAGCGGGCGCTTGTTGGCGCCGGTAATGACGCGGCCGCGGCGGCCGTTATCGAACAACGCATCGACCGCTTCCTGCAACATGCGCTTCTCGTTGCGGATGATGATGTCCGGCGCGCGCAATTCGATCAGCCGCTTGAGGCGGTTGTTGCGGTTGATGACGCGGCGATAAAGATCGTTGAGGTCCGACGTCGCGAATCGGCCGCCATCGAGCGGCACCAGCGGGCGCAGATCGGGCGGGATCACCGGCACCTGCGTCAGGATCATCCATTCCGGCTTGTTGCCGGAGGCAATGAAGGCCTCGATCAGCTTGAGCCGCTTGGCGATCTTCTTCTTCTTGATCTCGCTCTCGGTCTCGCCGATCTCGACGCGCAGGTCCGCCTGCATCTTGTTGAGGTCGAGCGCCTTGAGCATCTCGCGAATCGCTTCCGCGCCAATGGTGGCGGTGAAACTGTCGGCGCCGAACTCTTCCTGCGCCTTGAGATATTCGTCTTCGGACAGAAGCTGGCGGTCCTTGAGGGGGGTGAGGCCCGGCTCCAGCACGACGTAATATTCAAAATAAAGAATCCGCTCGAGGTCCTTGAGCGTCATGTCGAGCAGCAGGCCGATGCGGCTCGGCAGCGACTTGAGGAACCAGATGTGAGCGACCGGCGCGGCGAGCTCGATATGGCCCATGCGCTCGCGCCGCACGCGACTGAGCGTGACCTCGACCGAGCACTTCTCGCAAATGATGCCCTTGTACTTCATGCGCTTGTACTTGCCGCACAAGCACTCGTAGTCCTTGATCGGCCCGAAGATGCGGGCGCAGAACAAGCCGTCACGCTCCGGCTTGAAGGTACGGTAATTGATGGTTTCCGGCTTTTTGATTTCGCCGTACGACCACGACAGAATCTTTTCCGGGCTCGCGATTGAAATCCGGATCTGGTCAAAGACCTGCGCCGGAACCTGCGGGCTGAAAAGATTCATAATTTCTTGATTCATTGTCTTCTCCTCGACCGGGGGACCGCCAAATCCCCCACCTGTCGTTGAAACTGGGTCGTCACGGAGCGGGCGGCGCCCGCTCCGTGTTTAAATTTATTCCGCGGCCTCGGAAGTTTCACCGTGGCTCTGCTTGCCCTGCTTGGAATTGTGCAGGTCGACGTTGAGGCCGAGCGAGCGCATTTCCTTGACCAAGACGTTGAACGATTCCGGGATGCCGGCTTCGAACGTGTCGTCGCCGCGCACGATCGCCTCGTAGACCTTGGTGCGGCCGGCGACGTCATCCGATTTCACGGTCAACATCTCCTGCAGCGTGTAAGCCGCGCCGTAGGCTTCGAGCGCCCACACCTCCATCTCGCCGAACCGCTGGCCGCCAAACTGTGCCTTGCCGCCGAGCGGCTGCTGGGTGACCAGCGAGTAAGGACCGATCGAGCGGGCATGGATCTTGTCGTCCACCAAATGGTGCAGCTTAAGGATGTAGATGTAGCCGACCGTCACCTGACGATCGAACGGCTCGCCGGTGCGCCCGTCATAGACGGTCGACTGGCCGGAGTGACCCAAGCCCGCGAGGTCCAGCATCTTTTCGATGTCGGCTTCCTTGGCGCCGTCAAACACCGGCGTCGCAATCGGCACGCCGTGCCGCAGATTGCCGCCAAGCTCGACCAGCTCATCCTCGGACAGCGACTTGATGGTCTCGTCCTCGCCGTAGACCTTCTTGAGCATGTCCTTGAGCGGCTTGGAGTCGTGCTTCTGGTGGTAAGCGTCAACCGCCTGGCCGATCTTGAGGCCGAGGCCGGCGCAGGCCCAGCCCAGATGCGTCTCGAGAATCTGCCCGACATTCATGCGCGAAGGCACGCCGAGCGGATTGAGCACGACGTCGACCGGCGTGCCGTCGGCCATGAACGGCATGTCTTCGGCCGGCACGATCTTCGACACCACGCCTTTGTTGCCGTGACGGCCGGCCATCTTGTCGCCGGGCTGAATCTTGCGCTTCACCGCGACGAACACCTTGACCATCTTCATCACGCCGGGCGGCAATTCATCGCCGCGCTGCAGCTTCTCGACCTTGTCGAGGAAGCGCTGCTCGAGCAACTTCTTCGACTCGTCGTATTGCTTGCGGATCGCCTCGATCTCGGCCATCAGCTTGTCGTTGGGCGAAGCGAACAACCACCATTGCGAGCGCGGAAATTCTTCCAGCACCGCCCGGGTGATCTTTGAGTCCTTCTTGAAGCCCTTGGGGCCGGCAATGCCTTGGCGGCCTTCCAGCATTTCCGCCAGACGGCCATAGACGTTGCGGTCGAGGATCGCCTGCTCGTCGTCGCGGTCCTTGGCGAGACGCTCGATCTCTTCACGCTCGATCGCGAGCGCGCGCTCATCCTTCTCGACGCCGTGACGGTTGAATACCCGCACTTCGACCACGGTGCCCTGCACGCCCGGCGGCACCCGCAATGACGTGTCGCGAACGTCCGAGGCCTTTTCGCCGAAGATGGCGCGCAGCAGTTTTTCTTCCGGCGTCATCGGGCTTTCGCCCTTCGGCGTGATCTTGCCGACCAGGATGTCGCCGGCGTGAACTTCCGCGCCGATGTAGACGATGCCGGCTTCGTCGAGGTTCTTGAGTGCCTCTTCCGAAACGTTCGGGATGTCGCGGGTAATTTCCTCCGGGCCCAGCTTGGTGTCGCGGGCCATCACTTCGAACTCCTCGATATGGATCGACGTGAAGACGTCGTCCTTCACGATGCGTTCGGAGAGCAGGATCGAGTCCTCGAAGTTGTAGCCGTTCCACGGCATGAACGCGACCAGCACGTTACGGCCGAGCGCGAGTTCGCCAAGATCGGTCGAGGGACCGTCGGCGATGATGTCGCACTTCTTGACCTGATCGCCCACCTTCACCAGCGGACGCTGGTTGATGCAGGTGTTCTGGTTCGAGCGCTGGTATTTCATCAATCGGTAAATATCGACGCCCGGCTTGGCCGGATCCTGCTCGTCGGTGGCGCGGATGACGATACGGGTGGCGTCGACCTGATCGACCACGCCGGTTCGCCGGGCGCCGATCGCGGCGCCGCTGTCACGCGCGACCACGCCCTCCATGCCGGTGCCGACGAAGGGTGCCTCCGAACGCCCCAGCGGCCCGGCTTGCCGCTGCATGTTGGAGCCCCGCAGCGCGGGGTTGGCGTCGTAATTTTCCAGGAACGGAATGAGCGCGGCGGCGACCGAAACCAGTTGCTTCGGCGACACGTCCATGAAGTCGACCTTGTCGCGCGGGTAAAGCAGCACGTCGCCGGCGTGGCGGCACACGATCAGGTCTTCGGTGAGCCTGCCGCGCGAATCCATTTCAGCGTTGGCCTGCGCGACCGTATAGCGGCCCTCTTCCATCGCCGAGAGATAGATCACCTCATCGGTAACGCGGCCTTCCTTGACCTTGCGGTACGGCGTTTCGACGAAGCCGTATTTGTTGACGCGGGCAAAGGTCGCCAGCGAATTGATCAGGCCGATATTCGGGCCTTCCGGCGTCTCGATCGGACAGATCCGGCCGTAGTGCGTCGGGTGCACGTCGCGCACCTCGAAGCCGGCGCGCTCGCGGGTCAGACCGCCCGGCCCGAGCGCGGAGAGACGCCGCTTGTGCGTGATCTCCGAGAGCGGATTGGTCTGCTCCATGAACTGCGAAAGCTGCGAGGAGCCGAAGAACTCGCGAACCGCCGCGGCCGCGGGCTTGGCGTTGATGAGATCCTGCGGCATCACGGTGTCGATATCGACCGAGGACATGCGCTCCTTGATGGCGCGCTCCATGCGCAGCAGGCCGATGCGATACTGATTTTCCATCAGTTCGCCGACCGAGCGCACCCGGCGATTGCCAAGATGGTCGATGTCGTCGATCTCGCCCTTGCCGTCGCGCAGATCGACCAGCGTGCGGATGACGGAGATGATGTCTTCCTTGCGCAGCACCCGCATGGTGTCGGGCGCGTCGAGTTCGAGACGCATGTTCATCTTAACGCGGCCGACCGCGGACAAATCGTAGCGTTCGCCGTCGAAGAACAACGAACGGAACATCGCTTCGGCGGTATCGACCGTCGGCGGCTCGCCGGGCCGCATCACGCGGTAGACGTCGAACAACGCGTCTTCACGCGTCATGTTTTTGTCGACCATCAGCGTGTTGCGGATATAGGCGCCGACATTGACGTGATCGATGTCGAGCAGCGGCAATTCCTTGTAGCCGGCCTCGATCAGAATCTTGAGGTTCTTCTCGGTGATCTCCTCGCCGGCCTCGACGTAGATTTCGCCGGTCTTTGGATTGACGAGGTCGAGCGCGATGTAATGGCCGATCAATTCCTCGTCGGTCATGCGAAGCGCCTTGAGGCCCTTCTCATGCAACTGGCGGGCCTGGCGCACGGTAAGTTTCTTGCCGGCCTCGACGACCACCTTGCCGGTGTCGGCATCGACCAGATCGTTGATGGCCTTGTAGCCCTTGAGGCGGTTGGCATCGAACGGCACGCGCCAGCCACCGTCCTTGGCGCGCTTGTAGCTTACGTGCTTGTAGAACGTGCTGAGGACTTGCTCGCCGTCGAGCCCGAGCGCGTAGAGCAGCGACGTCACCGGAATCTTGCGGCGGCGGTCAATGCGCGCGTGGACGATGTCCTTAGCGTCAAACTCGATGTCGAGCCAGGAGCCGCGATACGGAATGATGCGGGCGGCAAACAGCAGCTTGCCGGACGAATGGGTCTTGCCCTTGTCATGATCGAAGAACACGCCGGGCGAGCGATGCATCTGCGAGACGATGACGCGCTCGGTGCCGTTGACGACGAAGGTGCCGTTATTGGTCATGAGCGGAATGTCGCCCATGTAGACATCCTGCTCCTTGATGTCCTTGACCGACTTGGCGCCGGTCTCTTCATCGATATCGAACACGATCAGCCGCAGCGTCACCTTGAGCGGCGCGGCGTAGGTCATGCCGCGCTGGCGGCACTCGTCGACGTCGTATTTCGGCGACTCGAACTCGTATTTGACGAATTCGAGCATCGAGGTGTTGGAAAAATCCGAGATCGGAAACACCGAACGGAATACCGCCTGCAGGCCTTCGTCCAGCCGCCCGCCAACGGGTTCGTGAACCATCAGGAACTGGTCATAGGACGCCTTCTGCACCTCGATGAGGTTCGGCATCTCGGTCACTTCGCGCAGCGATCCGAAGAATTTCCGCATCTGTCGACGGCCGCTGAATGCCTGCGTCATGTCCATCCTCGTATAACGCGCCCGTGAAGGGCCGCTGTCTCGTCACAGCCCGCGCGG
>JBPCQM010000042.1:0-13807 GCA_050998115.1 Pseudolabrys sp. | reverse complement strand
ATTCCTGGCGTTGCGCTTGCGTGATCAGTTCGCCGGGACTCTTGACGGCGACCTCGCAGGCGCCATTGTTGGCATAGAGCAATTTGATGTTTTGGACGAATTTCCTGAAGTCAAATTTGAAGCCGGTGAAACGCATATAGTCTTCCGGCGTCATGGCGTCGACCGACACGTTGATCTTGTCGATGCCGGCTTCGAGCACCGGGCCTAGACGTTCGGGAGACATCAGCGAACCGTTGGTCGTGGTGTCGATATATTCGATGTGCTTTGATCTCTTGGCGTATCCGATCATGTCCGCGAGCCGTTTGTTGAGGAACGGCTCGCCGTCCTTGTACATGCGCAGCACTTTGATCGGCTTGTCGAACTCAGCCAGGTCGTCGATGATTTTCCGGAATACGTCGAATTTCATCACGCCCTGATAGCGGCGGCCGGTTGGGCAGAACGTGCATTTGAAATTGCAGGAGCTCGCCGGATCGGCGAATACGATGAATGGCGTCGACAGCGGAATGACGGTTTCCAGCGCCGTGCGGCCTTCGAGATTGACCGCGGCTTGAGCTCGGCCTTCATGCGCGTCGTCCCTGTCGAGCGGTCCGGCGCGAGTCGTAGCGGACAATGGTTAACAGGGATTAACCAGGCCTAGCCGCGCAGTCCGACAACCCGGGGCGGGTCGGTGAGGTTTTCCGGCCGCGCGCCGAATTTCAGCAGATCGCGGCGGCCATAGTGATCGGCGATTTGCTCGGGAATCTGGCGAATCGTGACGGGCACGCCGGAGCAGATATTGACCGGCCCTTGCATCGGGCCAAGCGCGGTCTCGGCAATCATGCGTGCGGCGTCGGTAATGTCGAGGTAATCGCGGATCTGGTCACCGCTTGACAGTTCGGCCGGCTCGCCGGCTTCCAGCCTGGCGCGAAGATAGGGGGCCAGCCGCCGCTCGTCCTCGCCCTCGCCCTCGCCGTGCAGATAGAACAGCCGGCGCCAGGCAAACTCAACGCCAAGCCGCGGCAGGGATTCGGAGAGGGCTGTGAAGGTCGCGACCTTCGCCAGGGCGTCGGGCGTCGCCGGCATCAGCGTCGTTCTCACGCTCAAGTCGCCTGCGCTCAGATCGTATTCAAAGCAGGTGCCGATCCCGACAAAGCGTCGAAGCTTCGTCCGCATGGCGGCCTGGCTCAGTCGCAGCGTGCCTGCCAGGCATTCAAAATTTTTGGCCGAATTGAGATATTGTCCCGGCTCGGCATACCAGGCGGCGTGAATGACGGTGTCGACCCCGCTAAAGGCCTGCACCATCCATTGGTCGCTCTCGTTCCAAAGATCGGATGTAGCGGCGACGTCCTCGATCGCGTCCGACTGCGGAAGCTGGCCTTTCTTGCCGTCGCGTACCACGAGCCGCAGCCGGCAGCCGCGTTGCGCCAGCTCGCGCAGTACCTGGCGGCCGACGCCGTCAGCCTCGATCACTACCTCGAAGGCGAGCGCGTCACCTTCCTCAAGGCAGACGTCGAAGGCATGGAAATGGCGCTGTTAAAGGGGGCCGAAACAATGATTCGCCGCGACAGGCCGAAGCTTGCAATTTGCGTCTACCACTATCCGTCCGATCTTCCTGATATCGCCAACAGGCTTGCCGCGTGGGTGCCGGAGTATAAATTCGCGCTGCGGCACCACTCGCCGCAACAAATGGAGACCGTGCTGTATTGCAGCGCGGATTGAGACCTCACATCACCGCGCCGACCTGCCACGGCACGAATTCGAGATCGCCATAGCCGAGGTCTTCGGATTTGGTGTGCACGCCGGACGCTACCTCCAATACCCTGTCGAAAATCTCCTGCCCTTTCGCCTCGATCGAAACGCCGTCGATCACGTCGCCGCAATTTATGTCCATATCTTCGGTCATGCGGTGATAGACTTCGCTGTTGGTGGCGAGCTTGATCGAAGGCGTCGGCTTGCAGCCGAACGCCGAGCCGCGGCCGGTGGTGAAGCACATCACGTTGCAGCCGCCCGCCACCTGGCCGGTGGCGCCGACCGGATCGAAGCCTGGGGTGTCCATGAAGACGAAGCCCTTTTCCTTGACCGGCTCGGCATATTCATAGACCGCGCGCATCGTCGTGGTGCCGCCCTTCGCCGCGGCGCCGAGCGATTTCTCCAGGATGGTCGAAAGCCCGCCCAGTTTGTTGCCGGGTGACGGATTGTTGTTCATCGCGCCGGCATTGCTTTCGCAATAATCCTCCCACCACTTGATGCGCTCGATGAGCTTCTCGCCAACGCTGCGGTTGACCGCGCGGCGCGTCAGCAGATGTTCGGCGCCGTAGATTTCCGGCGTTTCGGCCAGCACACCGGTACCGCCATGCTTGACCAGGAGATCGACCGCGGCGCCGAGCGACGGATTGGCGGTGATGCCGGAATAGCCGTCCGAGCCGCCGCATTGCAAAGCGAGCACGATCTCGGAGGCCGGCCGCGTCTCACGTTTGGCGCGCGCCGCAATCGGCAGCATCGCCTTCACGCGCTCGACGCCCTCCTCGATTGTCTTGCGGGTGCCGCCGGTGGCCTGGATCGTCATCGACTGGAAGTGGTCGCCCTCGACCATATCGTAATCTTTCTTGAGACGATCAATCTGGAAAGTCTCGCAGCCGAGCCCCACCATCAGCGCGCCACCGAGATTGGGATGCGTGGCGTAGCCCCACTGCGTCCGCCGCAACAGATCGTAGCCCTCGCCGTAGGCCGCCATGCCGCAGCCGGTGCCGTGCACGAACGGAACGACGCCGTCGACCTCCGGATAGTCGGCCAGCAGATCGGACCGGTTGAAGGCTTCGGCGATGAATTTCGCCACCGACGCCGAGCAATTCACCGAGGTCAGGATACCGATGTAATTGCGGGTGCCGGTCCTGCCGTTCGGTCGCAGATAACCTTCGAAGGTGGCGCGCTGCTCGACCGGCAGGATTTCATCATTTCTGGCGTGCTCAGCGAAGCGGTAGTCGCGGGCGAAATCGTGCATGACCACATTGTGCTCATGCACCCATTGTCCGGGCTCGATCGGTTTCGAGGCAAAGCCGATGATCTGGCCGTATTTGCGTACCGGTTCGTCCAGCGCGATCGCCGCAATCGCCATCTTGTGCCCGCGCGGGATGCGCTCGCGCGCCACCGTGCCGGCGGCCGCATTGCCTATGGCGATCTGGTCGATGGCGACAACGACGTTGTCATTGGCGGAGAGACGAAGCGTCCGCGGCGTTGCCATAGGTAAGTCCTCGATTTTGCTGAACCGGACGCGGCGGTTGTCAACCTAACCGCGTTGGGGGACACTGATGGTGCCGCGAATTACAATAAGCAAAAAATCAACTCACTGATAGGGAGGCAAAAAATGAGCGACAACAAAAACGGCAACCTGACTCGACGAGCGCTGCTGAAGGCCGGCGGCGCGATCACGGCGGCACCCTTCATCGGAATGGCGGCGCCCAATATTCTCGCGCATGGGCAGACGAAATCACCCATAAAAGTCCTCGATTTCATGACGACGGCCGACGTCGCCAAGGCCGAGCAGGAAGGCAAGCTTGTCTTCTATTGTCACGAGAACGAAGCCGGCACCGCCGGCATCATGGAGGGCTTTCACAAGGACTTCCCGAAGATCGACACCAGCTATGTGCGGGCGCAAACCGGAGCGCTCTACAACAAGATCCTTTCCGAGCGCTCGGCCGGACGTTTCGATGTCGACGTCATCCAGTTGTCCGATCTCGCGCCGGCGTTCGATTTTCAGAAGAAAGGCGGCTACGAGCGCCACGAGTCGCCGGAGGCGGTCGGCTACAAGAAAGATCATCTCAGCAATCCGAACGGGTACTTTTTCTGGACCGGGGTCGATCCCGCTGGCATCGCCTACAACACCGAGAAGGTCGCCGCCGCCGACGCGCCGAAGGGCTGGAAGGACATCCTCAATCCGCGCTGGAAGAGCAAGATCAGCTGCAAGATCTCCGCATCGGGCTTGCAGTTCGTGCAGTGGTATGAGCTGCGTAAGCTCTACGGCGACGGCTTCTGGAAAGAGTTCGCCAAACTGCAGCCGCATGCGTTCGACTCTCGCGTCCAATTGTTCGATCGCCTGTCGAAGGCCGACGACATCATCACGGCGATCGGCGAGTATCCGGCCTACATTCTGTTCAAGAGCCGGGGCGCCAAGGTCGAATTTGTGGCGCCCCCTGACGGCCTGGTAGCGACGCCGCTTGTGGTCGGCGCGGTCAACAAGGCGCCGCACCCGGAAGCCGCCAAGCTGTTTGTCGACTGGGCGATGTCGAAGCGCGGTCAGGCCTGGTACCAGACCAATCCGAATCTATATTACGGCTCGGTGCGCACCGACGCGCCGCCGATGCCGACCGGCGTCAAGCTCAGCGACTTCAAACTGCTCTATCCGACCGACTGGGAAGACTACGCCGCACAAAGCGCCACGTTCCTGAAGGAATGGAACGGCATGCTCGGCCTGTGACGCAGGCGGCCGTTCATTCCGCGGGGACGACGTTCTCCGCGCAGAAACTGGCCGGGTATGGGGTCGCCGCGCTCGCCGCGGTGCTGGTCCTCTACCCGGTCTTCTACCTGTTGCAGGCTGCTCTCGACGTCGGCGATCCGCTGATCCGGCCGCCGACCGCCTATGGCCTCGATAATTTCGAGGGCCTGTTTCAGTACCCGCAAATTTTGCTCAACACGCTCACCGTGTCGCTGGCCGCCACAGTAATGGCGCTCGTGTTCGGCTTCGTGATGGCCTGGATTCTCACGCGGACCAACGTGCCGGGGCGGCGCGTGTTCGAACAACTGATGGTGGTGCCTTATTACCTGACGCCGCTGCTCGGCGCGCTGGCCTGGAGCATGCTCGGCGCGCCGGAAAGCGGCTTTATCAACGGGCTTTGGCGCGCGCTCGGCGGCGGCGGGCATCTGATCGACATCAACACGCCGTACGGCATCGCCTGGGTGATGGCATTGTTCGAAGGCTCGGTCGCCTTCGTCATGATCGCGGCGGTGATGAAATCGATGGACCCCTCGCTCGAGGAGGCGTCGCAAGTCATGGGCGCCAGCCGGCTACGCACCATGCTGCGCGTCACTTTGCCGCTGGTGATCCCCGGCGTGCTCGGCGCCGCGATCTTCGTGTTTGCCGAAATGCTCGGCTCGTTCGCCGTCGCGCTCGTGCTGGGCCTGCCCAACCGGTATTACGTCATCACTACCGCGATCTATCAGATGGTCCAGCAGTATCCGCCGAAGATTCAGATCGCGGCAGCGATGGGCGTTTCACTGTTCGCCGTGATGTTCGTGATGTTGTTCCTTTACCGGAGGATCGTGATGGCCGGCAGCTACGCCACCATCACCGGCAAGGCGTTCCGGCCGCGGGTGGCGGATGTGGGCGGGCTGCGTTTCGTCTTGCTTGGCGTCTGTATCTTATATCTGGCCTGCGCCGTCGCCCTGCCGATCATCACTCTGATGTTTTCCTCGGTGCAAAAAATCGCCGTCATCTTCCCGGCCGCGCAGAATTTCACGCTCGACAATTTCCGCATGGCGATGTCGATGAATGCCGCGCGCTCGGCGCTCGGCAACAGCCTGCTGCTCGCATTCGGCACGGCTTCAATCGGCGTCGTGCTGATGGGCTTGCTGGCCTGGGTCATCTATCGCGCGCAGTTGCCGGGCGCCGGCCTGATTGAATATGTCGTGATGTTCCCGCAAGCGGTGCCGCGGCTCGTTTTCGCATTCGGTCTGATGTGGGCCTGGGTGGTTTTTCCGATTCCGATCTACGGCACACTGTGGCTGTTGTTGATTGCCTATCTCACGGTGTTCCTGCCGCTCGGCGTGCGCACCATTGCCGGCGTCATGCTGCAGATCGACAAGAGCCTTGAGGAGTGCGCGCAGATGTGCGGCGCGTCCTGGGGTTTTCGCATGCGTACGGTCACCGTGCCGCTGATGTGGCCGGGCTTGATCGCCGCGTGGTTGTTGCTGTTTATCGCCAGCGTGCGCGAGCTTGGCGCCTCCATCCTGCTGATGGGCCCGCATTCAAAGGTCATCACGCCGTCGATCGTCGAATCCTGGTTCGGCACTTCAACCGAGCTGACCGCGACCTTGGCGCTAATCCAGACGCTGGTAGTGGCGGTCGCGATGATCGTAATGGTTGCGGTCACCCGCCGCGTCGCCGCCCACCCGCTCAACTAGCGATGCCGTAATGCAAGCCTCGAAACCGCACATCGAAGTTGAGGGTCTAGAGGTCAATTTCGGGCCGGTTCCGGCGGTGCGCGGGGTGAGCTTCAGCGTGCTGCATGGCGAGCAACTAACGCTGCTTGGCCCCTCAGGATGCGGAAAAACCACGACGCTTCGCGCCATTGCCGGCCTCGAACAGCCGGCGACGGGCGAAATCCGCATCGACGGCGTGCCGGTCTATTCTTCCGCGCGACGGATCAACACCCCGGCCGAGAAACGCGGCCTGTCGATGGTGTTCCAGTCCTATGCGATCTGGCCGCACATGAGCGTGTTCGACAACGTCGCTTACGGGCTGCGGGTGCGCAAAGCCGGCGCGGCGGAAATCACGGAGAAGGTCGGCCACGCGCTCGATCTCGTCCAGATGGGCGAATATTCCAGCCGCAGCGCGTCCCAGCTTTCGGGTGGGCAGCAACAGCGGGTGGCGCTGGCGCGCGCCTTCGTATTCTCGCCATCCGTTCTGTTGTTCGACGAGCCGCTGTCAAACCTTGACGCCAAGCTGCGCGCCGACATGCGCATCGAACTGCGGGAGCTTCAGCACCGGCTTGGCATCACCTCGGTTTACGTGACGCACGATCTGGAAGAGGCATTGGCGATGTCCGACCGCATCGTGGTGATGCGCGACGGCTCGATCGAGCAGACCGGCACGCCGGACGAAATCTATCGCCTGCCGCGCAGCGCCTTTGTGGCGGACTTCGTCGGCTCGGCCAATCTCATTCGCGGGCGTCACCGGCCGGATCTGGATAATGACGGCTTGGTCGCGGTGGAAACCGCGGATGGGCAACTGATCTACGGCATGGCCCATGGGCGCCCGGTTGGGCCGGAGCCCGTGGTCTCGGTGCGCACGGTGCATCTGAAGATCACGCCGGGGCGGCCGGCGGCCAGGAAAAATGTTTGGCCGGCTCGCGTCGAGCAGACGGTGTTTCAGGGCGACTTCACCCAAGTCCATGTCGCCTGGGGCGCCCAGCGGCTGATCGCTCGCTGCGCAGCGATGGAGCCGATCGAGGTCGGCCGCGATGTCTATATCGCGGTCGAGCCGCGCCATGTTGTCCTGCTCGGCGCGCAGTAAGCCGCCGAAGATCAGGCCCGCGGTTCGATCAGTTCAAGCCGGTTGCCGAACGGGTCCCAGACGTGCCGGCGCTCGCAGCCGATGATCGGCTCGTCTTGCTCTTCAACCTTGTAGCCGGCCTGCTCAATTTTTCTAATGAGATCACCGAGGCCATCGACAATGAAAGCCGTGTGCGCCTTGCGGGCCGGCACGAAGTTTTTGTCGACGCCGAGATGGACTTTCAGCGAGCCGCTCTCGAACCAGCAGCCGCCGCGGCTTGCCAGGTTCGCCGGCTTCACCGATTCCGCAATGCCAAGCAGGCCGTGGTAGAATTTCCGGGCTTCGTCCTCGCGCCCCGCCGGCATGGCGATCAACACGTGGTCAATGTGACGAACCGGCATTGCGCGCCCCGCCTGATGAGCCAGTAGTCATTAGCCTGTCGCAACCGATTTCCCGACGCAATTTAGTGGCCGATTTGTAGGCATTCGGCGGTCGCAAACCCGAACCCGACATTGCTCGGCCCCGCCGGATGGTATCTAATATCGGCGATCACTGCCCTAAAAACACTGAACAACAACGATCCTGGGAGGGATAATTATGAAAAGCGCCTTCAGACAATTTGCCATTGCGGCTCTTGCGCTCGCCGCGATGGCGGTCGCCATGCCCGGCGACGCCAACGCGCAGCGCAAGTTTACCTTCGGCTACGATCAGCCGCACTCGACCGCTTACGGCATTGCCGGCGACATTTTCGATGCCAAACTTAAGGAACTCAGCGGCGGCAAGTTGAGCATCGACCAGTTTCCTGGAGCGCAACTCGGCCAGGAACCGGTGATGCTGCAGAAACTGCGCACCGGCGATATCGATTTCATCATCACGTCAACTGCGAATGCTTCCACCGTCGCCCCGCAGGCTGGCGTATTCTCGCTGCATTTCATCTTTCGCGACAAGGATCATCTAGCCAAGACGCTGGCCGACCCCGCTGTCTCGAAGGAATTTCGCGCCATGATCGATGACTCGGTGCAAGGCGCGCACGTGCTCGGTCTGCTCACGATGGGCATGCGCAACATGTATTCGAAGAAGGAAATCAAGTCGGTCGCCGACATCAAGGGCGAGAAGATTCGCGTCCAGGCCACCATGACCGAAGACACGCATTTCCCGGCCTACGGCGCACAGACCGTGCATATGCCGTTCGGCGAGGTCTATACCTCGCTGCAGACCGGTGTCGTCCAAGTCGCCGAAAACGGCGTCAACGTCTACATGGCCAACAAGCATTACGAAGTGGCGCCGATCCTCTCGATGACCGAGCATGAAGCCAACAACAACTGCATCTGGGTCTCCGACAAGACCTGGAAGAGCCTGACACCGCAAGAACAGCAATGGGTGCAGGCGGCCGCCGATGAAGTGTCAAAAAAAGAACCCATGCTGGGCTTAAAACTTGAGCAGGACTCTGCCGACAAGCTAAAGACCATGGGTGTCAAGGTGGTCGAGAATGTCGACAAGTCCGGCTTCATGAAGGATGCGGCGCCGATTCAGGATCAGCTTGCCAAGCAACTCGGCCCGCACGCCGTAAAGCTGCTCGAACTGGTTCGCAACGTAAAATAACTCAATCACAAATGCTGAACGGGACGGAGGCGCGAAGGCGCCGCCGTCCCGCGGCTTGTGACAAATAATTTCAGAAGAATTCCAATGAGCGTTTTGCTGGAAATCCCGCCGAAAAAGCTGCCGCTGGTAATCGCTCGCCATCGCCACCTGAAATGGGTGGCGCTGGACCCGCTTGAGCACGTCTTGATGCTGTTTTGCGGAATTTCTATTTCGGGATTTACCTTTTCGGTCTTCCTCGACGTGGTGACGCGCACCATCGGCCTTCCGATCCTGTGGCTGCAACTCGCCACTACCGGATTTTTCGCCTGGGGCATATTTATCGGCATGGCGGTCGCGACCCGCCGCATCGACCATCTCAATCTGGTCGAGATCACTAAACGCATGAGCGGCTCGAAACGCACGTTCATGGAAGTTTTCAACCGGGCGATTGTCCTCGCGGTTGCGATGGCGATGCTGGTGTTCGGCATCCAGAATTTCATGAATGACCTGGGCAGCTATCGCGCGCCGTCGCTGATCCCGCTTGCCGCCTATACCGTCAGCGTGCCGCTGGCGGGAGCGCTGATCGTGCTGTTTTGCGTCGAACAGATCGTCAATGGCTGGCGCCACGGTTTCGAAGGTCCAGAAGACGCCGATGATTTTGCCGGAATCGTGACATGAGCAATGGGTCGATTCTGCTGCTGATGACGGCCTGTTTCCTGGGCTTCGGCTACATGGGCGTGCCGGTCGCCTTCGCGCTGATGGCCGGCGTTCTCGCCGCCTGCGCGCTGACGCCAATCAGCATGCAGTCGATGGTGGGACAGATGTTCCACGGCATCGATTCAGAAATCCTGCTGGCGGTGCCATTCTTCCTGTTGGTCGGCGAACTGATGACGTCGGCCAACGTCACCAACCGGATGATCCGGCTGGCGCAGGCCTTGGTCGGCCATATGCGCGGCGGACTGGCGCAGGTCGTCACGCTGTTCAGCATGTTTTTCGCCGGCATTTCCGGCTCCTCGACCGCGGATGTCGCGGTCTTGAGCCGCACCGTTGCGCCGGAAATGACGCGGGAGGGTTATGACCGCGCCTTCACGGCGGCGCTGATCGCCTGCGCCTCGACCATGGCGAACCTGATCCCGCCGAGCATCATGGCGGTGGTTTATGGCGCCACCGGCAATGTCTCGATCGGCGGCCTGTTCCTCGCCGGCATCGTGCCCGGCCTCGTTGTCGGCATCGGCCTGATGATCTACTCGCATTTCTTCGGCCCGGTCGGCATCAAGAAGGCGCGCGCGTCGCTCTGCGAATTCGCCGATGCCGCCCGCGCCTCTTTCTTGCCGCTGATGATTCCGCTCATCATCATGGGCGGCATCCTGACCGGCTGGTTCACGCCGACCGAAGCCGGCATGATCGCCGCCGTCTATATTCTGCTGGTGCTGGTGCCTTTGCTGAGTCCCGGCCACATCCGCCATTTGCCGCGCGACTTCGTCTATACTGGCCTGCTTTATTCCATTCCGCTGGCGCTGGTGGCGGCGGCTTCCGCGTTCGGCTGGATGCTGGCCTACCTGCGCGGGCCGGATATCGTTTCGGCCTGGATCGAAGTGATCGCCGGCCATGACGGCCGCATCATTATGCTGCTGCTGGTGCTGCTGTTCATTGTGATCGGCGATTTCATGGACGCCGTGCCGGCCATCATCATTTTCATGCCGATCGTCATCAAGCTTAACGAGCTCGGCAACATCAAGCCGCTGCATATGGGCGTGGTGATCATCACGACGCTGGTGTTTGGACTGATCACCCCGCCGTACGGACTGTCGCTGCTGGTGGCGTCGAAATTCGTCGGCGTGCCATTTACCCGCGCTATGTACGCGTCGTTGCCGATCTATGTGGTGTTCTTCATCACGATCGGCTTTACGATGCTGTTTCCGGACGTCGTGCTCTACCTGCCTAAATTGTTGCTGCCGGAATCGGTCGGCTGCTTCCGGGCGCCGGGCGGCACCGGCTATATCTGCCCGCCGTAAGCCTCAGGTTTTTGGCTTGACCGCGGCACGCGGCTTCTTGGCAGGTGCCTCGTTCGCCATGCACTTGGACATGAAGGCCTTGCGCGGGGCGCCCTGAAGTTTCTGATCGTTGGCGCCGAACGTGCAGGTTTCCATCTTTTGCTTTGTAGTCAAAGCGAGGACCGGCCCTCCGGAGATAACGAGCGCCAGCGTCGTGATTAACAAAGCGCGTTGCAGCATGGTGATCTCCCAAATTTCAAGATTGCGCTCATGGCCTACGCTACAGCTTTCTTGGCGGGCACACGCCGGCGGCTGCGTTGCAGCAAGATGAGACCGGCCAGGACGGCGAACGCCGGAATTGTAAACCAGTAGCGATCCGTCCGCTGGGCCGGAACCAGCACCGCCCGGATTTTATCCCCTGCCGTAAGCCCGTATTTGGAAGCTTCGCTGGCAAATTTGACCTGCTGTACGGTGACGTTGTCGCCAGCCTGCACCAGCGTGATGCCCGCGCCCATCAGGCGTTCGCGCCCGCTCGGCCCGCGCATGGTCAACCGCACCAGCTTCTCTACGTCCTCGCCGGCCCGGCTCTGACTGTCGACCCGAAAGCGAATGGTCGAGCCTTCCGGCAACTCCGTCGCGACCCTGGTGATGTCGGTGGCCGGCAGGGCAACGAACGGCGCCTGCAATCGATCGAGCCAGTAGCCTGGCCGGAACAGGGTAAAGCAGATCAGCAATAGCACCGGTGTTTCATACCAGCGGTTACGCGTGATCAGCCAGTTCTGGGTGGCGGCGACGAAACAACCCATCGCGACAATCGAGCACAGGATCACCAGAATGAAATGCCAACCGTTGCTGAGGTCGATCAGCAACAGCTCCGTGTTGAAGATAAAGATGAAGGGCAACAGGCCGGTGCGTATTTCATAACGGAACGCCTGGATTCCGGTCTTGACCGGATCAGCGCCGGAAATCGCGGCGGCCGCGGAAGCGGCCAGCCCGACCGGCGGCGTCACGTCAGCCATCAGCCCGAAGTAAAAGACGAACATGTGCACGGCGACGAGCGGCACCGCAAGATCGTTCTGCGCGGCCAACTCCACCAGCACGGGCGCCATCAAGGTTGCGACCACGACATAGCTTGCGGTCGTCGGCATGCCCATGCCGAGGATGAGGCAGATCACCGCGGTCAGCGCCAGCATGATCAGCAAGTTGTTGCCGGATACCAGTTCGACGATTTCCGTCATCACCAGCCCGATGCCGGTCAACGCCACGGCGCCGACGATGATGCCCGCGGTGGCGGTCGCGATCCCGACGCCGGTCATGTTGCGCGCGGCACCCTCGAATGCGGCGATCAAGTCGGATGCGCCTTCGCGAAAAGCGCCCGCGAGTTGCCGGTGGCCGCGGAAATAGGTCACCAGCGGCCGCTGCGTCACGATGACGAAGATCAAGAACGCCGTGCCCCAAAACGCCGACAGCCCCGGCGACAACTCCTCCACCATCAGGCACCAGATCAGCACAGCCACCGGCAGCAGGAAGTGCAGGCCGGTTCGCGCCGTCTGATAGAAATCGGGGACCTTGACGATTGCTTTCGAGGTGTCGTCGGCGGGCAAATCGGGATAACCCGCCTTATAGCGCATCAGGCCGAGATAAGCGCCAAGCAGCAGCATGGCTAGAACCCAGGTCGCGGCTCCGCCAAAGACCGTCTTGGTCCAGCCAATGCCGTAATATACGAGGCCGCTAAGAACGATAATACCGCTCACCGTCATCAGGCCGCGTATCGCGGTGTGATGCATCTTTGCGCCGCCGGAGCGCGGCAAGCCTTTGAGGCCGAGTTTCGCCGCCTCGATATCGACAATGTAAAAGAGCGCGCCGTAGGTCAAAAAAGCCGGAATAAAGGCATGCTTGACGACTTCCGCGTAGGTGATGCCGACATACTCAGCGATCAGGAACGCGGCCGCGCCCATCACCGGCGGCATCAACTGGCCGTTGACGCCGGCCGCGCTTTCAATGGCGCCGGCCTTGACCGCCGAATAACCGACGCGCTTCATCAGCGGAATCGTGAAGGTGCCGGTCGTCACTGTGTTGGCGATCGAGGAACCGGAGATCATCCCAGTCATGCCGGATGCAACGACGCCGGCCTTGGCCGGCCCGCCGCGGAAATGGCCGAGCATTGCGAAGGCAAGCTGGATGAAATAATTTCCGGCGCCGGCCTTTTCCAGCAAGCTGCCGAACAGGACGAATAAGAAAACGACGCTCGTCGAAACGCCCAAGGCGACGCCGAAAATTCCCTCCGAGGTAATCCACATTTGCGAGGCTGCACGCGCAAGCGAAGCGCCTTTATGTGCCAGTAAGCCCGGCAACCACGGCCCGACAAAGATATAAATGAGCATCAGGCTGGCAATCGCCGCCAGCGCCGTGCCTACGGCGCGACGTGCGGCTTCGACCAAAACAACGACGCCGATCACAGACACGATGATGTCGGGTGTAGTCGGCAGTCCCGACCGTTCCGACAATTCCCGGTAAAAAAACAGAAGGTATAGAGCGGAAACAACGCCGAGAATTGGGAAAATCCAATCGTACACGGGAACGTAAGAGCGCGGCGACGATTTCAATGCCGGAAAGGTCGTAAAGGCCAAGAGAAAAGCGAAACAAAGATGGATAACCCGCGCCTGACCGTCATTGAAGACGCCGAAATTGAGCGCATAGGGAATCGGTGACGCGTACCAGAGCTGGAACACCGACCAGCACAACGCGATCGCAAAAATAAAATTCCGTGTGATACCGGTTGGCTTGCGTCCGCCGGTATCGGCTTCCGCAACCATTGCCTCGAGCTTCTCGCGTGAGGCGGTGCTGGTCTCGCTCATCGCGTTCCCCCCGGATCGCGCAGGTAAAATGGCGGGGGGGCCCAGACGGCCGCCCCCACCCCCCCCTCCCCCCAGCCCCTTTCCTTTAAATATTTTGTGGGCCCAGGATGTAACGGCGTCAACAAGCC
>JBPCQM010000183.1:0-19290 GCA_050998115.1 Pseudolabrys sp. | reverse complement strand
TACGCCGATGTATTCGTGCCACGTCCCGGCTGCGCAAATGCGCACGCATCCGATCGGCACCGGCCCGTTCAAATTCGTCGAGATGAAACAGAACGAATCAATCAAGCTCACGAAGCACCCCGACTATTTCAAGAAGGGCCTGCCTTATCTCGATGGCCTCGAATACACGATCATCAGCAATCGTGCGACCGCCGTACTTGCTTTCGTCGCCGGCAAGGTCGACATGACCTTCCCGACCGAAATGACCAAGGCGCTGATCGACGACATCAAGAAGCAGGACCCGACCGCGATCTGCGAGATCGCGCCGATCAATGTCAGCAGTAATCTGATCCTGAACCGGGAGAATCCGCCGTTCAACAATCCGGATTTGCGCAAGGCGCTGGCGCTTTCGCTCGACCGCAAGGCGTTCATCGACATCATCTTCCAGGGCCAGGGCGACATCGGCGGCACCATGCTGCCGCAGCCGGAAGGCGTCTGGGGCATGCCGCCGGAAATGCTCAAGACCATCCCGGGCTATGGCGACGTGCAAAAAGACCGCGAGCAAGCCCGCGCCATCATGACCAAGCTCGGCTACAGCGCCGAAAAGCCGCTCAAGATCAAGGTGTCGACCCGCAATCTCGCCACCTATCGTGATCCGGCCGTCGTGTTGATCGATCAGCTCAAGACCATTTATGTCGACGCCGAACTAGAGCCCGTCGAATCAAGCGCGTGGTTCGCCAAGGTCGCGCGTAACGACTATTCGGTCGGGCTTAACCTGACCGGCAACGGCATCGACGATCCCGATCAGGCGTTTTATGAAAATTATGCCTGCGGGTCCGAGCGCAACTATACCCATTACTGCAACAAGGAACTGCAGGTGCTGTTCGATCAGCAGTCGCAAGAAACCGACGTCGAGAAGCGCAAGAAGATGGTGTGGGATATCGACAAGAAGTTGCAGGAGGACGTGGCGCGTCCGATCCTGATGCATGGCCGCACCGGCACCTGCTGGAAGCCCTACGTAAAAAACATGACGATCATGAACAACAGCGCCTACAACGGTTACCGCTACGAGGACCTCTGGCTCGATAAATAGGCGCTGCAATCGATAGGCGCGCGCGGCGGCCTTTGTGGCCGTCGCGGCGTCTTGCAACGGTGCCGGGCTTCGAGCGTCGGACCAGCGCGCAAATTCCCGAACACACTGGGAGGCTATGTTGGGAAGCTACCTGATCAGGCGCTTCTTTCTGATGCTCCTGACGTTGTTTGGAATTTCCATTCTGATTTTCGTGATGTTGCGGCTGGTGCCCGGCAACATCGCGGATATTTTGTTTGACGCCGCCGGCATGATCAACGTCGCCGAGAAAGCGGACCTGGAAAAGCAGATGGGGCTGGACCAGCCGGTCGTCATTCAATACGCGCGCTGGATCAACGGACTGACTCACGGCGACCTCGGCTATTCCTACGTGTCGGAGAAGCCGGCGCTCGCCGAAATCCTGCCGCGCATTCCGATCACCGCCAAGCTCGCCGGGCTGGCGTTGCTGTTTTCGATCGTATTGGGCGTCCCGCTCGGCGTCATCAGCGCGGTCAAGCAGAACACGCCGCTCGATTATATCTTGCGCGTGGTCAGCTTAAGTGGATTGTCGCTGCCCTCGTTCTGGCTCGGGTTGTTGATCCTGATGGCGTTCGTCGCCTATTCCGGCACGCTGCCGATCTACGTCAATCCGCCGGTCGGTTTCTGGAATTCGCTGGCGCTGTTCGCGGTGCCGGCAGCGGCGGTCGGCTTTCGCTCATCGGCGTTGATCATGCGGCTGACGCGCTCCTCGATGCTGGAAGTGCTCCGCCAAGACTACATCCGCACCGCGCGCGCCAAGGGCGCGTCCGACCCCAGCGTCAACTATCACCACGCATTGCGTAACGCGGTGCTGCCGGTAATCACCGTGATCGGCATCGAGGCGGCGTTCCTGATGGGCGGTCTGATCGTCACCGAAACGGTGTTTAATATTCCGGGAGTGGCGCGCTTTCTGGTCGAGGCGATCCGCTGGCGCGACTATCCGATCGTGCAGAATTTGGTGATGTTCATCGCGTTCATTGCGGTACTAATCAATTTCCTGGTCGATTTGCTTTACGCGCTGCTCGACCCCCGCATCAAATACGCGAATTAGCGGAACACGCCGCATGACCATTCTCGATCTTGCTCCAGTACCTGCGGAGATCGTCCGTCCAGACGGCGTGTGGTCGCAGATTCGTCATCACGCGTTTTCTCATCCGCTCGGTGTGATCGGCGCGGCGATCATGCTGGTGTTCTTATTCGCGGCGGCGTTCGCCAATTTTCTCACGATCTACGATCCGATCGGCACCAATTCGGCGCTGTCACTGGCGCGCCCGAGCGACGCGCATTGGCTCGGCGCCGACGCGATGGGGCGCGACATCTACGCGCGGATTATTTTCGGGGCGCGTATCTCGCTCGCGGTCGGCCTGGGCTCGACGTTCCTCGGTTGCGGGATCGGCACGGCGCTCGGCCTCGCCTCCGGCTATCTCGGTGGCTGGGTCGATCTGCTGATTCAGCGCATCGTCGACGTGCTGCAATCGGTACCGCTCCTGGTATTGGCGCTGGTGATGGCGGCTTCGCTTGGCCCCGCGCTCGACAACACCATCGTCGCGATCGCTATACCGCTGGTTCCTTACGCGGCGCGCGTCATCCGCTCCAACACGCTGGCATTGCGTGAGCAACCCTTCGTCGAGGCCGCGCGGGCCGTCGGGATGAGCGAATTCCGCATCGCGGTGCGCCACGTACTTCCAAATACGCTGGCGCCGCTGATCGTGATCGCGACCGCGCAGCTCGGCGCCGCGATCCTCACGGAGGCGTCGCTGTCGTTTCTTGGCCTCGGCGTGCCGGAACCGCATCCCTCCTGGGGCCGGATGCTGTCGGAATCCGCGGCGGAATATGTGCGTGTTGCCCCTTGGCTGGTGATTTTCCCCGGCGCCGCGATCAGCCTCGCGGTGTTCGGCACCAATCTGTTCGGCGATGCGTTGCGCGACATCCTCGACCCGCGCCTGCGCAATTGACGGCCGCTCGCGCGATGACCCTCACGACCGGCGAGCGCGATATCGGCGCGGCGAAGGCTGTGACAAAGGCCGCGCCGCTCCTCGTCGTCGAGGGTCTGAAAACCTATTTCGACCTTCGTCAGGGCGTCGTCAAAGCAGTCGATGGCGTGAGCTTCACGCTGGCGCCCGGCGAGACGCTGGCAATCGTCGGTGAGTCGGGTTGCGGCAAAAGCGTCACCGCGTTGTCGCTGATGCGGCTGGTACCCGATCCGCCCGGCCGGATCGCCGGCGGTACCGTCAAGCTCGCAGGCGTCGACCTGCTCAAGCTCGACGACGCCGCGATGCGGCACGCCCGCGGCAAGGACATCGCGATGATCTTCCAGGAGCCGATGACCTCGCTCAATCCAGTGCTTACCATCGGCAGCCAAATCGCCGAAGTGGTTCTGTTGCACGAGCCGCTGAACCGGCAGCAAGGCTGGGAAAAGGCCGCCGAGATGCTCCGCCTCGCCCGCATCCCGGAGCCGGAGCAGCGCGCCAAGGAATATCCGCATCAGCTCTCCGGCGGCATGCGCCAGCGCGCCATGATCGCGATGGCACTGGCCTGCAATCCGAAGGTGCTGATCGCCGACGAGCCGACCACCGCGCTCGACGTCACCATTCAGGCGCAGATTCTCGACATCATTCTCGACCTGCAAACCAAGCTTGGCACCGCGGTGCTGCTGATTACCCACGATCTTGGCGTGGTGGCCGAAACCGCCCAGCGCGTTATTGTGATGTACGCCGGCCGCAAGGTTGAAGAGGCGCCGGTCGAGGAATTATTCGTCCGGCCGCAGCATCCTTATACGCACGGGCTGATGGCCTCGATCCCGCGGTTGGCCCTGATGCGCGGCGAAACCGGGGACGCCACCAGCCGCCTGCAGGAGATACCCGGCATGGTGCCAGCGCTATCCGATCTGCCGTCGGGCTGCATATTTGCACCACGCTGCCCTCATGCCGAGGATCGATGCCGCGCCGTGTTTCCTCCGTTCGAAGAGAAGCAGCCGAACCATTGGGCCGCCTGTTGGCGTTCGCGCGAGCTTTACGGGGACGGCCATGCCTGACCCGCAAACCGTCAGCGGCGAGGCGCGTCCGAACGTGATCGAGGTGCGCGACCTCAAGAAGCATTTCCCGATCCGCAAGGGTCTATTGCAGCGCGCAGCCGGCACGGTGTTCGCCGTCGACGGCGTGAGCTTCTCGATCGCCAAGGGTGAGACGCTGGGCCTGGTCGGCGAATCCGGCTGCGGCAAGTCGACGGTCGGCCGCGCGGTGCTGCGCCTAATCGAGCCGACCGCGGGCAGCATCCTGATTGACGGTTGCGACATCACGCACTTGAATAAGAAGCAGCTGCGCCCCTATCGCCGGCAGATGCAGATCATTTTCCAGGACCCGTTCTCCTCACTCGATCCACGCATGTCCGCAGGCGATATCGTCGCCGAACCGCTGCGCATCCACGGCATTGCCAAAGGCCGCGAGGTGAAAAAATCCGTCGCTGCCTTGTTCGACCGCGTCGGCTTGCGCAAGGCCCAGATGGCAAATTACCCGCACCAGTTCTCCGGCGGCCAGCGTCAGCGCATCGGCATCGCCCGCGCGCTCGCTTTACAGCCGAAGCTGATCATCGGTGATGAGCCGGTATCCGCGCTGGATGTTTCGATCCAGGCGCAGGTGCTCAATTTGATGATGGACCTGCAGCGTGAAATGGGTCTCGCTTATCTTTTCATTTCGCACAATCTTGCGGTGGTCGAGCACATCAGCGACCGCATCGCGGTGATGTACCTCGGGCGCATCGTCGAGTACACCGACAAGCGCACGCTCTTTACCAAGCCGCTGCACCCGTACACCGAGTCATTGTTGCTGGCGGTGCCGGTGCCCGATCCGCGCGTGAAACGGCAAAAACGCGTGCTGCAAGGCGACGTGCCGAGCCCGATCAAACCGCCATCCGGCTGTTATTTTCACACCCGCTGCCCCTACGTATTCGACCGCTGCAAGGTGGAATCGCCGGCGCTGCGCGAGGTCGCGCCCGGGCATATGGTCGCCTGCCATTTGCGGTAATATCGGATTTAGTGAGACAGAGGGACTCGTGATGCAACTTGGGATGATCGGGCTCGGACGCATGGGCGGCAATATCGTCCGCCGCCTGACCCGCGCCGGCCATCAATGCGTCGTGTTCGACCAGGAGACCGCGGCGATCAAGGCGCTCGACGGCCAAGGCGTCACAGCCGCGCACAGCCTGCAGAATCTGGTCGGCGTGCTGGCCAAGCCGCGCGCCATCTGGATCATGCTGCCGGCCGGCGAAGCGACCGGAACGGCGATCGGCCAACTGGCGCCGCTGTTGGAGCGCGGCGACGTCATTATCGACGGCGGCAACACTTTCTACAAAGACGACATCGCACGTGCGAAATCGCTCAAGGCGAACGGCATCCATTACGTCGATTGCGGCACCAGCGGCGGCGTCTGGGGTCTCGAGCGCGGCTATTGCCTGATGATCGGTGGCGACAAAGTCGCGGTCGACCGCCTCGACCCGATCTTCGACAGCCTGGCGCCAGGCGCCGGCGAGATTGCGGCAACGTGGGGCCGAGACGGCCGCGATCCGCGAGTCGGGCGCGGCTACATGCATTGCGGTGCTGCCGGCGCCGGGCATTTCGTCAAGATGATTCACAACGGCATCGAATACGGCCTGATGCAAGCCTACGCCGAGGGCTTCAATATCCTGCGCGGCGTGGCTTCCGAACAGCTGCCGCCCGATCAGCGCGATCAACTCGACGTCGCCGACATCGCCGCGCTGTGGCGGCGCGGCAGCGTAGTGAGTTCATGGCTGCTCGATCTCACGGCAATGGCTCTGGCGGAAGACCCGGCGCTTTCGCATTACTCCGGCCATGTCGATGACTCCGGCGAAGGCCGCTGGACCATTCAGGCGGCGATCGAGCAGGCCGCGCCTGCCCATGTTTTGACGGCAGCGCTCTATGCCCGATTTCGCTCGCGCGACAAGGCGAGTTTTTCCGACAAATTGTTGTCGGCAATGAGAAAGAAATTCGGGGGCCATGTCGAACAGCCGCGTTAGCGAGGCAAACGGCTACATTCACCAACCTGCGGTGCTGGTGGTAATGGGGGTATCCGGCTGCGGCAAGTCGACCGTCGGCGCGCTGCTCGCCCAGCGGCTGCAATGGGATTTCGGCGACGGCGACTGGCTGCATCCGCCGGCCAACGTCGACAAGATGTCGCGCGGTCTCCCCCTGACGGATGACGACCGCTTGCCCTGGCTGAAGGCGATCGCCGCCTGGATCGACCAGAAGCGCACCTCGCACGGACGCGGGGTTATCACCTGCTCGGCGCTCAAGCGGCGCTACCGGGAGATATTGGTCGGTAGCCGCCATGATGTGCGCCTGGTCTATCTGAAAGGCGACGAACCCTTGATCTCGCGGCGGCTTTCCACCCGCAATGAGCATTTCATGCCGGCCAGTCTGTTGCGTAGTCAGTTCGCCACACTCGAAGAGCCTGGCCTGGACGAAAATCCGATCATCGTGTCGATCGAACCAAAACCGCTCGACATTACGACGCAAATTCTGTCGGCGCTCGGCCGGCGCTGATTAAAGCGCCGCAAAGTCGATCGGCTTGTGGCGGTCGAGCGCGCGGTCAACCTTCGGCAGCGGATATTTCAGACCGGTGGCGCAATTAAACAGCACGACGCGATCTTTCGATGTAACGCGGCCGTCAGCGAGGCTTTGCTGGCAGGCGGCGTAAGTCGCCGCGCCTTCCGGGCACAACAGCAAGCCTTCGGCGCGCGAGACTTCCTCCAGTGCGGCGCTGATCGCCTCGTCCGGCACCGCGATGGCAAAGCCGCCGCTCTCGCGCACCGCGCGCAGAATGAGAAAATCGCCGATCGCAGCCGGAACGCGAATGCCGGATGCGATCGTATGCGCGTTCTCCCAGCGCGGCGCGTGTTCGCTGCCCGCCTCAAAAGCACGCACGATCGGCGCGCAGCCGGACGCTTGCACCGCCACCATGCGCGGACGCTTCTTGCCGATAAAGCCAATCGCTTCCAGCTCGGCGAACGCCTTCCACATGCCGATCAGCCCGGTGCCGCCGCCGGTCGGATAAAAAATGACGTCGGGCAATTCCCAGCCGAGCTGCTCGGCCAGTTCGAGCCCCATCGTCTTCTTGCCTTCGATCCGGTACGGCTCCTTCAACGTCGAAGTATCGAACCAGCCGGCCTTGGCCTTGCCCTCGCCGACGATCTTGCCGCAGTCATCGATCAGGCCGTTGACGCGGTACACCGTGGCGCCCTGCAGCTCGATCTCGCTGACATTCACCTCCGGGGTGTCCTGCGGGCAGAAGATCGTGCTCTTGATGCCGGCCCGGCTCGCATAGGCGGCGAGCGCCGCGCCGGCATTGCCGTTGGTCGGCATCGCCATATGCTTGATGCCGAACGCCTTGGCCATCGACACCGCCATCACTAGGCCGCGCGCCTTGAACGAGCCGGTCGGCAGCCGCCCCTCGTCCTTCACCAGAATTTCCACGCCGCCGAGTTTTTTGGCGAGCGTTGGCAGGTGGATCAGCGGCGTCACAACCTCGCCCAGGCTGACGATGTCCTCGACGCGCCGCACCGGCAGCAACTCGCGATAGCGCCACAGATCGGCCGGACGCTGTGCCAGCGCGTCCTTGCTCAGGGCTTTTTTGACGCCCGCGAGATCGTAGCGCACCAGCAGCGGCTTGCCAGCGCCGGACAGATTATGAATGATGTCGGCGGCGACCCGCTCGCCGGTGAAGCCGCATTCGAGATGCGTGACGAAGGTCGGCCGCTCGACGGTTAAATTCTCGTCATGATGCAAGAGGGAACGCTCCCGTCGAATCCGCTACAAAGTTCATTCCGCCCCTCCAAATGACCCTACAAATCCGAACGGACGCTGCGCCCGCAGCGCCGCTCAATGAAATCGATGTGCGGCAGTGCCGCCTCGGCGGCAACCCCACAGTAGCCCGCTCTTCCATGTCCCGGTCTCGCTAAAGCGGTGCGGCAATCCTATATGCGCAGGGGATAAGCCGATCCTAAACGATCCACACGCCAGAAACATCGAACTTCAGGGCATCTACCACGTTATCTCCCGGTGCCGCCTTTCGCGGTTACCCTGGAAAAAGAATGGATAACCGATGCGTATCGCTCAGGTGGCTCCCTTGGCGGAAGCGGTCCCGCCAAAACTCTACGGCGGCACCGAGAGGGTGGTTTCCTGGCTAACGGAAGAGTTGGTGCGACAAGGTCATCAGGTGACGCTGTTCGCCAGCGGCGATTCGGAGACCGGCGCCACACTGGTTCCTAGCGTTCCTCATGGCTTGCGGCTGGCCGGCGTGCGCGATCACACGGCAAGCATCCTAGTCATGCTCAATGAGGTTCTGCAGCGGGCAGACGAATTCGACATTATCCACTTCCATGTCGACCTTCTGCAATTCCCGTTATTTAAGGATCATTTTTATAAGTGCGTTACCACGCTGCATGGGCGGCTCGACTTACCGGATTTTCATCCGGTCTACCGCGCCTTTCCGGACATGCCGCTCATATCGATCTCTGACAACCAACGCCGCCCGATGCCGCCGTCCGTCAACTGGATAGCGACGATTGACCACGGACTGCCGGCAACGCTTTATCCTTTCAACGCGCGGATGGGAAATTATCTGGCGTTTCTGGGCCGGATCGCGCCGGAGAAGCGGCCGGACCGGGCAATCGAGATCGCCAAGCGCGCCGGAATTCCCCTGAAAATCGCAGCCAAGGTCGACCCGGTGGATCAAGAGTATTTCGACCATGTCATCAAGCCGCTGCTCGACCATCCGCTGATCGAATTCATCGGGGAAATCAGCGACAACGAAAAAGGCGACTTTCTCGGCAACGCGCGGGCTTTGTTGTTTCCGATCGACTGGCCCGAACCGTTCGGGCTCGTCATGATTGAATCGATGTCCACGGGGACACCGGTCATCGCCTGGCGAATCGGGTCGGTCCCGAAGGTCATCGACGAAGGCGTGACGGGCTTCATCGTCGAATCAATCGAAGCAGCGGTACGCGTGGTCGAACAGATTCCCGCTTTGGATCGGGCGGCCGTCCGCCGCCGGTTCGAGACGCGCTTCACCGCATCTGCGATGGCGTCGAAATATCTCGCCGTTTATGAACGATTGATTGGCATCCGTGGCCCGGGCCAACAGCCAGTGCTTGCGCCGTTGTCACCTTTCGCCGGCACGCCGGAAAGCGAGCATAATCCCTGCGCCGCCGTGGAAAATGGACTACCGTTCGGCAGCCCTCAAACGACGCAGCCGATTCGGGTCATGAGCGATGACGAATAACGTCCACAAGCTTCCGAAACCACGTCCCGATCAGCTCGAAGCGAACTTGTGGTCAGAATACGAGATTGAGGCCAAGACTTCCCTCATCGATCGTGCCCTGCGCAATCTCAAGCACGGCGATGCATTTGCGGTTCTGGATAGTTACGGCGATATCGGCGCGGTGGGCGATACGGCGGAAGGCTTGTTCTACCGCGACACCCGCTTTCTTTCACATTTTGAAATGCGGATCGAAGGGAAGCGGCCGTTACTGCTGAGCTCCGTGGTGCATGAAGACAAAGCCGCGCTTTCGGTCGAGCTGACGAATCCGGATGTCAGGCTTGGCGAAAACGAGAAGCTTTCGCGGGATACCATTTTTCTCGAACGCACCAAATTTCTCTGGAAAGCTGTGTGCTACGAGCGCATCAGCGTCAGAAACTACACGTCGGTTCAGAGACGCCTGCGCGTCGATCTGCTGTACGACGCCGATTTCCATGATCTGTTTGAGGTCCGCGGCACAAAGCGACTGCGCCGCGGAGTTATTTCCTCGAAGGTAATCGCCCCCGATTGCACGGCGTTTCGCTATGGAGGTCTCGACAAGATCGAGCGGCGGACCGTCATCCGCTTTGTGCCGGCGCCAAGAGTAGTCGAGACAAACCACGCTACGATCGAAGTCGATCTCGCCCCTTACGAGCAAACCTCCCTGTTCATCACGATATCCTGTGAAGAAGACGGGGCGAATGAAACCATCGGAACGTCCGATTATTTCCGTGCCTATCGGGACACCCGCAGGGCGCGGCGAGCCGCGACGGCCGATATTGCCACGATCAAAAGTTCGAACGAATCTTTTGATGAGGTCGTGTGTCGCGCCACCTCGGACGCCTACACCTTAGTCACCCGCAACGATCTCGGGCCGTACCCCTACGCCGGGATCCCGTGGTTCAACACGATTTTCGGGCGGGACGGCCTTATCACGGCGATGTTGATGCTGTGGATGGACGCCTCGATCGCGCGTGGTGTGCTGCGCACGCTCGCCGCTACACAGGCGACGGACTTCGATCCGCGATCAGACGCCGAGCCCGGGAAAATTTTGCACGAGATGCGCCACGGCGAGATGGCCAACTTGCACGAGGTTCCCTTTCGACGCTATTACGGATCAATCGACGCCACGCCACTTTTCGTGATGCTCGCCGGAATGTATTTGGAGCGCACCGGCGACCTCAACACGATTCGGGAGATATGGCCGAACATCCAGGCCGCGTTGCGCTGGATCGACGAATTCGGCGACATCGATGGCGACGGCTTCATCGAATATTCCCGCGCCACGGACAGCGGCCTTGCGAACCAGGGCTGGAAAGATTCGCATGACGCCATTTTCCATGCCGACGGCGGGGGAGCGGAAGGGCCCATAGCGTTGTGTGAAGTGCAAGGCTACGTTTACGCAGCCAAGCAACACGCCGCTCGCATGGCCGACCGTCTTGATTTTGGCGATTTGGCCTCGGAACTAATCGTGCAGTCCGAGCAGTTGCGCCGGAAATTCGAAGAGGCGTTTTGGTGCGACGACATCGGAACCTATGCCCTCGCCCTGGATGGAGCCAAGCGGCCCTGCCGCGTGCTCGCTTCGAATGCCGGACACGCGCTGTTTACCGGCATCGCTGCGCATGATCGCGCGCGGAAGGTTGCAGAAAGTCTGTTAAGCCCTGACGGTTTCAGCGGATGGGGTATCCGCACGTTGTCGCTCAATCAGCCGCGTTATAATCCGATGTCGTATCACAACGGGTCGGTTTGGCCGCACGACAACGCGCTAATTGCGATGGGGTTTGCGCGGTATGGATTGAAAACTGAAGCCGGCCGGGTGTTTGCCGGGATATTTAACGCCGCAAGGCAACAGGAGCTGAAACGTCTGCCGGAACTGTTCTGCGGCTTTATCCGCCGTCCCCATCGCAGTCCCACGCCTTATCCGGTGGCGTGCGCCCCGCAGGCTTGGGCGGCCACAGCGATCTTCGGCCTGCTTGGCGCCTGCCTCGGATTGGAATTGGCGCATGACCAAAACGAAATTCGTTTCCGCGATCCGGTGATGCCGGATTTTCTCGATGAGGTCGTTGTTCGGAACATGCAACTGGGCGATTCGCGTGCAGACGTGCGCCTGCATCGCTACGGCCACGACGTCACCGCCAACGTGTTATCGCGCCGGGGATCCGTTAAGATTTTGATTCTGAAATAATCTCAACGCCGAATTCTTCTGCTGAAACGATCAACCAGTGAAATACATCGCGTGCGGTGGCGCGCGGCACCGCGAGATCGAATGTCGGGGTTTCGTCCACCTGCCAAAGCTGGACCGGGACATGGGCGAGCAGCGTCATTGCTGTATCGCCAGTGACGAACACCCGTGGATGAAGATCGATGGACAAGCCCTTTGCCAGCGCCGCTCTTGCCTTCGGTCCGCTTATCCGCAGCATCAGCCTGGCGTCGGAAACGTCGACGATCGATGCCGCATCCCCCAATGCGGCCTTGAGTTCAGATTCAAGTGTGGGTCGTCCACTGGCAACAGCAAGCCAGCTTTCCGGGCCGGCCCAAACGAGCGACAGTCCGACGCCTTGACTGGCTTTCGCCGCGGCAGGGGCTTCGACGTCAAAGACCGCCCGCAGTCTTCCGATGCAATCCTGTCGCGTCCCGTTGCGGGCCGTGACCAATGTCAACGAAAGCCCGGCAGGTTGCCGAACCGTGACACCGGCGCTGCCATGGGACCGATCAAGGCCGCCGGTGACCCGTTCAGCCGGTTGCGGGGTGCTCGCGTAAAATTGCAGATCAGACACGCAATTTCTCCCCCTGCGGATCGTAGAATACCGGATGACAGACCTCGACTGGCACGTCGCGCCCGCGCACCGGATCGTGGGCGATCACAGTGTTGCCGATCCGCTCAGCGCCATTCGCCAAAAAACCCAACGCGACCGAATGCCCGAGCGTCGACCATGCGGCTACCGAGGTCATGTGGCCGAGGTCGTTCTCGATTACAGCTTTCGCGCCAGGCTCAATGAAATGCGCGCCGGCATTGAGTCGTTGCCAGCGATCGACCGGCTTGAAGCCGGCCAGAACCGGCCGGTCCGATTACATGAAAGCCGGACGTCGCGCCAGCGCGCGGCCAATTTAGTCCTTTTTCGTTGACATCATCTTGCCAAGGCCAAGGTCCCGCGCCGTGGTCTGACCATTCAACTCGCCGCCGGCGGCGTGGCCTTTTTCGATGCGCAGGATCGACAGCGCCTCGGTGCCATAAGGCGCGATCGCATATTCCGCTCCCTCGCGCATCAGCGCGCGCATCAGGGAATCGCCGTAGCGGGCGGGTACTGCGATTTCGTACGCCAACTCGCCCGAAAACGAGATGCGGAAAAGCCGGCCCTTGACGCCACTACGAAGCGTGATGTCCGCAGCCCCCATGTAGGGAAACGCCGCGTTGGAAATATCGATCGACGGGTCCAGCAGCTTGCGCAGCACATCGCGCGAGCGCGGCCCCGCGACCGAAACTTGCGCCCATTGCTCAGTCACCGAAACGAACTGCACGTCCAGGTTCGGCCACAGCACCTGCGCGCAAAAGTCCATGTGTTGCATGACCCGCGCGGCATTCGCCGTCGTGGTGGTGATGAGCCAACGGTCGTCAGCGAGCCGCGCCGCGGTGCCGTCATCAAACACGATGCCGTCCTCCCGCAACATCATGCCGTAGCGAACCTTACCCACCGGCAAGGTCGACATCGTGTTGCAGTAGAGCCGATCCAGCAGCGCCCCAGCGTCGGCTCCTTGGAGATCGATCTTGCCGAGCGTTGATACGTCGCAGAAGCCGACGCTTTTCCGCACCGTCGTGACCTCACGCGCGGTGGCAGTAAGCCAATCGTCTCCCGGTTGCAGGAAATATTGCGCGCGCAGCCACGCGCCGGCCTCGACAAACACCGCGCCTTGTTCCGCCGCCCAATCATGCGACGGCGTAAGGCGGGTCGGCCGAAAATGCTTGCCGCGCGCGTGGCCGGCGAAAACCCCGATCGCGACCGGGGTGAACGGCGGACGGAACGTGGTCGTGCCGACCTTTCCGATATCGGCGCCGGTGATTTCGGCCATCACCGCAAGACCCGTCACGTTGGCGGTCTTGCCCTGGTCGGTTGCCATACCCAGCGTCGTGTAGCGCTTCATCAATTCAACCGCGCGGAAGCCCTCGCGCTCGGCAAGCTCGACGTCCTTGTCGGTCACGTCGTTCTGAAAATCGATGAACGCTTTGCCTCTGGCACCGCGCACCCGCCACAGCGGTGTCATCGCTCCCGGCTCGGGAGGAACGCGAGGCATGGCCGGTTTTGTCGCACCAAAGCCAGCGCTTTCAGCGGCGGCGCTGCCTGCGACAGCGCCCTCGGCGAGCGCACCGGCCAGCGTGAACGAGCCGCGTGCCGCGCCCGCAACGCGCATGCCATCGGGCAGCTTGTCTGGGACAAAGGCCGAAATCTGCTGGTTCCAGACCGGCTTGTGGCCAAGATGGGACGTCAGATGGACGGAAGGATTCCAGCCGCCCGACATCACGATCAGGTCGCAGGCAATCGTCTGCTCGCCCCGCGGCCCCGCGATACGCGCGGCGCGTACGCCGTTGCGACCGCCAACCGCTTGCAGGACAACAGTATTCGCGAACAGCGACGCGCCAGCCGATCTGGCGGCGGCACTCATTGCGCGCGACGACTGTGGCCGCGGATCGATTACGGCTGCAATCTGAACGCCCGCGGCACGGAGGTCGGTGGCCGTGCGCGCTGCATCGTCATTGGTAGCGAAGATCACCGCAGTCCGGCCCGCGCAGACGGCAAAGCGGTTCAGGTAAGTCCGCACCGCGCCCGCCAGCATGACGCCCGGCCTATCGTTGTCGCCGAACACCAAAGGCCGTTCGATGCTGCCGGTGGCGACGACGGTTTCTTTCGCGGTGATCCGCCAAAGCCGCTGACGGGGCACGCCGTGCGGCGGCGGCGGCCGATGATCGGTGACGCGCTCGACCGCGCCGTAACTGCGTTGATCGAAAGCGCCGAACACGGTGGTCCGCCGGAAGATCCGCACCTCGGACAGACTTTCAAGTTCTGCCTCGACCTTGCGCAGCCAAGTGAAGCCGTCCGCACCATCGATCTCCAAGCGCTCATCGAGCAGACGCCCTCCCAACCTGAAATCCTGTTCCGCGAGGACGACACGTGCGCCGGCCCTGCCGGCCGTCAAGGCCGCCATCAGGCCGGCAGGACCCGAACCGATCACCAGCAGGTCGCAATGCAGGCTGCTCTTTTCGTACGTATCGGGATCCTCTAGGCCGGAGCCGCGTCCCAGCCCGGAGGCGCGGCGGATCAACGGCTCGTAGACCTTTTCCCAGAACGAAGCCGGCCACATGAAGGTCTTGTAGTAAAATCCAGCGCCCAGGATCGGAGACAGCACGCCGTTGATCGCCCTGACGTCGAAAGCGAGCGAAGGCCAGCGATTCTGACTGTCCGCAATCAGCCCCTCGTAGAGCTCGATCTGGGTCGCGCGGGTGTTCGGCTCGCGGCGCGCGCCGTGGCGCAGTTCGACCAGCGCGTTGGTTTCTTCCGCGCCTGCCGACAGGACGCCGCGGGGCCGGTGATACTTGAACGAGCGCCCGACCAGCTTCACGCCATTGGCGATCAACGCTGACGCTAGCGTGTCGCCTGCGAACCCGGAATAGGATTTGCCATCGAAGCGGAACGATACCGGCGTCGAGCGGTCGATCAGACCACCGTTGGCCAAGCGTAGGGATTGCGTCAGCGCGCCGGCGGGTGCAATGGGCATCCGTGCATTCATGGTGCCGCGTCCTGATGTTCGTCGCCAACCGCGACCACGGCGCTGATCGCGTGCGAACGCGTGTCGCGCGTCACGATCAGCCAGGAACGGCAGGCGCCGACATGATAGAACAGTTCGCGGTGCAGTCCGGCAGGGTTGTCGCGCAGATAGACATAGTCCATCCAGGCCGGGACACCGGCGGACATATCCGGCCGCTTGAGCCCGGCTGATCCATAGGCGACGAATTCCTCGACCGAGCGTTCACCGCAATAGGGACAGGCGATGCGCATACGATGCTTCTCTCAATGAAGGTTCGGCATCGCGCCCTGGCCCTTCTCGTCGATGAGATGGCCGGTTTCGAAGCGGTCGAGCCTGAAGGGCGCGTTTAGAGCATGCGGCTCGCCGTGCGCGATCGTGTGGGCGAAGCACCAGCCGGAAGCCGGCGTCGCCTTGAAGCCGCCGTAGCACCAGCCGGCGTTGAGGTAGAGACCGCCGACCGGCGTGGTGCCAATGATGGGCGAGCCGTCCATCGACATATCCATCACGCCGCCCCAACTGCGCATCACGCGCAGGCGGCCGAGCATCGGCATCAGGGCCATGCCCTCCTCGAACAGATGCTCGACCAGCGGCAGCGCGCCGCGTTGCGCATAGGAATTGTATCCATCGATATCACCGCCAAACACGAGACCGCCTTTGTCGGACTGGCTGATATAGAAATGGCCGGCGCCGAACGTCACCACGGTATCGATCAGGGGCTTGACGCCTTCGCTGACGAACGCCTGCAGCACGTGGCTTTCGATCGGCAGCCGCAAGCCCGCCATGGCGGCGACGCGCGACGAGTTTCCTGCCGCGGCCAACCCGATTTTCTTGGCGCGGATGAAACCCTTGGCGGTCTCGACCCCCGTGGCGCGGCCGTTCTCGACCCGGATACCCGTGACTTCGCAATGCTGGCAGATGTCGGCGCCGCGCGCGTCGGCCGCGCGCGCGTATCCCCAGGCAACCGCTTCGTGGCGCACGGGGCCGCCGCGCCGCTGCAGCAGTCCGCCAGGGATCGGAAAGCGGGCGTTATCGTAGTCGAGATAAGGCACGAATGCCCGCACCGCGTCGCCATCGAGCAATTCGGCGTCGGCACCGCACATGCGCATCGCATTGCCGCGCCGGGCGAAGGCGTCACGCTGGGCGTCCGAGTGATAGAGATTAAGCACGCCGCGCTGGCTGACCATCGCGTTGTAGTTGATGTCCTGCTCGAGCCCTTCCCACAATTTGAGCGACCATTCGTAAAACGGCGTATTGGCCGGCAACAGGTAGTTCGAGCGGATGATCGTCGTATTGCGGCCGACATTGCCGGAGCCCACTGTGCTTTTCTCCAGCACCGCGACGTTGGTAATGCCGTGTTCCTTGGCAAGGTAATAGGCGGTCGCGAGGCCGTGACCGCCGCCACCGACGATCACGACGTCGTATTCGGCTTTGGGCGACGCATCACGCCAGGCCGGTTTCCAGCCTTTTTGGCCCTTGATCGCCTGAGTCAGCAGGCTGAGCACCGAATAACGCATCGTTCTGCCTGTCGCGCAGCCCTTGCAGCCTTCTTGACCTGCAACCTCGCAGAAACGACAGTAGAGCGTTGACGGTGTGCGACATGAAATTGCCTCAAGCGGACGTATCGAGCGTATCAGGCCAGAGACGGCCGATCAGAAAAATCGGCATTCTGCTGGTGCCAGACTTTGCGCTGATGTCCTACGCATCCGCGGTCGAGCCGTTCCGGGCCGCCAATCGCCTGTCGGGACGCGATTTATATGAGTGGCGGCATATCTCGACAGATGGCAAAGCGGTCCGCGCCTCCAATGGCGTTCAGATCGTGCCGGATAATGCGGTAGGCGACGTGGTCGACTTCGATCTTCTGATCGTCTGTGCCGGCGGCAACCCGGCCGAATTCCGGCACAATCCAACCCTCGCTTGGTTGCGCCATGTCGCCCGCACCGGCACGCGAATTGCCGGCGTGTCGGGCGGACCGCTGATCGTCGCCCGCGCCGGACTGCTCGAAGGCTATCGCTGCACAATTCACTGGGAGCACATCCCGGCTTTCGTCGAAGAGTTTCCTCGGCACGATCTTCGCCGCAGCCTGTTCGAGATCGACCGCGATCGTTTGTCCTGTTCCGGCGGAACCGCGGCGCTCGACATGATGCATTTTCTGATCGAAGAGGATCATGGCCACGAGCTGGCGAGCGATGTGGTCGAATGGTTCCTGCACACGCACGTCCGCTCCGGCGACGGCCCGCAGAGGATGCCGGTACGCGAGCGCTTTGCGGTCGGCGATCCAAAACTCGTCCGCGTTCTCGAAACCATGGACGACAATCTGGAAAATCCAGTCAGCCGCAGCGCGCTGGCAGCGCTCGCTGCCGTTTCAGTCCGTCAGCTTGAGCGGCTGTTCAAGGCGCATCTCGGGCGCTCGATAGCCGATCACTACATGGAACTAAGGCTGCGACGGGCACGAATTCTTCTGGTGCAGAGCACCTTGTCGGTCCTGGAGGTCGCAATCGCTTCCGGGTTTATCAGCGCCAGCCATTTCTCGCGGGCGTACAAGGCCCGTTTTGGCCGGCCGCCGCGCGTCGATCGCAACCCGAGGCAGGCCATGCGGCGCGACGCCATTGCCGCCGCAAAGGCCGAATTAGGCAATTTAGTGTCGCAATAAAACAAACCCGGGTTTCAATTCATCCGATGATGGCGACAAACACCGCGGGAGGAGAAAACATGAAACGCGTCGTTACCTATTTGATGTCGGCCCTGGGGCTTCTCACATGCGTGGCGACAGCCTCCGCCCAGACGCCCGACACCCTCGCGCAGATCAAGCAGCGCGGCACGATCATTGTCGGCGTGAAAAACGACTACAAGCCTTGGGGCTTTCTCGATCCGTCCGGCAAAATCGTTGGCATGGAGATCGATCTCGTCGACGACATTGCCAAGCGGATCGGCGTTAAAGCCGAGTTGGTTCCGGTGACGGCCGCCAACCGCATGGAATTTCTCGGCCAGGGTCGTATCGATCTCGTGGTCGCGACCATGGGCGACACCGAGGCGCGCCGCAAGGTCGTCGGCATGATCGAGCCGAATTATTACGCCGGCGCCACCAACGTGCTGGCGCCAAAATCAGCTAATCTGAAAAAGTGGGAAGACCTCAAAGGCCGCAAGGTTTGCGGGGTTCAAGGCGCCTATTACAATCGCCGCGTCAGCCAGCTTTATCAGCCCGAGCTCGTCGTATTCCCCGCCGTCCCCGACGCGCTGAACGCGCTGATCGGCGGCAACTGCGTCGCGTTCCTGTTCGACGACACGCTGATCGTATCGACGCTTGCAAGCGGCGATGCGAAGTGGGCCAATTACGAGATGCCGCTAGCCTCGGAAGACCCGCAGCTTTGGGCGATGGGCGTGCGCCTCGCGGATCTCGATGCGCCGTTCGGAAAACTGCTTAAGCAGGTATCGGTCGAGTGGCACAAATCCGGCAAGCTGATCGAGCTTGAGAAGAAATGGGGCATCAAGACCAGTCCTTATCTCCAAGAAGAGCACAAGAAACTAGGCGGCAGCTGACCGATGCGGATATGGCGCGAGGCTGTTCATTTCAGGAACAGCCTCGTTTGCCCATATAAGGCGCCGGCGTGAGACGGACAGATGCACCTGGTTGCCGATTTCTTCCGCTGGCTGGCCGACGCACACGGCATCAATCTCACCATCTTTTATGACAGCGTCGATCAAAGACGCTTCCTGCTCGGCCTCTATACGACCATCTGGTTATCGGCCGTCTGTATCGTGCTGAGCATCCTGATCGGGCTCATTGGCGCTCTACTGCAAGGCGCGCGATCCCCGACTGTCCGCTGGGGCGTCCAGGGCTTCGTGCAGTTCTTCCGCAATACACCGCCGCTCGTTCAGCTTGCGTTTTTCTATTTCGCCGTCAGCACACTCCTGCCGGTGGTGGCTGACGGCCACGGCGGCAAGGCGCCGCTGATCGATAATGTCGGCTGGGCCGTCATTTCGTTTTCGCTGTTTGCGGCGGCCTTCAATATCGAGATTTTCCGCTCCGGCATCGAAGCGGTGCCGCGCTCGACCATCGAAGCCGCCGAGGCGCTGGGCTATAGCCGGGTCCGGGCC
>JBPCQM010000119.1:0-16563 GCA_050998115.1 Pseudolabrys sp. | reverse complement strand
GCAGCCGCAGTTTGGCTGTCGACCTGCTCAATCGCTCGCTATTGTCAGATATTCTGCCGGTGCAGAGCGCACGCGGGCTCGGACTATATTTGATGGATCGCGTCGGCCCGCTGCGGCGCGCGGTGATGCGCGAAGGCGTCAGACCAGGGGCGGCGCCTTTTTGACCCTATCCGGCGCATCGCGAAATTGATCGGCAATCGGCAGCGGCAGCGCCGGCATGGTTTCGCCCGACGCGTTTTGAACACGATGCGCAAATAATCCGCGTTCGACAAAATGCGGGTCGCGCATCGCCTGCTCCAGCGGAACCACAATCGTGCTGCAGCAATCCGCCGCGGCTAGAACCGGTCTCCACTCATCGGCGGTCTTACCGGCGATGATTTTCGCCACCTCCTCGCGCGTGCGCCGCGGATCGTCGCGATCATCAATGAATTCACCGCCGAGCCCGATCGCGCCGGTGAACGAGAGCCAGAATTTCTGCTCCAGCGCCCCGCAGGCGACGATCTTGCCCTCCTTCGTCGGGTAAAGCTGATAGCGCGGCGAGCCACCAACTAATGATAATTCGCCCGGCGCCGGAAACTTGCCGCTGACCTGCCCCAAAGCCAGCGCGTACCAGGCGAAGGTGAACATCGCGTCAGTCATGGCGATATCGAGCCGGCAGCCCCGGCCGCTTTGGTCGCGCCCACGCAACGCCAGCAGAATATTGATGACCGCCGGAAAACTGCCGCCGGCGATGTCGGCCACCAGCATTGGCGGGATCACCGGTCGTTCGGCCGGCCCCGGCTGGAGATCGAGCACGCCGGTGTTGCCGATGTAATTGATGTCGTGGCCGGCCTCGCCGGAGCGGGGCCCGGTCTGGCCGTAGCCGCTGATCGAGCAATAAATCAGCCTTGGATTGACTGCGCGCACGGCGTCGTAACCCAGATCAAGCCGTTCCATCACACCGGGGCAAAATTGTTCAACTAAAACATCAGCTCGTTGAAGTAGTGGTTTAAGCCGCTCGCGATCGGCCACAGTTTTGAGATCGAGCGCCAATCCCTGTTTGCCGCGATTGAGCATCGCGAAGACGGCGCTCTCGCCCTGCCATTTTGGCGGGAAATTGCGCATTTCTTCCCCGCCGACCCGCTCGATCTTGATTACTTCGGCGCCGGCTTCGGCCAACATCAGGGCCGCCAGCGGCCCCGGCAGCAAGGTTGAGAAATCGAGAACAAGAAGTCCGGCAAGCGGTTGCATGGCGCGAATACAATCATACTCCGCTCGGGGTGCGCCAGTTCGCCCTCGCCGCGCCGCTGCGGCGTCCATTCGGCCAGGCTACTTGGCGGGCCCAAAGCATTGCTCTAAATGGCGGCAACGAACCTGACGGGTTTAGACATGAAGCCGCCGCGCCAGTTTTATCAGCCGCTTGCGATCGGCGCCCCGGCGCCGTTGCGCGAGTTGCCCGTGCGGCTCGAACGCATGATCCATTTCGTGCCGCCCCATCTCGAAAAACTGCGCGCCAAGGTGCCGGAACTGGTGCGCCAGGTCGACGTCGTGCTCGGCAATCTTGAAGACGCCATTCCGGTCGACGCCAAGAAGGCGGCGCGGCACGGTTTCATCGAAATGGCGAAATCCGTTGATTACGGCGTGACCGGGCTGTGGACGCGGATCAACGCGCTCAATTCGCCTTGGGCGCTCGACGACGTCAGTGAAATCGTCGCCGCGGCTGGCGACAAACTCGACGTCATCATGCTGCCGAAGGTCGATGGGCCGTGGGACATCCATTATCTCGACCAGTTGCTGGCGCAGCTCGAGGCGCGCCACGGCGTGAAGAAGCCCATCCTGATCCATGCCATTCTGGAGACCGCGCTGGGCGTCAACAATGTCGAGGCGATCGCGCTGGCGTCGCCTCGCATGCACGGCATGTCGCTCGGCCCCGCCGATCTCGCAGCCTCACGCGCGATGAAAACGACGCGCGTCGGCGGTGGCCACCCGGACTACAAAGTGCTGGCTGATATCGGCACCGGCGGCTCGCGCGCCAGCGCGCAACAGGATCTTTGGCATTTCACCATCGCCAAGATGGTCGACGCCTGTGCCGCCGCCGGCATCAAGCCGTTCTATGGGCCGTTCGGCGACTTCTCCGACGCGGCCGGTTGCGCGGCCCAATTCCGCAACGCGTTTCTAATGGGCTGCGCCGGCGCGTGGTCGCTGCACCCGTCGCAGATCCACGCCGCCAAGACGGTGTTCTCGCCCGATCCGGCCGACGTCGCCTTCGCCAAAAAAATTGTCGGTGCGATGCCCGATGGCGCCGGGGCGGCGATGATCGAGGGCAAGATGCAGGACGACGCGACCTGGAAACAAGCCAAGGTGTTGCTTGACCTTGCCCGGCTAGTCGCCGCCAAGGATCCAGAAATGGGCGCGCGCTATGGTTTCTGACCCTACTGGCTTTCGCCGCAATCAGCCCTTATCTCCTCCGCGAATGAGCGAGAGGCGCACGCATACTGCCAAATTCCAGATCGGCCAGGTGGTCAAGCACCGCTTGTTTCCGTTCCGCGGGGTCGTGTTCGACATCGACCCGGAATTCAACAATACCGAGGAATGGTGGCAGTCGATCCCTGCCGACCGGCGGCCCCGCAAGGATCAGCCGTTCTATCACCTGTTCGCGGAAAACGCGGAAACCGAATACGTCGCTTACGTTTCCGAGCAGAACTTACTGCCGGATACGTCCGATACACCGATCCGCCATCCGCAGGTTACCGAAATCTTCGAGCGTGATGAGCGCGGCACCTACCGGCCGCGCAACTCTTTGATGAACTAGCACGCGCGGCGCCAAACCAGAGGGCATGGCGAACGCCGCGCCCTCTTCATAATCATGAATCGGGATTGTTATTGCTTCGGCGCCGCCGCGGTCGGCTGCTGTTGGCTTTCCAGCTTCTTGCGCGCTTCTTCGGCTTTCTTCTGCAGTTCTTCCTGCAACTTGCGCTGCTGTTCTTCGAACACCTTCGGATCGGTCGGTGGGCCGTCATAAGCCTTGGCGAAATCACCGAGCGGCAGCGGCAGGCTGATCGCGGTGCCCTGCAAATTGATCGCCTGGATGGTCAGCGTCTTGCCTTTCTTGAACTTGGCGATCGTATCGGCGCTCGCCTCGTAATCGGCCATGCAGCCGTTCGGGAAGCACATGAAATACGGCGCGGTCAGCGGCGGTTCGGTATCGACGATCATGCGCGTGCCGTGCTGCAGCTGCATGCCGAGCGGCACCGTGACGCGAAGCAGTTTTTTTGTTTCGCCTTCTGGCTCGATCAGCGCAACCGCAGCAACCGGCATGCCATTTTCAAGCCGGCCATCCTTGGCGGTGACGCAAACTGGCTTCTGATTTTGCGCGGTGTCGCCTTTATTGCAAACCTTGATCCAGGGCGAATACATCAGCTGCGGCTGATTGGGGTCGGTGGCCGCCTGCGCCGGCGCTGCCGCTTGTCCAGCGGGCGGGGTTTGCTGTGCCTGCGCCGGTTTAGCCGGCGCTGCCGGTTTAGCGGCGGCGGGTTTTTTATCGGCAGGCTTGGCTGCCGGCGCGGCCGTTTGCGCGAAGGCTTTTGGCGCCAGCGTCATTGCCAGCGTCATCGCTACGCTCGCGGCCATTAATCGGCCAAACGGCCGGGCCGTTGCAATCCGATAATCCATGAATTTTTCCCTTTGTGGCGCTGCTCGCGGCCCTTGGACGGGCGTGGCAGCCATCCCACTGCCGGGTCTCTCGGCGGCAAATACGGCGACAGCGTGACGTTTCGACCCGCCTGATAGCGGATATCGGGGCCCGGATAAAGCCGGGAAGGTCCGCAAAGTTTTCGGGGCACGGACCGGTCATTTCGGCAGGCGGAGCTACGCCTGTGATAAATTGGAGGAAACCCGAACCGAATCGTCACTCGCCGTGAACGCAGCAAAACGCCGGCCGTCACGCCGCGCCATATTCGAAATCTGCCGCCGCGCCGGCCTGATAGCGGCGACGCTATCGTTGGCAGCGATCACTTGCGGCGCTGCACCGGGCGCCGATGCGCATTACGCCATCGCCATGCACGGCAAACCGGCTTGGCCGGCGAATTTCGACCATCCGTCCTACGCCGATCCATCGGCACCGAAAGGCGGCCGGCTGGTCCAAGGTGTGCTCGGCAGCTTCGACAGCCTCAATCCGTTCATCGTCAAAGGTCTCGCCGCACAAAGTCTGCGCAGCTACGTTTTTGAGAGTTTGCTGGCGCGCGGCTACGACGAACCATTCACACTGTACGGGCTGCTCGCGAACTCGGTCGAAACCGACGACGCCCGCAATAGCGTCACCTTCACGCTCGATCCACGCGCGCGGTTTTCCGACGGCGTACCCGTGACGCCGCAAGATGTCGTTTTCTCCTGGCAGTTGCTGCGCGACCAAGGCCGCCCGGTCTATCGCACCTATTACATCAAGGTCGCGAGAGCCGAGGTTGTGGGAGAGCGCGCCGTGCGCTTCGATCTTAGCAGCGCAGATGATCGGGAATTGCCGCTGATCCTCGGCCTGATGCCGATCTTGCCACAGCACGCCATCGATCCCGCTACATTCGAAGAAACCGGGTTCAAACCATTGGTCGCGAGCGGGCCCTACACCGTCGTCGAGGTGAAGCCTGGCGAAAGCGTGACGCTCAAGCGTGATCCCAATTACTGGGGCCGCGATCTGCCAATCAACCGCGGCTTGTGGAATTTCGATGAAATCCGCTTCGACTATTTCCGCGACAGCAACAGTCATTTTGAAGCATTCAAAAAAGGCCTCTACGACATCCGCGCCGAACTAGACCCGACCCGCTGGGAAACTGCATACGACTTTCCCGCCGCGCGCGATGGCCGCGTCGTAAAGGAGTCGTTTCCCTATGGTCTGCCGAAAGGGATGTATGGACTGGTATTCAATACGCGGCGGCCGATTTTCGCCGACGTGCGCGTGCGCGAGGCGATCCTGCAGTTGTTCGACTTTGAATGGCTGAACCACAACTTCTATTTCGATCAATACCGCCGCACCGCGAGTTATTTCGACGGAACTGATCTTTCCGCACATGGCCACGCCGCCGACGAGCGCGAGCGCGCGTTGCTCAAGTCGTTTCCCGGCGCGGTGCGCGCCGACATCATGGACGGGACCTGGTCGCCGCCAGTGAGCGACGGCTCCGGCCGCGATCGAACGGCGTTACGCCGCGCCCTTACGCTGTTCGCCGCCGCCGGCTATGATCTCAAGGGCACCGCGTTGGTCGAGCGCAAAACCGGCAAGCCGTTCACTTTCGAGTTGTTGGCAACCACCCGCGACCAGGAACGCCTCTCGCTCGCCTTCGCGCGCAACCTCAAGCGCGCGGGAATCGAAGCGGAGGTCCGCGTAGTCGACGCCACCCAGTTCGAGCGCCGCCGCGTCAGTTTCGATTTCGACATGATGGAGTACCGCTGGGAGCAATCGCTGTCCCCTGGCAATGAACAAAGTTTCTACTGGGGCTCGGCCGCCGCCGACCAGGACGGCACGCGCAATTACATGGGTGTCAAATCGTCGGCGATCGACGCCATGATCGCCGCTATGTTGGCGGCCCGCGAGCGGCCTGAGTTCGCTGCCGCCGTCCGTGCGCTCGATCGCGTGCTGCTATCCGGGTTTTACGTCGTGCCGCTTTATTATTTGCCGCAGCAGTGGGTAGCGCGCTGGAACAAGATCAAGCACCCGTCCAACACGTCAATGTTCGGCTATCTGCCGGAAACCTGGTGGCAAGGTTCACCGTGAGGAAATTATGATCCTCCCTGACGCGCCCTCGACCGACGCCCGCACCACGTTGGACGACCTGTTCCGTCGCGCGGCGGTTCGGCATCCCGACGCCCTGGCCCTGGCCGATCCGCCTAATCGCGTGAGCTTCACTGACGGAATCCCTCGCAGCCTGACTTACGCCGAAGCCGACCGCATCATATCGGCGATCGCCAAGCGGTTGCGCCAGTTCGGCTTGCAGACCGACGCAGTCGTCGCGCTACAATTGCCAAACACTGTCGAGAGCGTGCTGACGCTACTCGGCATATTGCGCGCCGGAATGATTGCCGCGCTGCTGCCGCTGCTGTGGCGAAAGGCCGACATGGTCGCGGCGCTGACCGGGATCGGCAGCCGGATGCTGATCACGGCCGCGCGGGTCGGCCGCGACCGGCCCTGCGACGGCGCGATGGCGACCGCGGCCGGGCTGTTCTCGATCCGTTATGTCGGCGCATTTGGCAATCCACAACAGGACGGCGTCGTCGTCCTCGATGAAGCGCTCGCCTCCGAAGCGCCGGCAGTATTTCCGGCGATCTTGCGCAGCGGCAATCCGGCGGCACATGCCGCGGTGCTGACTTGGGACGTAACCGCGGCGGGGCCGGTGGCGATCGCGCGCAACCACGCGCAATTGATCGCGGGCGGCCTCGCGGTTTTCCTCGAAGCCGGCATCGAAAACGACTCGACAATTCTCGCCGCAATACCGTCAGCTTCGTTCGCCGGAATAGCCACCACGATTGTGCCGTGGTTGTTGTCGGGCGGCACGCTCGCGCTGCATCATCCGTTTGACGCCGAAACGTTTGCCTCGCAATGCGCTGGCATTGACGACGGCACTGTTGTGTTGCCGGGTCCGTTGGCGGACCGCCTGCGGAATACGTCGCGAGGCACCAGCGGTCCAAAAAATATTGTTGCGCTGTGGCGCGCTCCGGAATGCGCCGTTATATCCGAACGATCACCGTGCAGAACGGACGTAACAGCGTTCGGCGAGACCGGCCTCGTCGCGACTCGCCGGACCGGCGAGGGAATCCAGACGGCGATCCCTTGCGGTACGATCAGCGCGCCGCGCGGCACGCCTGCCGCAGTCCCCGTCATTGAAACCATGCGCACCGGCGCCGGCACACTGGCGCTGCGCGGTCCCATGGTATCCCCGACCGCATTTCCGCCTCGGGCGCAACCGGAGGCAGCTCCCGGCGAAGGCTTCGTCGACACCGCCTATCCATGCCGGTTCGACCGCGCGCGCAACACTCTCACGGTCACCGGGCCGCAACCGGGCATGACGGCGGTTGGCGGTTACCGTTTTGCGCAACGCTGGCTCGACGCGCTGGTCGCCGAACTGTCATGGGACGCGACCATCGTCGTCCTGCCCGATCCGCTCACCGGCCAACGCCTTGCCGGCAGCGCTCCAGAGCCGGCGGCGATCCAGGCAAGGCTCGCCGAAACCGGCCGCAATCCGCTGATCGGCCGCGCCTTCGTTATGCGAACCGCGGCTTCCTGACGTTGACGAGGTGTTAACAGGGACGCCGTAGGCTTGCGCGGTCTGTAACCGTCGCGTGTGCGTGCCATGTCCCTGCAGGGCCCGGTGATCGTCGTTGCCGAAACCCCGGCAAGCGATCTCGTTGATGCACTCGGTGCAGCGGGCGCCTTCCCGATCGTCGAAGCGAAATGGGCCGACGCGCCAACCGCCTTTGTCGCGGTCAAGCCTGCAGCCATCGTCATCGCCGAGCCGGGCGCGCCGCCGAGCGAAACCAACGCCCGCATGTTGTGCTTGCAGGTTGCAACCGCGGCCGGCCCGGTCGTGCCCGTCATCGCCCGTACATTTGCCGATCAGGATGCCGCGGTGCCAATCGCGCTGCCAGCCGACGCGTCCTTGCCGATCGATCGTCTGATCACACGGCTGCGCTCCGCGTTGCGCGTGCGCGCTTTGCATTCGACGGTGCTGCGTCGGATCGACACGTTTGCCGCGCACGGCAGCAAATTGCCAGCGCTGCCGGTCGGCGACGCGCTCGAAGATGCCACCGTGCTGGTCACTGGACGCGGCCCACTTTACCCGAAGCTCAGCGTGGCGATGGGCGAGCGGGTCGGCGTGGTCGGCGCGCTGAGCGTCGAGGCGGCCGCGCGCCACATGAATTCGCGCGATATCGACGGCGTCGTGATCGGTGACGGTTTCAGTCAGCGCATGATCGAAGCTTTTCTTACCGTGTTGGCGCAGAATGATCGCTTCCGCGACATTCCCGTCGTCGTGATCGGCGATGTGCCACCGGACCTTGCCGAACGGTTCATCAGTATCGATCGGGTCGGAAGCGATCCGGCACGTGCGGTCGCGCGCATGGTGCCGCTGGTACGTCTGCACGCCTTCCAGGCGCGCCTCACGCGCATGCTCAACGCGATCGAGACCGAAGGCATGTTTGATGCCGAGACTGGCTTGCTCAGCTACGACTATTTTCTGCGCGATCTCTCCAAATCGGTCGCCGATGCAGCAAACGGCGGCCATTCGCTGTCGCTGGCGCGGATTTCGTTCGAGGCGCCGCTCGGCCGTCGTGCTCGTCTCGACGGCGCGCGTCTCGTCACCCGCCTGACGCGAAGCAGCGATTTCGCCTGTCAAGGCGACGATGGCGCGATCCTCGCGGTGTTCGCCCAGACCGATCTCAACAGCGCGCATGTCGCGGCGCGCCGCATGGCCGCCGCGCTCAGGAACAAAATGGTGTCGGCCGAGCATGACCGGCTCGCCGCACATGTCACTTTGGCGACGCTCAAGGCCAACGATAATGTCGATTCCCTGCTGACGCGGGTGATGGGCGGCGCGGTGGTTGCCGCCAAGTGAGCAGATGCTTAGGTTAGCTCCAACGGGAGCCAGCCATGCCTGACCAGAAACCTGTCCGCATCGACGTCGTTTCAGACATTGTTTGTCCGTGGTGCTTCATCGGCAAAAGCCGCCTGGAAAAGGCGCTGAAGCTGACCGAAGTTCCGGTCGAGGTGCACTACCGGCCATATTTCCTCAACGACTGGATTCCGCGCGAGGGAATTTCCCGCGAGCAATATCTGACGAGCAAGTTCGGCTCGCCCGAGCGTTACAAAGGCATTGCCGGACGGGTCGCCACCGCCGCGAAACAGGAAGGCCTCGTCTATGACATGGACAAGATCAGCCGGCAGCCAAACACGATCGACGCACACCGGCTGATCCACTGGGCCGAGGCAATCGGTAAAGCGCCGCAAATGAAGCAGCGCCTGATGGACTTATACTTCACCGAGGGCGCCGACCTGACGGAGCGAGACGTGCTAGCGCGCGCCGCGGGCGATATCGGCCTCCAAGCCGACGAGGTGCGCGGCTGGCTCGACAGCGACAAGGACGTTGCCGAGATCGAGCGCGAGGCGCTGGCAGCCAAGGAAGCCGGCATCGAAGGCGTGCCTTGCTTCATCTTCGGCGGAGTGATGGCGGTGTCGGGTGCGCAGGCGCCTGAATATCTGGCGCAGGCGATCGAGCGGGCGGCGCAAGAAGCCAATCAGCCCAAGAGTGACGCTGCCGAATAATCAAGCAGCTTTCGCCCGTTCCGCGATCGAGGCAAGCTTGCGCAACAGGGCGGCCGTGCCCTTGAGGCGCTCCTCCGCGCCGTTCCAGTCGTCCAGAAACACCAGCTTCTGATCCGGCCGAACCCGCGCTTCCTTACCGCGCTCGCGGATATAGGCGATCAGGCCATCCGGATTTGCGAAGATATTGTCGCGGAACGACAGCACGACGCCTTTCGGCCCTGCCTCGATCTTTTCGATATTGGCGCGGCGGCACAACGACTTGATGGCCACCACCTGCAAGAGATGCTCGACCTCCTGCGGCAGCTTGCCGAAGCGGTCGACCAGTTCGGCGGCGAAGCTTTCGATCTCGCGCTCCTCTTCGATTTCGGCGAGCCGCCGATACAGCGCGAGGCGCACCGATAGGTCAGCCACATAGTCGTCCGGAATGAGCACTGGCGTGCCGATCGTAATCTGCGGCGACCAACGGTCGGCGACCGGCGCGGTGATGCCAGCCTTCAAGCTTATCACCGCCTCTTCCAGCATCTGCTGATAAAGCTCGAATCCGACTTCCTTGATGTGCCCGGACTGTTCCTCGCCCAGAAGATTTCCGGCGCCGCGAATATCGAGGTCGTGCGAGGCAAGCTGAAAACCGGCGCCGAGCGTGTCGAGCGATTGCAGTACTTTCAACCGCCGTTCCGCTTGTGGCGTTATCCTGGCTTGCGCCGGCAGCGTCAGCAGGGAATAGGCGCGTAGTTTCGAGCGCCCTACCCGGCCGCGCAGTTGATAAAGCTGGGCCAGGCCGAAGCGGTCGGCGCGATGCACGATTAAAGTGTTCGCAGTCGGAATGTCGAGGCCGGATTCGATGATGGTGGTCGACAACAGCACGTCATATTTGCCGTCGTAGAAAGCCGACATGATGTCGTCGAGCGTGGTCGGCGGCATCTGCCCGTGTGCGACGGCGACGCGCACTTCCGGTACATTCTTGTCGAGAAACTTCTTGGCGCCGGCGAGATCCTCGATGCGCGGGCAGACATAAAAGGATTGCCCGCCCCGATAGCGCTCGCGCAAGAGCGCTTCGCGCACCACTAGTGGATCGAACGGCGAGACGAAGGTGCGCACCGCCAGCCGATCGACCGGTGCCGAGGCGATGATCGACAAATCGCGCACGCCGGTCAGCGCCAATTGCAGGGTGCGCGGGATCGGCGTCGCGGCAAGCGTCAGCACATGGACTTCGGCGCGCAATTGCTTGAGCTTTTCCTTGTGGCTGACGCCGAAATGCTGCTCCTCATCGACCACCAGCAGCGCGAGGTCCTTGAAATTGATGCCCTTGCCGAGCAACGCGTGGGTACCGATCACGATGTCGATACTGCCGTCGGCCAGTCCGGCTTTCACCTTCGCCAGTTCGCCCGCCGGCACCAGACGCGATGCCTGCGCGACGTTGACCGGGAAGCCGCGAAATCTTTCCGTAAAAGTCTTGAAGTGCTGGCGCGCCAGCAGCGTGGTCGGCACCACGACGGCGACCTGCTTACCGCCGATCGCGGCAACGAAAGCCGCGCGCAACGCCACTTCGGTCTTGCCAAAGCCGACGTCGCCGCAGATCAGCCGATCCATCGGGCGTCCGACGGAAAGGTCGTCGATGGTCGCCTCGATCGCCGATAATTGGTCCTCCGTTTCCTCATAGGGAAAACCGGCGCAGAACTCGTCATAAGTACCGGCGGTCACGGTCAATCGCGGTGCCTCGCGCAACAGCCGCTCAGCCGCAATCTTGATCAGCTCGCCAGCGATCTCGCGGATGCGGCTCTTCATGCGCGCCTTGCGCGCCTGCCAGTTGCCGCCGCCAAGCCGGTCAAGTTCGACATTGGCCTGCTCGGCGCCATAGCGCGACAGCAGGTCGATATTCTCGACGGGCAAAAATAGCTTGGTATCGTCGGCGTAGTGAATTTCGAGGCAATCGTGCGGCGCGCCCATCGCCTCGATCGCCTGGAGGCCGCTGAAGCGCCCGATGCCGTGATCGACGTGCACCACCAGATCGCCAGGCACCAGGCTTGTTACTTTGGCGAGGAAATTTTCAGCGCGGCGCGCGGCGCGACGCGGCCGCACCAGACGGTCGCCGAGAATATCCTGCTCGCTGATGACAGCCGTCTCGCGGGTTTCGAAACCGGATTCAATGCCGAGCACGGCCAGCGCCACGGCGTTCGCCGGTAATGACGCCACCTCCGTCCAGCTCCGGACCTCCGTGAGGTTCGGCAACATGTGGTCGGCCAAAACATGCCGCATGCGCTCGCGCGCGCCGTCGCTCCACAACGCGATGACTACCCGGCGGCCGGCGGCTTGCAACGATTGCACATGGTGGGAGACCGCTTCGAATACATTGCTCCCCGGTTCGGCGCGCTCGGCGGAGAAATTATGGCTGGCGCGGGCGCCGACATCGATGACGTTGCCGGCCGCCGGCACGTCGAACGGCGACAACTCGGCGCGCGCCGAAATATCGAGCCGCTTTTGCCAATCGGCTTCGCTGAGATAAAGTCTGTTGTAGGGCAGCGGTTTGTAAGGCGGGCTGACGCCGTCACGCAGCGCCTGCTTGCGCGCGTCGTAATAATCCGAAATTTGCGTAAGGCGTTCACGCGCCGCATCGACTGCAAGCGGCTCGAGCACCAGCGGGCTGTCCGACAAATAATCGAATAGTGTATCGAGACTGTCGTGAAACAGCGGCAGCCAATGCTCCATGCCGGGGTAACGGCGACCTCCGCTCACCGCTTCGTAAAGCAGGTCGTCCGGCGTGCTGGCGCCGAACTGGGCGACATAACCGGTTCGAAAACGCCGGATTGTTTCGGTGACAAGCTGGAATTCGGCGACCGGCACCAGATCGAGAGCGCGCAACTGCCCCTCGCTGATTTGCGTCTGCGGATCGAAGCCGCGGATCGTCTCCAGTGTGTCACCGAAGAAATCGAGCCGCACCGGCAGATCCATTCCGGCGGCATACAGATCGAGAATGCCGCCGCGCACCGCATAGTCGCCGGCCTCGCGCACAGTCGAAGCGCGATTGAAGCCGTTAAGCTCAAGCCACCCCATCACGCTCGCCATGCCGAGCACACTGCCCGGCGCGACCGACAGCGCATTGCGGGCGACGTAATCTCGCGGGGGAACGCGCTGCAGCGCCGCATTCACGGTCGTCAACAACACCGAAGGCCGTTCGCGGCCTTTGACGCGGGCAAGCCGCGACAGCGTCGTCATGCGTTGCGCTACGAATACGGCGTTGGGCGAGACCCGATCGTACGGCAGGCAATCCCAAGCCGGAAATTCCAGCACGTCGATATCGGGCGCAAAAAACGCCAGCGCCCGTGACAGCGCCGCCATGCGCTGCCCATCGCGGCACACCACGGCGAGGCTGATGGCGGGCGCATCGCGGCGCGCCGCAATCGCGCGCGCCAGGTCGCCCAACACCAGGCCTTCGGCGCCATCGGCGACCTGCGCCAGCGTGAGCGGCTGGCCGGCCTTGAGCCGATCGGCGGGAGACATCGATCGCGCGCTCATGCGTGCTTCTTGTCGAGATGAAAGGCGCGTAAGCGCGTCAGCAACGAAATGTCGAAGCCGGCGGGCGGTTCTGCCTCCCGCATGACCCAGGACATCAATTCCGGGCTCGGCACGCTCAACAAATTCTCAAACAAACCGAGATCGGCATCATTCAGCGACGCGAGGCGGGCATCGGCGAACGGCCCCATGATCAGGTCCACTTCGCGAATGCCGGTATGCCAGGAGCGGAACAACAACCGGCGGCGGCGCTCGTCCAGTCCCTCACTCGATCGCGTCGTCACGAGTTCTCCAAATGCCGATAGCCCGGACGAGGCCGGGCGCGGATTTATATAGGACGCTCGCGCTGGAATGTCAGCGGCTTTGCACAAGTGCATTGCGTGGGCGGGCGGCGCAAGCCAGCATATCCGCGAATGCGACCGGCTCTTCTGAACCCGTTATTCGCGATGCTGACCAGCCTGACCGGCGTCGGGCCGAAGATGGCGACGCTCTATGCCCATCTGCTCGGTCACGACCCGCCGCGCATGATCGACCTGCTGTTTCATCTGCCGTCCGGCACCATCGACCGCCGCTCGCGGCCGAAATTACGCGACGTCCGCCCCGGCGAGGTCGTCACGGTTGCGGTCACCGTCGAGGAACACCGGCCCGCGCCGCCACACCGCTCGCGCGCGCCATATCGCGTGCTCGCCAGCGACGACACCGGCGATATCACGCTGACATTCTTCCATGCGCGAAATGACCATCTGGAAAAACTGCTCCCAGTCGGTGAACTCCGATATGTCTCAGGCACCGCCGAGTTTTACGACGGGATGTTGCAGATGGTGCATCCTGATCGCGTGGTGGATGAAGCGGGATTGGCAGACTTGCCGTTGGTCGAACCGGTTTATCCGCTCACCGAAGGTCTCGCACTGGGCAACGTGCGCCGCGCGATGGACGGCGCGCTCCCAAAGTTGCCCGATCTGCCGGAATGGCAGGACGAGGCCTGGGTTTCACGTGAGTGCTTACCGCCGTTCAGTGCCGCACTGAACGCGTTGCACCGGCCCTCGGAACCCAATGACGTCTTGCCGGAAAGTCCGGCATGGACCCGGCTCGCCTATGACGAATTGCTGGCCGGCCAACTCGCGCTGGCGCTCGTCCGCTCGCACATGCGTCGCCAAGCCGGCCGCGGCAGTTCAGCCGAAGGCCGCCTGCGCGCCGAACTTCTCAACGCGCTGCCTTATTCGCTGACACCATCGCAACAGCGCGCGGTCGACGACATCACGACCGATCTTGCGCTGCCGCAGCGCATGCTGCGGCTCCTGCAGGGCGACGTCGGCTCCGGTAAGACCGTGGTGGCTCTCATTGCGGCAACCGCCGTGATCGAGGCCGGACGCCAGGCGGCCTTGATGGCGCCGACGGAAATTCTGGCGCGTCAACATTACAGCAGCATCGCGCCGCTGGCGAAGGCCGCAGGATTGCGAGTCGCGATCCTGACCGGCCGCGAGCGCGGCAAAGAGCGCGGCGGCGTTCTGGCGCGGCTGGCGAGCGGCGACGTCGATCTGCTGGTTGGCACCCACGCGCTGTTTCAGGACGAGGTCGTTTTTAAGGACTTGGCGCTCGCGATTATCGACGAGCAGCATCGCTTCGGCGTCCATCAGCGGCTGGCGCTGACGCAAAAGGGGGAAGCGGTCGACATGCTGGTGCTCACCGCAACGCCGATTCCGCGCACGTTGGTGCTGACATTTTTCGGCGACATGGATATTTCGGAGTTGCGCGAAAAGCCGGCCGGCCGCCTGCCGATCGACACCCGCACCATTCCGCTGTCGCGGCTTGCCGAGATCGAGGACGCGGTCGGCCGCGCACTATCGGAAGGCCAGCGCGCCTATTGGGTCTGCCCGCTGGTCGAGGAATCCGAAAAAATTGACCTTGCCGCGGCCGAGGCGCGCTTTAAGGAATTGCAGGAAAAATTCGGTGACGCCGTCGATCTCGTTCACGGCCGCATGAAAGGCGCCGACAAGGACGCGGCAATGGAGCGTTTCGCCGCTGGACGGACGAAACTATTAGTCGCGACCACCGTGATCGAGGTCGGCGTCGACGTTCCGGAAGCGACCGTGATGGTGATCGAGCACGCCGAACGCTTCGGGTTGTCGCAGTTGCATCAGGTGCGCGGCCGCATCGGACGCGGGTCCGGCAAATCGACTTGCCTCCTGCTGTATAAGGCGCCGCTCGGTGAAACCGCCAAAGCGCGGCTGGCGATCCTGCGCGAAACCGAAGACGGCTTCCGCATCGCTGAAGAAGATCTGCGGCTGCGCGGCGAAGGCGACCTGCTCGGCACCAAGCAAAGCGGTCTGCCGGACTTCCGGCTGGCGCGCATCGAATTTCACGGCAAATACCTGGGGCCTGCGCGCGCCGACGCCGCCCTGATCCTTAATCGCGATCCCCATCTACAAAGCGAGCGCGGCAAGGCGTTGTGGACACTGCTCTACCTATTTGAGAAAGACGACGCGATCCGTCTGCTTCAGGCCGGTTGAAAGTTGGTTCCCGCCAGAGGATCGGGACCAAACCGGTTCGGTCCTGGAGTGCCTCTCAGGCAATCCCAGATTAAAAGTAGAATAACTCCGATACCTGTGAACACGAGCAACGTCCACCACCCGGTCCGGTCGAGATCGTGCAGTCGCCGTATACCTACCGCGAGGCTCGGGAGAAAAACCGCCAGATTGAAGACTATCGAGATAGTTGAATAGGCATCCGGACCAAAGACCAAGTAGTCGATGATCCCAGCCAATAGGCCGGCGAGCATCGTAAACAACGTCCAGTACCAAAACTCCGAGCGCGGCGCGCGCCCCGTTGAAATTCACGTAATTGCGAATACTGGACTGGATTGCTTCGCCGAAATTCATGATGCCCCCCTCAATAAACCGCCGAGGTCCTACCCCGTCGCATCACTTAGCAGCAACGGTGGTCCGCGCCACCTGCGCTGTGCGCGCGGTGGCGGCAAGCGTCGCCAGCTTATGCTGCGCGTCGGGGCTGGCATCCGGCTGCACCATGCCGGCGGATATCAGCAGCGTCATGGCGCTCTCCACCGTGATATCAAGTTCGATCAGCGCGTCACGCGGCACATAGAAGAAAAATCCGGTAGTCGGGTTTGGCGTACACGGCATGAAGGCCGAGACGTGTTCTTTGGCCGGCAGCCGGTCGGAAATGTCGTGGCTCGGCGACTGCGACAAAAACACCAGCGACCACATGCCTGGCGCGGGGAATTCGACCAGGGCCACCTTGCGGAAACTCGAGCCCGACTTCGAGAACAGCGTCTCGAAAATCTGTTTCATGGTCTTGTAAACCGGCCGCACGATCGGCATGCGCCCGAGCAGGTTCTCGCCCCAGCCAACCAGCGTTCGGCCGACCAGGTTGGCGGTCAGGAAGCCGAGCAGCGTCAAGCCGACCAGTGCGATGAGCAATCCGGTGCCGGGGATCGGAACCGGCGAATAGGTCTCGGGACGAAGCGCCGGCGGGATCAGCGGGGCGACGAGTCCGTCCACCCATTTGATGAACGACCAGGTCAGCCACGCGGTGACGGCAACCGGTCCGGCGACAATCAGTCCGGTCAGAAAATAATTGCGCAGCCGCGCCAGCACGCCGGTTTGCGGCGGCGGCGCTGCCGGCTCACCTGACGACGGGGGAACGATCGGGCTGATCAGGTCGGCCATGCCGCCATTCTACTCGACCGTAACCGATTTCGCGAGGTTGCGCGGCTGGTCGACGTCGGTGCCTAGAGCAACGGCGGTGTGATAGGC
>JBPCQM010000102.1:0-7101 GCA_050998115.1 Pseudolabrys sp. | reverse complement strand
ATGCAAACCGGTGGTCGAGCGCAAGCATCTCTCCGGCTGCCGCGAGCTCGAATACAACTGGCTCGGCACCGACGATCCGGGCCGCGACCTGGTCGCGCGGCTGATTTATGGCTTTAGAATCTCAGTTTTATTCGGCCTGATCCTGACCCTGGTTTCGTCGGCGGTCGGCATCGCGGCCGGCGCGGTGCAGGGCTATTTCGGCGGCTGGACGGACCTGCTGTTCCAGCGCTTCATCGAGATCTGGGGCTCTATCCCCGAACTCTATCTGCTGCTGATCATTTCGTCGGTGCTGGTGCCCGGGTTCTTCGTGCTGCTCGGCATTCTTCTGTTGTTTTCCTGGCTCCGGCTAGTCGGGCTGGTGCGCGCCGAGTTCTTGCGCGGGCGCAATCTCGAATACATCCAGGCGGCGCGCGCGCTCGGCGTCTCCAATCTCGTCATCATGTTCCGGCATCTGTTGCCGAACGCCATGGTGGCAACGCTGACGTTCCTGCCCTTCATTCTTTCTACGTCGGTGATGACGCTGACCGCGCTCGACTTCCTCGGCTTCGGCCTGCCGCCCGGCTCGCCTTCGCTCGGCGAGATGCTGTCGCAAGGCAAGGCCAATGTGCAGGCGCCGTGGCTCGGCCTCACGGCGTTCTTCGCTGTCGCCATCATGCTGTCGCTGCTGATCTTTATCGGTGAGGCGGTGCGCGATGCATTCGATCCACGGAAGATGTTCCGATGAACGCGTCCACCACAAAGGACACGTTGCTCGACGTCCGCGACCTGTCGGTGGCGTTCGGCACCGGCGCCAATGCGGTGCTGGCGGTCGACAGGGTGTCGTTCTCGATCGGCAAGGGCGAGATCGTCGCGCTGGTCGGCGAAAGCGGGTCCGGCAAGTCGGTTACCGCGCTATCGGTGATGAAGCTGCTACCGTACCCGATGGCGCGCCATCCCTCGGGTGAAATCTTCTTCAAGGGCCAGGAACTGCTGAAGCTCTCGGAGAATGAAATCCGTCGCGTGCGCGGCGACGACATCACCATCGTGTTCCAGGAGCCGATGACGTCGCTCAACCCGCTGCACACCATCGAGAAGCAGATCGGCGAGATCATCCAGCTCCACAAGCCGATGTCGAACGCGTCCACGCGCGCCCGCATCGTCGAATTGCTGGGCCAAGTCGGCATCCCCGATCCGGGCTCGCGGCTCGAAAGCTATCCGCACCAGTTGTCCGGCGGCCAGCGCCAGCGCGTCATGATCGCGATGGCGCTGGACAACGAGCCCGATTTGCTGATCGCCGACGAGCCGACCACCGCGCTCGACGTCACCGTGCAGGCGCAGATCCTCAAGCTGCTGAAAGAGCAGCAACGACGCCTCGGCATGTCGATGCTGTTCATCACCCACGACCTTGGCATCGTCCGCAAGCTGGCGGACCGCGTTTGCGTCATGCAGCGTGGCAAGATCGTCGAGCAGGGTAAGGTCGAGCGGGTGTTCACCGCGCCGGAGCATCCCTACACCAAGGCGCTGCTTGCCGCTGAGCCGAAGCCTGATCCGGCGCCGCCGCGGCCGGAGGCAGCCGAGATCGTGCGCGCCGACAACTTGAAAGTCTGGTTTCCGATCAAGCGCGGCGTGCTGCGCAAGGTGGTCGGCCATATTAAGGCGGTCGACGGCGTGACCGTATCGTTGCGTAAGGGTGAGACGCTCGGCGTGGTCGGCGAATCCGGTTCCGGCAAAACCACGCTGGGCCTCGCGATGCTGCGGCTGATCTCCTCGGACGGCCCGATCGTTTTTCTCGGACAATCCATTCAGGGGCTGAAATTCAAGCAAATGCGGCCGTTCCGGCGCGACATGCAGATCGTGTTTCAAGACCCTTATGGCTCGCTGTCGCCGCGTATGTCGGTTGCCGACATCATCGCGGAAGGGCTGGAAGTCCATTCGCCAAAGTTGTCGCGCGAGGAGCGCGACCAGCGGGTTGTCGCGGCGCTCGAAGATGTCGGGCTCGATCCGGAAACCCGCCATCGCTATCCGCACGAATTCTCCGGCGGCCAGCGCCAGCGCATCGCGCTGGCCCGCGCCGTCGTGCTGGAGCCGACGTTCGTCGTGCTCGATGAGCCAACCAGCGCGCTCGACATGCTGATCCAGGCGCAGATGGTCGACCTGCTGCGCGATTTGCAGAAGCGGCGCGACCTCACTTACATGTTCATTTCGCACGACCTGCGCGTGGTCGCTGCGCTGGCGAGCCGGCTTCTGGTGCTGCGCAACGGCAAGGTGGTGGAAGAGGGCGCCGCCGCCGAATTGTTCAAGGCGCCGAAGAGCGATTACACCCGCGCACTATTTGCCGCGGCGTTTAACCTGGAGGCCGCGCCGGTCGGCGTGGTGGCGCAATGAATATACATTTCTTCCGTTCTTTCCCGCACTCGGGTCCGCGCAACGCGCGGCCCGAGCACAGGCTCCAGCGGGAATTCAGCCAAAAAATGACTCATGGCTCTGGGTCCCCGCTTTGGCGAGGACGAGCGGTCTTGGCGATTGCCTTCTGCCTTTTCGCTGGCGCCGCGCTGGCCGCGCAATTCGGGCCGTCGCAATATCCGATCCGCGCCGACGATGGCGACGAGATCACCAATTTCGCGTTGAGCGCTGAGCAGTCGGCGCAGCTCACGGCGCTTCGGGGCGTCGTTGCGGTCGGCAATCTCAAGGGCGACGTGACGGTGATGCAATTCTATGATCTCAATTGCCCGTTCTGCCGCGAGGCGGCGGCCGATGTCGATGCGCTGGTGCGCGCCGACAAGAATCTCAAGCTGGTGCTGGTGCCTTATGCCGTGCTGTCGATACAGTCGGCGCAGGGCGCGCTGATCGAGATCGGCGCGTCGAAGCTTGCAACGCCGGAGCAGTATCTCGAATTCCACCGCCGCATCTATGCCGGCCGCGGCCGCATCGACGGCCCGCGCGCCATCGTGGCGGCGAAGGGCGCCGGGCTCGACCCGCAAAAGGTCGCGGCGCTCGGCAACACGGAAGAAAGCCTGAATTTGCTGCGGCAGAACGCCGACTTTGGGTCGGCGGCGAAACTGGTCGCTACCCCGGCCTACGTCATCGACGGCATCGCCATCCTCGGCCATCCGGGCCTCAAGGCGTTGCAAAAGCTCGTCGCCGCGGTGCGGGCCTGCGGCAAGGTAGTTTGCTGAATTCGGCCGCTGGCCTAGAGGAGAAAAATCGGAATGCCTATCGGTGTTGGCCTGATCGGCCTTGGCATGGCTGTAAAGCCCCACATCACGTCGTTGCGCGAGCTGGAAGCGGCCGGCCGTATCAAGATCGTCGGCGGATTTTCGCCATCGCAGGAGCGCCGCGCCGGTTTCGCGCAACAATGGAAAGCGCCGGTGTTCGAGCAGCAGGAGGAGCTGCTGGTGCGCTCCGACCTGAATCTGGTGCTGATCCTGACGCCGCCGGGTACACATCTGCCGATCGCGCAAGCCGTCGCAACGGCGGGCAAACATATCTTGGTCGAGAAGCCGACCGAGATATCGGTTGAACGCGGCGAGATGCTGGCAGCAGCCGCCGAGCGCGCCGGCGTGCGCTGCGGGGTCGTTCTGCAGCATCGGTTCCGGCCGGCGTCGCTTCGCCTCAAGGCCGTGATCGACCACGGCGAGCTCGGCCAGATTCTATCGGCGAGCGCTTCGATCCGCTGGTGGCGCGACGGCGCCTATTTCAAGCAAGCCGGACGCGGCATGCGCGCCCGCGATGGCGGCGGCGTATTGCTGACGCAGGCTATCCATACGCTCGACCTGCTGCTGCATCTGGTAGGCCCCCATAAGGATGTCGCGGGATTCATTTCCACGTCACCTCTGCGGTCGATCGATACCGAGGACGTCGCCGCCGCGGCGATCCGCTTTCACGGCGGGGCGATCGGCGTCCTCGACGCGACGACGACGGCGCGGCCCGGCTATCCGGAGCGCATTGAGATCGCCGGAACCAAGGGGTCGGCGGCGATCGAGACATCGCTGCTCACAATCAATCGTGCCGAGGGAAAACCCGAGATTGTCGGCAGCACGCAGTCCGGCGGTGGCGGCGCCGATCCGATGGCGTTCGATCATGGCCCGCACCGCGCGGCGATCACCGAGATGCTGGATGCGATTGAGCAGAAACGCCAACCTTCCAACAATGCACGATCTGCGCTGCAAGTGCAGCGGCTGATCGAGGATGTGCTGGCCGACGCGGCGCGGCGCTAAATCCGCTTCACGCTGGTCACGTCATGGCCGGCCGCCTTGATCCGCGCGATGGCGTCTTTCACTGGCTCGCTGACTACCATCATGTGGTGCGCGTTGGCGTGGATCAGCGTCTCCTTGTCGCGCGCGATCGCGACATGACCTTTCCAAAACAGCAGATCGCCGCGGCGCAGATCGGTTACCTGCGCTAATTTCCCAAGCGCCAGCTCCTGCATGTCGCTGTCGCGCGGGCAAAGGACGCCAGCGGCGTGCAACGCCATCTGAGCCAGGCCCGAACAATCGATGCCGTCGCCGGTCTTGCCGCCCCACAGATAGGGCGCGCCGATGAAGCGCTCGGCGACGGCGACGAAGTCCGGTTCCTTGGCCGTCACCGGCGCGACGTGGCGGGCCGGAAGGTAAAATCCACCGTCGGTCGAGGCAAAACGCTCGTCCTGCCGGGTCACGACGACGCGCGCGCCGAACGGCAGCGCGGCCAGCGGCGGCAGCTTGATGTCGGGACCCGGGAAGCCGAGCGTTAGGCGCGCGGTGATTTTGTGGGTCGGCGGCGCGCCAATGCCGCCCAGCGCGTTGGCTGAAAACCAGCCGACATAATTGTCGGCCTGAAGCTGGCCCCAGGCCCAGCCTTCGCCGTTGATCTCGTAGACAAGAACGCGCTCGCCACACAGCGCCTGGGTGCATAGCTCCGCTTCGTGGCTCGGCTCGCGCCGCAGCGGCGTGTGAGGTTCGGTGATCTGGTGCAGCCTGCCTTCGACAAAACGTTTGGCTTCGACCTGGCCTTGCAAATGCCTGGCGGCAAGCTCGGGCCGGAACGCATTGACTCGGGGATCGAGTGCTACCATCGGTATCAAGGACCTGCGCCATAGCGCTGCATCAGCAGCGCGTAGAGCGCGCGCGCCGTCATGCATTCGGCGCCTTCCGGACGGCCGGGTTTTGCCGACGGCGTCCAGGCGAACAGATCGAGGTGCAACCATGCCTTGGCGCGGCCGACGAATTTGCGCAGGAACAGCGCGGCGGTGATGGCGCCACCCTGGCCGCCGGAGCCAACATTGTTGGTGTCGGCGACCTTGGATTCCAGCATCGCGTCGTAAGGCCGCCACAGCGGCAGACGCCAGACCGGATCGTGTTCCGCCTCGGCCACCCGCATGAAATGCCCGGCCAGCGCGTCGTCATCGGTGAAGAAAGCCGGCAGGTCGGGACCGAGCGCGACGCGGGCGGCGCCGGTCAGAGTCGCGAAATCGACAATCAACTCGGGAGCTTCCTCGTCGGCCAGCGTTAGCGCGTCGGCCAGCACTAGCCGCCCTTCGGCGTCGGTATTGCCGATTTCGACGGTGATGCCTTTGCGCGAGCGGTAGATATCGCGCGGCCGGAAGCTGGTGCCGGAGATCGAATTTTCCACCGCCGGAATGAGAACGCGCAGACGGATTTTCGCCTTCTCTGCCATCAGTATGTGCGCCAAGGCGAGCGCGGTCGCCGCGCCGCCCATATCCTTCTTCATATTGAGCATGCCGGCGTCGTTCTTGATGTCGAGGCCGCCGGTGTCGAAACAGACGCCCTTGCCGACCAGGGTGATTTTCGGATCGCTCTCCTTGCCCCAGGTGAAGTCGATCAACCGTGGCGCGCGCGCCGAGCCGCCGCCGACCGCCTGCACGAGGTGGAAATCCTTCTCCAGTTCCTTGCCGGCAACGGCGCGAAATTTCGCACCGTGCTTTTCCGCTAGCTTGCGCGCGGCATCCTCCAGCTCGGCCGGGCCCATGTCGTTCGACGGCGTGTTGATGAGATCGCGCGCCAGCGTGACGGCCTCGACGATAGTCGAGAGCTCTCCGGCGTCGAGTTCCTGCGGCAGCGCCAGCTTGATGTTGGCGTCCTTCGGCTTACGGTAGCGGCGGAACTGATAGGTGCCGAGCGCCACCGCGAGAGCGGCGAGCCGTGCGTCGTGCGGCGCGTTGGCGAAGCGATAGGTGCCGGCCGGCAGACTCGCGAGTTTGCCTGGCAGGAAGGCGCTCTTGAGCGGATCGTCGGCGGCTTCGAGACCGAACAGCACGGCGGCTATTTTGCCGTCCGGCGAGGGCAGCAGCAGCTGCTGGCCGGCGCTGGCGTCGAAACCCGCGGCCCTGGCAAAGGCACGGTCGGCGGCGCTCAGCCCGCGGCTTACTTCCGCGAAGCTCACCGCGGTGACAAACCAGATCGGAATGGCCGTTTTGCCGTCGGCGCCGGTGACGAAAATCGAAGGCAAATTCGCAGCCAAATTCGTAGCCAAATTCGCAGCCATGCTTACTCCGCGGCGTCGCGCATCGGGCGGGGCAGGTTGGCGTAGCCGTCGCGGGTCTGCGGCAGTTTCCAGCCCAGCATCCTGGAGGCGACCAGCGTGCGTAACACCTGCGCGGTGCCGCCGCCGATCGTGAACATGCGCACGTCGCGCGCCATGCGCTCCAGCGGCAGGTCGCGCGAATAACCGCGCGCCCCGAATATTTGCAGCGCGTCGTTGACGATCTTGATGGCGGCTTCCGAGGCGAAGATCTTGGCCTGCGCGGCGAGCATCGGATCTGGAAAGCCGCTGCCGTCCGGCCCGCGCGAGCGCGCGGCCGCGTAGAGCATCATCCGCGACGCCGTGAGCTGGGTCTGCATGTCGGCCAGCATCCATTGCAGGCCCTGGAATTCGCCGATCGGCCGGCCAAATTGCCTGCGTTGTTTCGCGAAGTCCAATGCGTGGTCGAGCGCGCCGGCGGCGACCCCCATCGCCACGGAGCCTGCTCCGACGCGCTGGCTGTTATAGGCGTTCATCAGGTCGGCAAAGCCGCGCCGCAGGCCCGACGGCGGCACCACCGCCATCGACGCCGGCAGTTCGAGATTGTCGAAAGTCAACTCGCCTTCCGGCATACCGCGCAGCCACATGGTATGCTCGCGCCGT
>JBPCQM010000096.1:0-4746 GCA_050998115.1 Pseudolabrys sp. | reverse complement strand
CGCTTTCGCGGCGCTGTTCGATCATTTCGCCCCGCGCATCAAAAGCTTCCTGATTCGCGCCAATACGTCAGCCGCTGCCGCCGAGGAGCTTGCCCAGGAAGCGCTCTTGACGGTGTGGCGCAAGGCTGCCCAGTTCGACCGGTCTCGCGCCGGCGCTTCGACTTGGATTTTTACGATCGCGCGCAATCTCCGCATCGATAGCGCGCGCCGCGAGGCGCGCAGCAAACTGCTCGATCTCGAAATCAACGAAGACGCCGATCCGCCGTCGCCACCCGACAGTCTGCTGCTTGCCAGCGAGCGCGATCAGCGTGTGCACGCGGCGCTTGAGCACCTGTCGGAAGATCAGCTTTTGGTCGTGCGGCTGTCATTTTTCGAAGGCAAGCCGCACGCTGATATCGCTATCGAGCTCAATCTCCCGCTCGGAACCGTAAAATCCAGAATTCGTCTTGCGATGAACTGTCTCCGTGAATTGCTTGGTGACCCGACATGACCCGACATCATCCCAAAGAAACAACGCTTGCCGAATTCGCGGCTGGCATGCTGGACGAAGGCCGCAGTCTGGTCATCGCCGGCCATCTCGCGATGTGCGGGGAGTGTCGCAACTTTGTGGCGGCACTCGAGGACGTCGGCGGCGTCATGCTGGATCGGATCGAGCCGGTCGCGATGTCGCAGGGCGCGACGGCGCGGGCGCTGGACCGGTTGACGCGTGAGCCGGCGTCTTTGTCCCAAGCTCGGGACAAGCTGCCCACACAGCCGGTTGTCTGGAAATCCGGGCAGGACACCCTGCTCGGCTATAGCCTTGATCCCTGGCGCTGGGTTTCGCCGGGATTGCGCTATCGAGCCGTCAATTTGCCGGCCGGCAACGAAACCCGGGTGTTCATGCTCAAGGCCGCGCCAGGTTTGAAATTGCCGTCACATCGGCACACTGGTACCGAATTGACTTGCGTTCTGGCGGGCGCGTTCATTCATGAGGGCGGGCGCTACGCGGCCGGCGATTGCGACGACGCCGATCAGGATGTCGGGCACAGTCCGCTGATCGATCAAGGCGAGGAATGCGTTTGCCTGGTGGCAATGCAGGGAGAGATAAAGCTTACCAGCACGCTCGGCCGCCTGATCCAGCCTTTCGTCCGTCTTTGAGGCAGCCGCGCAACCGGAGTTGAGCGATGACGGCCCTGGAAGCGCTCGCGGCGTTGATTTCCATATCAGTCGCATTGTCCGCGATCATGATGACGGCCTGGCTCATCCAGCAACGCACGGGAAATTCCGGTTGGGTGGATACTGTCTGGACGTTCGGGCTCGGCCTGGTCGGCATTGGCGGCGCTTTGGCGCCGGTTGTCGACGATATCTGGCAGCCGCGCCAAATCGTCGTGGCGACTTTTGCCGCCCTGTGGGCTTTGCGGCTCGGCATTCATATTGCTTGCCGCAGCGCGAAAATCACCGACGATCCGCGTTACGCCAACCTGATCAAGGGATGGGGCAAAGACTCCGCACGGCAGATGTTGTGGCTGCTGCAAAAGCAGGCCCTCGTCAGCATACCGCTGGCGCTGTCAATGTTCGTGGCGGCGCATCACCCTGCGCCTTACCTGACCATGCGGGACGCAATCGCGGGCCTGGTGATGGCGATAGCCATTTTGGGCGAGGGGCTGGCCGACTGGCAGTTACAGACGTTCAAATCGATTGCCAACAACAAAGGCCGCATCAACGACGTCGGGCTGTGGGGTTGGTCGCGCCATCCCAATTATTTTTTCGAGACATTCGGCTGGCTGGCCTATCCCGTACTCGCGATTGACCTGTCGGGCATTTATCCGTGGGGCTGGCTCGCGCTCGCAGGCCCAGCCTGCATGTATTGGCTGCTGGTGTATGTGTCCGGCATTCCTCCCTTGGAGGAACACATGTTGCGCACGCGCGGCAAGAAATTCCGCGCCTATCAGCGCCGCACCAACGCGTTTTTCCCGGCGCCGCCGCATGGAGGCGGGGCATCATGAGCGCGATCGAACTTGCCATTCCGGTATTCGAGCGTCTGCCGTGGCCCGACGGGGTGTCGCGTCTGGCGGTCGCATTTCTGGTCGGGCGTTCGCGAGAAAAATTGGCGCGAGTGCCGGCCGACGCCACCCGTAGGTTCGCGGCCGGGATGCCGAACTATCCGATCGCAGAAAGCGTTAATGAAGCCAATGTGCAACACTACGAAGTGCCGGCCGCGTTTTTCGAACTGGTGCTTGGCCCGCAGCGTAAATATTCGTGCTGCTACTATGACGATGCCACGACCTCACTTGCGCAGGCCGAGGAAACGGCGCTGCTGCGCACGGCGGAACACGCCTTGCTGGCGGACGGCCAGGACATTCTCGAACTGGGCTGCGGCTGGGGCTCGCTCTCGCTCTGGATGGCAAGCCACTTTCCGGCGTCGCGCATCGCGGCAATCTCCAATTCGCAGTCACAGCGCGCCTACATTATGCGACAAGCTCAAATCCGCGGCTTGACCAACGTCGAGGTCATCACCGCTGACATGAATTTCTTCAAAACCGACCGAAAGTTCGACCGCATCGTGTCGGTGGAGATGTTCGAGCATATGGCAAACTGGCGCACGCTGCTGGAGCGCGTGCGAAGTTGGCTCAAGCCGGAAGGATTTCTGTTCTTTCACATATTTACCCATCGCAGCGCACCCTACCGCTTCGACAGTGCCGACAAGGAGGACTGGATCGCCCAGCATTTCTTCACCGGCGGGATCATGCCGAGCCACGATCTGGTCCGTGAATTTTCCGATCTGTTTTCGGTTGAGGCTGATTGGCGCTGGAGCGGTGTGCACTACGCGCGCACAGCGGAAGACTGGCTCGCCAACTTTGACCGCAATGCCGTCAATGTGGCGCTGAAACAGACTTACGGGGCGGACGCGGCGGTATGGCGCCGGCGCTGGCGATTGTTCTTTCTGGCAACCGCCGGATTATTTGGCCACGCCAATGGCGCGGAGTGGGGCGTGAGCCACTACCGGCTCAAGCCGGTCTAATCGGCGGCGCTGGAGCGCTCAAGCCGCCGGCAAATTCAGCCATGGGCCGACTGCCTTAGTCGCGTAATAGGAAACGGTAGCGGCTGCCGCCGAGGCGAACGCACCCCAGGCGATATCGAGCACCGAGATCAGCAGCGTCCAGTTGCGAAGCGTGGCGTAGTTGGTCAGATCATAAGTGCCGTAGGCCAATGCGCCGAACAGCGCCCCGTAAACAAGCGCCGGCGAAACCGATCCCGCCTTCAAGGCGGGCAGGGCCGCGAAAACCAAAATGCCGATCGGATAGAGCAGATAGAAGGCGATCGCCGGTGGCGCATTCAAGCTTGGCAACAGGATATCGCTCAAGGTTGGCCGATACAGCAGGCTGCCCATGACGCTCAGCCAGCCGCCATCCAGCAGACAGAACGGCAGCAGGATCGAGACATAAGCGATGGCGTACAGCATAGCTGGTTCCGGTTATGACCGCTGAATCGTACGAACAGCGTGAACCGTTGGATCACCGAACCAAAAAGAAGTAAGTTTCTATTAACCATAAACTTGATAGAATCGCGAGCGCATTTCGCCCTTCAAGATCGGCGCTGAAGTCTTTGCTCCGCCGAGCGGTGCTGCAGCAATTCGGGCGGGTGCGGGGGGTGAGGACAATGAACTACAACCGACGTATCACGGATGGGACCGCTTCGGTACATGACCCGGAATCGGCGAATTTAAGTCAAGCCGCACGAAATGCTCCCCCGCGGACCGACGTGGGAACGCTGGTCCTGCATTGGGCCACGGCCATCGCATTTACGGTCAGCCTGTTCACCGGGATTCGTATCGCTGCCGACGGTTTGCATGCGGTCGTATCAAAATGGCTGTCGCCGATCCTGCCGCAGGGCGAGATATGGACCTGGCACTATTTTTCTGGCCTGTCGCTGTTCTTTTGCGGTTCAGCCTATCTGCTTTACATGGTCCGCAGCGGCCTGGCGCAACGAAATGCGCTGAAAAAAGCGCGCTTGCTGGCAATGCCGGCGCCCCGAAAAATGAAATGGGGCGCAGTCAACGTGGTCTTGCACTGGTTTGTTTATGCGCTTGTTGTCTTCCTCACCTGTACCGGCGTTCTGCTTTATCTGGGACGCGGAGGTTGGTGGGTTTATCTGCACTCGACGGCGGCGTTTATCGGTCTCACCTACATCTTCGTGCATGTCACCACGCACTACATGTTTGGCGGGTGGTGGCAACTATTTCGGGTATTTCGTCCGGCGCGGCTTATCGTTACGCAAGCGGTGCGACCAAAACCGTTGTTGATCGGCGCGCTCGCCGGGGTTGCGTTTATCGCGGTTCTCGCCGGGATCGATTGGACCACACGGGATACGCTCGTCGTTTCGCGGGTTGCTTCCGCGCCAAAACTCGACGCCCTTCTCAACGACGCCACTTGGGCGAAAGTGCGCCCGGTGTCTATTCTGACCCAACAAGGCGCCAATCTTGGCAACAGCGGTGAATCCACAGTTGAGGTACGAGCCGTTCACGACGGCCAGAAAATCTATTTCGCCTTCCGCTGGGAAGATCCTTCGCGATCGGTCCGGCGGCTTCCGCTGATCAAGCAGGCTGACGGCTGGCACATCATCGGCAACAACCCGTTCATCGACGACGTGACGACATTTTACGAGGACAAGTTCTCTGTCATCTTCTCCACCAGCGCCGCCTTCGGATCCGGCGGTGTGGCGCATCTCGGGCCAAAGCCGCTCGACCAATACCAGGGCTCGCGCAAC
>JBPCQM010000061.1:0-24881 GCA_050998115.1 Pseudolabrys sp. | reverse complement strand
CCTCGTCGTCGATCGACCACTCCTCCTTCGCGAGACCGTGCTTGACCAAGGCCGCGGGAATGAGATGGGTGCGCGCGATCTCGAGCTTCTCGTCCTCAGTGTATCCGGCGATACGGATGATCTCCATCCGGTCCATCAGAGGCGGCGGGATGTTGAGCGTATTCGCCGTCGTGATGAACATCACGTTGGAGAGATCGTAGTCGACCTCGAGATAGTGGTCGCTGAAGGTGTGATTCTGCTCGGGGTCGAGCACCTCGAGCAGCGCCGAGGACGGATCGCCGCGGAAGTCGGCACCCATCTTGTCAACCTCGTCGAGCAGGAACAGTGGGTTCGACGACTTGGCCTTGCGCATCGACTGGATGATCTTGCCGGGCATCGAGTCGATGTAAGTGCGCCGGTGCCCGCGGATCTCGGCCTCGTCGCGCACGCCGCCGAGCGACACGCGCACGAATTCGCGGCCGGTCGCCTTCGCGATCGACTTACCGAGCGACGTCTTGCCGACGCCCGGAGGGCCGACCAGGCACAAGATCGGCCCGGTCAGCTTGTTGGCGCGTTGCTGGACCGCGAGATATTCAACGATGCGTTCCTTGACCTTCTCGAGCCCGTAGTGGTCGCCGTCGAGGATCTGTTCGGCGAGCTTGAGGTCCTTTTTGACCTTGCTCTTCTTGCTCCACGGAATCGACAACAGCCAATCGAGATAGTTGCGCACCACCGTCGCTTCCGCCGACATCGGCGACATCTGACGGAGCTTCTTGAGCTCGTGGATCGCTTTCTCGCGGGCTTCCTTCGAGAGCTTGGTCTTTTTGATCTTCTCCTCGAGTTCGGCAAGTTCGTCCTTGCCTTCCTCGTCGCCGAGCTCTTTCTGGATCGCCTTCATCTGCTCGTTGAGGTAGTACTCGCGCTGGGTCTTCTCCATCTGCCGCTTGACGCGCGTGCGGATGCGCTTTTCGACCTGCAAGACCGATATCTCGCTTTCCATCAGGCCAAGCACCTTCTCAAGCCGCGCGGTAACGACCGGCGTCTCCAGAATTTCCTGCTTGTCCGGGATCTTGACGGCGAGGTGCGAAGCTACCGTGTCGGCGAGCTTGGCGTAGTCCTCGATCTGCTGGACCACGCCGACCACTTCCGGCGACACTTTCTTGTTGAGCTTCACATAGCCTTCGAATTCGCTGACCACGGAACGCGCCATCGCCTCCGCTTCGACGCGGTCGCCCATGTCGTCGATCAGCACCGTGGCGTCGGCTTCGTAATATTCGCTGCGGTCGGTGTACTTGAGCACCTTGGCGCGCTCCGCGCCCTCGACCAGCACCTTGACGGTGCCGTCGGGCAGCTTGAGCAATTGCAGCACGCTGGCCAGCGTACCTGTTTCAAAAATGGCGTCAGTCGCCGGATCGTCATCGGACGCATTCTTCTGGGTCGCCAGCAGGATGAACGTGTCCGACCGCATGACTTCTTCGAGCGCGCGAATGGATTTCTCGCGCCCGACGAACAGCGGAACGATCATGTGCGGGAACACGACGATGTCGCGCAGCGGCAAAACCGGATAGGCACGGGTCTCACCGGGCTGCAGCGATAGACGTGGTTTCGCAGTAGTCATAGGCCCCTATTCCTTTCATGTGCCCCTTCTCCTTGGTCCCGCCGCAGCGGCAACCCGAGAGAAGTGCAGTGCTTCTCGTGAAGGACACGGGGCTTTAAGTCAGAAGTCCCGCGCTGGCGGACGACTAGAAACCTTCACTTGAACGAAATGTACGAACCTTCGTACGCTTTTTCTTTCAGCCCGCTATAGGTAGGATGGCGGGACGGGGTCTGCAAGTAAGGCCCATTTTTCAGGTTGAGTTGGACCTCTGAGGTCCACCGTCACGCAAAAAACGGCGAATCGCCGCGCGCCTGAAGCTTACCGTCAGGCGCTGGCGCTGCCGGCGAGGTCGCCGGTGCGGTCGCTGCGATCGGCGTAGATGTAAAGCGGGCGGGCGGTTCCCTCGACTACTTCCTTCGAGATCACCACCTCCTCGACGCCTTCGAGGCTCGGCAGGTCGAACATCGTGTCGAGCAGAATGCCTTCCATGATCGAGCGTAGTCCACGCGCGCCGGTCTTGCGGTCGATCGCCTTGCGCGCGATGGCGCCGAGCGCCTCTTCAGCCAAAGTGAGGTCGATCGATTCCATTTCGAACAGCCGCTGATACTGCTTGACCAGCGCATTCTTCGGCTCAACCAGGATTTTCTTGAGCGAGGCCTCATCGAGGTCTTCGAGCGTGGCGACCACCGGCAGGCGGCCGACGAATTCGGGGATCAGCCCGTATTTGAGCAGGTCCTCAGGTTCAACCTCGCGGAAGATTTCGCCCTGCTTGCGATCTTCCGGCGCGATCACTTTGGCGCCAAAGCCGATCGAGGTTGAACGGCCGCGCGCCGAGATGATCTTTTCAAGCCCGGCGAAGGCGCCGCCGCAAACGAACAGGATATTGGTGGTGTCAACCTGCAGGAATTCCTGCTGCGGATGCTTGCGGCCGCCCTGTGGCGGCACCGAAGCGACGGTGCCTTCCATGATCTTGAGCAGCGCCTGCTGCACGCCCTCGCCCGACACGTCGCGGGTGATCGATGGATTGTCGGATTTGCGGCTGATCTTGTCGATTTCGTCGATATAGACGATGCCGCGTTGCGCGCGTTCGACATTGTAGTCGGCCGATTGCAGCAATTTCAAAATGATGTTTTCGACGTCCTCGCCAACATAACCGGCTTCGGTGAGCGTCGTCGCATCCGCCATCGTGAACGGAACGTCGAGAATGCGCGCCAGCGTTTGCGCCAGCAGCGTCTTGCCCGAGCCGGTCGGCCCGATCAGCAGGATATTCGACTTCGCAAGTTCGACGTCGTTGTGCTTGGTCTGATGATTGAGCCGCTTGTAATGATTGTGAACGGCGACCGAGAGCACCTTCTTGGCGTGGTCCTGGCCGATGACGTAATCGTCGAGGACCTTGCGGATTTCCTTCGGGGTCGGGATGCCGTCGCGCGACTTCACCAGGGAGGATTTGTTTTCCTCGCGAATGATGTCCATGCAGAGTTCGACGCATTCATCGCAGATGAACACGGTCGGGCCGGCAATAAGTTTGCGGACTTCGTGCTGGCTCTTGCCGCAGAACGAGCAGTAGAGCGTGTTCTTGGAATCACTGCCGCCGACTTTGCTCATTCCGCTCTCTCCGTCGTCGCGCCTTCGAGGGCGCCTCGTTCGAAGCAAATCTTGCTTTCGTCTAGCCTACGGTCCCGCACATTCCATCAGCATAAGCGAAGCATGCTAACGACTGGATAATCAACATTCCATTAACGATAACGCAGGCGTAGTCACATTGGAACATTGCGGCCATTCCGGGGCCGCGCAAATCGGATTTCGGTTTCATGGACAAGCGTTTCGCGCGGTCCGGCCGGCCAATTAGCTCGATTTGGGAAGCATCTCCTGCGGACGTTTGTCGATAACCTTGTCGACGATCCCGAAGTCCCTGGCGGCCTCGGCGGTCAAGAAATAATCCCGCTCCAGCGCGTCTTCGATCTTCTTGAGCGACTGCCCGGTGTGGCTCACATAAATCTCGTTGAGCCGCTTTTTCAGATTCAGGATCTCCTGGGCATGCAGCATGATGTCGGTGGCCTGCCCCTGAAACCCGCCCGACGGCTGGTGAACCATGATGCGGGCGTTGGGCAGCGAAAACCGCATGTCCTTTGCGCCGGATGCCAGCAGCAATGAAGCCATCGAGGCCGCCTGCCCGACGCACAGTGTCGACACCTGGGGGCGGACGAACTGCATGGTGTCGTAGATCGCCATGCCAGAGGTCACCACGCCGCCCGGCGAGTTGATGTACATCGAGATTTCTTTTTTCGGATTTTCCGCTTCCAGAAACAGCAGCTGCGCCACCACCAGCGTCGACATCCCGTCCTCGATTGGGCCGGTGATGAAGATGATGCGCTCCTTGAGCAGGCGCGAAAAAATATCGTAAGCCCGCTCGCCCCGGTTGGTCTGTTCGACCACCATCGGAACGAGGTTCATGTAAGTATCGACAGGATCTCTCATCTCGCCCCCTGCGGCGCCGTTTTCGACGAATCGCGGCTGCTTCGAACTTAGACGGACAGCGCGTGCGCGCAAGGCAGCCGCGTTAAATCACATAGGCCCGGCGGAGCTGTTTACAAGGGAGCGGAGCCGCGGCGGTCAGGCAGCATCTGTTTCGTCTTCCTTGGCAAGCTCCTCGGGTGAAACCTTGCGCTCGGTGACCTGGGCAAGCTCGAGCAGGAAATCGACGACCTTTTCCTCATAGATCGGCGCCCGCACTGCCGCCATCGCGCCGGGGTTTTTCCGGTAGTAATCCCAGACCTGCTGCTCCTGGCCGGGAAACTGCCGGGCTTGCTCGACCACCGCGCGGCTGACCTCCTCGTCGCTGACAGTGATGGCGTTCTTGTCGCCAATCTCGGCCAGCACCAGGCCGAGCCGCACGCGCCGGTTAGCGATCGCGCGATATTCGTCCCGCGCTTTCTCCTCGGTTGTATTTTCGTCGGCGAAAGTTCGTTTCTGCTGCTCGAGTTCGGTTTGCACCGTGCTCCACACGCGATTGAATTCATCCTCGACCAGCGATGGCGGCGCGTCGAACTGATGCTTGGCGTCAATCTCGTCAAGCAAGGCTCGTTTAATTTTCTGCCGCGTCAGGCTGGTATGTTCGCGCTCGATGCGCTGCTTGACCGCGTCGCGAAGCTTGCCAAGCGATTCGAGGCCCAGCGATTTGGCAAAGGCATCGTCAATCGTCACCTTGCCCGGCGCCTCAACCGACTTGACGGTGACGTCGAAAGACGCCGTTTTGCCGGCCAGCGTCTCATTGGTGTAATTTTTCGGGAACGTCGCGCTTATCTTTTTCTTGTCGCCGGCAGCGACACCGATCAGCTGATCCTCGAAGCCCGGGATGAACGAGTTGGAGCCGATATTGACGACGATATCGCCGCCGGTGCCGCCCTCGAACGGCACGCCGTCGATCGATCCGGTGAAATCGACGGTAACGCGATCGCCGCTCGCCGTCTTTTCGCCCTCGCCTTTCGGCGCGAATGGCTTGTTCTGGTCAGCGATGCGCGCGATGCCTTGGTCGATCTCTTTGTCGGTAACATCGGCGGTCAACTTGGTCAGCTTGACCGTCTTGAAATCCGCCAGTGTGATCGCCGGCACGATCTCGAGCGCGACGGTGTAGTCGAGGTCGGTCTTGCCGCTGAGGAGCTGTTCGACCGCGGCCTGCTCGGTCGGCAGCGTCACTTTCGGATCGGCGGCAAGCTTTAATTTGTTTTCGGTGACAATCTGGCTGTTGGTGTCGCGCACCGTCGCCTCGATCACCTCGGCCATCGTCGAGCGGCCATAGACGCGCCGCAGATGCTGGACCGGCACTTTGCCGGGACGAAAGCCGTTGATGTTGACGCGGGCCTTGATCTCGTTGAGGCGCTCGTTGACGCGCTTGTCCAGTTCGGACGCCGGCACGCTCACCTTGAATTCGCGTTTGAGGCCCTCAGACAACGTTTGCGTTACTTGCATGATTACTCTTTTCGGCGGCGCCAGGGCTCCAAGGCGTGGTGCGGGCGGAGGGACTCGAACCCCCAAGACTTGCGTCACTGGAACCTAAATCCAGCGCGTCTACCAATTCCGCCACGCCCGCAGTGGGCCATTTCCGGGGTGACACTCGGCACGGCTTAACGCGCCAGCCGTGGCGAGGGCAAGTCGCAGGTTTTTCAGCGGCCACCGTCAACTTTTGTCGTCGGGTTTATGGCTGAAAAGCCCACGATAAACCGCCGGCAGCATCTCCGGCAGGTCTTCGGATATCAGGCCGGGTCCGAACGCATTGGCGGCCTCGGCGTGCAGCCAGACTCCGGCCGCGGCGGCCTCGAAGGCCGGCATGCCTTGTGCCAGCAGACCGCCGATCATGCCGGCCAGCACGTCGCCGGTTCCGGCGGTGGCCAGAATGGGCGGGGCATTGTTTGCAATTGCCGCCCGTTGGTCCGGCGATGCAACCACGGTGTCCGCTCCTTTCAAGACGACAATAGCGCCAATGTAACGCGCCGCTGTGCGAGCTTTCTCAAGTTTAGAATTAAGTTTAGAAATTTGATCTATGCCACTAACCAATATTGAAAATTCTCTACCGTGAGGCGTTAGAACGACGGGCTTATCCGCCCGTTTTGCGATCAACTCTGCAAGCTCGTCTACCTTTCCCGCAAAGCTCGAAATCGCGTCGGCATCGAGCACGACGGCTGCCCGGCTGGCGAGCGCGACTGCAACCTGTTCCCGCATTTTCGATCCTACGCCGCCGCCCGGGCCGAGGATCACGGAATTGCGCCGAGCATCGGCCAGAAGATCGCCGAGCTCGCGATCACCGTCGCAGTGTCGCACCATAATCGCGACGCTTTCTCCCGCATGGGTTGCAAGCGCGTTTTTCGGCGAGGCGATTGTCACCAGCCCCGCCCCGGCCCGTAGCGCGCCGCGCGCCGCCAGCCGCGCTGCCCCGGTCATTGGCAAATCGCCAGACACAACAATGGCATGACCGCGATCATATTTGTGGCCGTCGATCTGTGGCACCCGAAATTCGCCGCGCCACAGCGGCGGCTCGTTGGTGAAAGTCGCCGGTCGGATTTCCGCTAACAACCTGTCATCAATACCGATTTGCGCGACATGAACCCGCCCGCAGTGCTGCCGGCCTGGCAGCAACAGGTGGGCCGGTTTGCGGCGGAAAAACGTAATCGTTTCCGTTGCTTGGACCGCAGCAGCGCCCATCACGGCGCCACTGTCGCCGTTGATCCCGCTGGGTAGATCGACCGCTAAAACCGGTGCGCTCTCTCGATTCACCGACTCGATGACGGCGCGAGCAATGCCTTCTACGGGCCGAGCAAGCCCTGCTCCGAACAGAGCATCAATTATGATCTCGCCTTTTCTGATTGCATCGGCGTCCGCGCGTTCAACCGCTCCGCTCCACCGTCCTGCTGCGACCGCGGCATCGCCCTGGAGCTGGGACAGCTCTCCTAACAGCGCCACGCCAACGTCGTAGCCGCGCTCCGCCAGCAGCCGCGCCGCGACAAACCCATCGCCGCCGTTATTGCCCGGTCCGGCCAACACCACGACGCGCCTGCCGGGGAGCAGCGCAGCACGATCGGCAACCGCGCGACCGGCATTTTCCATCAGGGTGATGCCAGGAACACCGCCGGTGATCGTCATGCGATCTGCCTGCGCCATCTCGGCGGTGGTAAGAAGCTCGATCATGCGAACAAGCCTATCGGTGCGGTGACAGCCCGACAATTCGACGACAAATCCACTGGACAAACCCACTGATCGGGGCGTCTGGCAAAAGCTTGTGCAGGGTGCTTAATTGCTGGGCGCTGAGAAATAAGCAGCCTGCATAGCTAGCCCCATCATTCAGCTAAATCACTCTGAATTCTCGCCTTTTACCGCCCGCAGGCAAACGCAACGATTTGGCACGGGTTCTGCAATCGGAAATGCGGCCACTTCGGCGTAGTCCGGCGGCCGGGAGGAAGGATCGGCAATGAAAAAGATCGAGGCGATTATCAAGCCTTTCAAACTCGACGAAGTCAAAGAAGCACTCCAGGAAGTCGGCCTGCAAGGCATCACCGTTACCGAGGCGAAGGGCTTCGGCCGGCAGAAGGGGCATACTGAGCTCTACCGCGGCGCCGAATACGTCGTCGATTTTCTCCCCAAGGTGAAAATCGAGATCGTCCTGGGCGACGAGATGGTGGAAAAAGCCGTTGATGCGATCCGCCGCGCCGCCCAAACTGGGAGGATCGGTGACGGCAAGATTTTTGTTTCCAGCATCGAGGAAGCTATCCGGATCCGCACCGGCGAATCCGGCGTAGACGCAATCTAGAATGCGAATTTACGCGCACGTCGTTCGCGTTCAGTAATTTGAAAAACGGGGGAATGCATTCCGATGACTACAGCTAAAAACGTGATGAAGATGATCAAGGACAACGACGTGAAATACGTCGATTTCCGCTTTACCGATCCGCGCGGCAAGTGGCAACACGTCACGTTCGACGTCGGGATGATCGAGGAAGATACATTCGCTGAAGGTCAGATGTTCGATGGGTCCTCGATCGCCGGATGGAAGGCGATCAACGAGTCCGACATGAACCTGATGCCCGATCCCGCCAGCGCCAGCATCGATCCATTCTTCGCGGAGACCACCCTCGTTCTGGTGTGCGACGTGCTGGAGCCGACCACCGGCGAGCCCTACAACCGAGACCCGCGCGGTATCGCCAAAAAAGCCGAAGGAATGGTGAAGTCGATGGGCGTCGGCGACACGATTTTCTTCGGTCCGGAAGCCGAATTCTTCGTGTTCGACGACGTCAAATATAAAGCTGATCCGTACAATACCGGCTTCAGGGTCGATTCAGTCGAATTTCCGTCGAACTCCGACACCGCTTATGAGGGCGGCAATCTGGGCCATCGGGTCGGCACCAAGAAGGGCTACTTCCCGGTGCCGCCGCAGGACTCCGTGCAGGACATGCGCTCGGAAATGCTCGGCGCCATGGCGCGCATGGGCGCCAAGGTAGAAAAACATCACCACGAAGTGGCGTCGGCGCAGCACGAGCTTGGCCTGAAATTCTCGCCGCTCACCCAGATGGCGGACATGATGCAGGTCTACAAATACTGCATTCAGCAGGTCGCGCAGATCTACGGCAAGACCGCGACTTTCATGCCGAAGCCGATCTACGGCGACAACGGCTCGGGCATGCATTGCCATCAGTCGATCTGGAAGGGCGGCAAACCGGTATTCGCAGGCAACAAATATTCCGACCTGTCGGAAACCTGCCTGTCCTACATCGGCGGCATTCTCAAGCACGCCAAGGCGATCAACGCTTTCACTAACCCGACGACCAATTCGTACAAGCGCCTGGTGCCGGGGTTTGAGGCGCCCGTGCTGCTCGCTTACTCGGCGCGTAACCGCTCGGCGTCATGCCGCATTCCCTACACCACCAATCCGAAAGCCAAACGCGTTGAGGTTCGCTTCCCCGACCCGCTCGCCAATCCATATCTGGCGTTCGCGGCGATGACGATGGCTGGCCTCGACGGAATCAAGAACAAGCTGCACCCCGGTGAGCCACGCGACAAGGACCTCTACGATCTGCCGCCGGACGAACTGAAAAAAATTCCGACTGTTTGCGGTTCGCTACGCGAGGCACTGATGAGCCTCGACAAGGGCCGCGAATTCCTCAAAGCCGGCGGTGTGTTCGATGACGACTTCATCGACAGCTATATCGACCTCAAGATGGGAGAAGTGATCCGCTTCGAGCACACCCCGCATCCGGTCGAATACGACATGTACTACTCGGCGTAAGCCGTTACCCAATCATCGCCAGTTGGATGCAACAATCGGGGCGCTCCGCAAGGAGCGCCCTTTTTCAAGGGTGGCGAAAACAGCCGCAACCGTGGCGAAAACGCCGACAAACCGTTAGGCAGGTGCGCGTCCTTGCGCTAAGCAAGCGGCCCCGAGTAATCCGCGAGGTCACCCATGCGCGCTTTCCGATATTTCAGCACCGCGGCGGCCTTCGCGCTGATGTCCGCGCTGGCTACCGTGTCTCCCACAAACGCTCAAACCGCCGGAAAGACCATGACCACAACGTCGGGCCTGAAGATCGTCGACACCAAGGTCGGCGCCGGCGCCATGCCCAAGCCGGGACAGACTTGCGTCATGCATTACACGGGGTGGCTCTACGAAAATGGTGGCAAGGGCAAAAAGTTCGATAGTTCCGTCGACCGCAACGAGCCGTTCGAATTTCCGATTGGCAAAGGCCGGGTCATCCGGGGTTGGGATGAAGGGGTTGCGTCGATGAAGGTCGGCGGCAAGCGCACGCTGATCATCCCGCCTGAGCTTGGCTATGGCGCGCGCGGCGCCGGCGGCGCGATCCCGCCGAACGCAACGTTGATTTTCGATGTCGAACTGCTCGGCGTGAAGTAGCGCCGCCGGGATTTTCGAGGGTCCGCCCGCTCAAACCATCAAAAGGATGATGACGGCGAGCGCCGCTGCGAGACCTGCCGCGGCCGCCAGTCGATATTTGCGGTAACGGCGCGGTCCGTAGACGCCGGCGGCGCGGCGCTCCGCGATCAAAGCCGCCTCGAATTCATCCGATGAGGAAAATGCGCAAGCCATCGCCGCGCCAGCACGCTCGGCGCAAGTTTCGAGTGTCGGGCCGGCAGCCGAGCCGAGGACAAGGCTTTGCAGCATGCCGGCAGGATAACGCGGGCTGGTAAACGAGCGGTTGCCGCCCCGCCCAGCCGCCAGTTACGGCGGTAGTTTGCGCCGCAACAACATGCTCAACATCGCGGCGGCGCGCCGATTCTGCGCGCGCTCCGCCGCGATTGTTCGCGCGGCATCGGCGGGCAAGTCGTCAGCAAACGCGACCCGGTTCCGCCCATTGTGTTTGGCGCGATACAGCGCCACGTCGGCCCGCTCGACCAAAGCCTCGATATCGGCGTCAGCGGCGTCGGCGCAGGCCGCGCCGATTGACACCGTCGCGCCGATTGCTTTGCCGGCGACGACGGCGCCGCTCTTTTCAAATGCTTCGCGCACGCGGGCGGCGATGCGGCCGGCAATCGGGCTGGAGTTCGGCACGATAGCGGCGAATTCCTCGCCGCCAAGCCGGCCAACAATGTCTTCCGCGCGCATCGAACTACGTAGGCTCGCGGCGAAAACACGCAGCACGTCGTCACCGGGGCCATGACCGAACCGGTCATTGATGGATTTGAAATGGTCAAGGTCGAACACGAACACCGTCACTGGCGCGCGTTGCTTGCGTTGGCTCACGCACATTGACGCGGCGCCCTCGAAGAAAGCGCGCCGATTGAGCAGACCGGTAAGATGATCGGTTGTCGCGGCGTGACGATAGATCAGGACCGAGCGGTCCTTGACCATCAGCAGAACGATAAAGGCGACCCCGACCGCATAGAGCACGGTTTCGAGCGCAAATAGTTCGGTCCAGCCATTTGCGGATGTAGCCGGCTGCCAGGCACGCATGAAAATCGGAAACAGGAAAATCGCCGCGTGCAAGGCCGGCACGACGATCGCCGCGGTGCGCGAATAGCTGCTCTGTCGCCGGTCGCTCCACAGATCGAATGCGATGCCGAAGGTGTAAGCCGCAACCAGCAATCCGGCCAGCGTGCTTCGCACGCTCTCGCTGGCGGCAACCTCGGGGATCTGCATCAAGAGCAACCAGAGCGTCGCACCGGCAAACGCAAGCGATGGAAATCTGCGGCGGCCCTGGAACAGCCGAACGCCGTTCCAGACCATGCCGCACGCCACAAAAATAAGTGCGCTGCAATACTCTTCAGGAATTGGCAGGCGCGGCGCTGGTGTGCCCCAGCTCAGCACCGCTGAACCGCCAATGAGATAGGCGGCGCCGCACCACGCCAACGCCCGCGTGGTACGGTCCTGCATCCAGGCCAGGATCATGAAAAGACCCAGCACCGCGGCGACCAGCACTGCGACAAAGACAATGGTGCGGATATCAAGCGCCGCCGGATGGAGCGTGTCACTGGCGAACATTGCGCCGCTGCCTTGCTCGTGACTCGTTTTTGGCTCGTTCCGGCGCGCCGCTGCCGTACTCGCATTCGGTGACTGGACCGAAGACCAATACCGAAAACATGTGGGAGAAGGCTTGCAAGCATCGACACGCTTCGATGAAACAACGGCTAAAATTGAAACCAATGTTCCCTACGCGCAAAATAAAAAAACGCGCCAGAAAGGCGCGCTTTTCACCGTAAGGCAATATTGTTACCTATCGTTTGGAGAACTGGAACGACCGGCGGGCTTTCTTGCGGCCGTATTTCTTGCGCTCGACCACGCGGCTGTCGCGGGTGAGAAAGCCGCCCTTCTTGAGCGCGCCGCGCAGGTCCGGCTCAAAATAAGTCAGCGCCTTCGACAGGCCGTGGCGCACCGCACCTGCCTGGCCTGACAAGCCGCCGCCGGAAACCGTGCAGACGACGTCGTATTGGGCGGTGCGGTTGGCGGCGACCAGCGGCTGCTGAATCATCATGCGCAGCACAGGACGGGCAAAAAATATTTCGACCGTCTTGGTATTGACGACGATCTTGCCGGAACCCGGTTTGATCCACACTCGCGCGACCGCGTTTTTGCGCTTACCGGTCGCGTAAGCGCGGCCCTGCTTGTCGATCTTCTGGACGTATTTCGGGGCTTCAGGCGCGGCCGGCTTGAGCGCGGAGAGCCCTTCCATCGATGAAACGGTCTCGGCCACGATCAGGCACTCCTCTTGTTTTTGCGGTTCATGGCGCCGATGTCGATCGTCTCGGGTTTTTGCGCCTCATGCGGATGCTCCGCGCCGGGATAGACCCGCAAATTGCCGAACTGGACGCGGCCGAGCGGACCGCGCGGCAACATGCGCTCGATGGCTTTTTCCAGCACGCGTTCGGGGAAACGGCCGGTGAGAATCGATTTCGCCGTGCGCTCCTTGATGCCGCCGATGAAGCCGGTGTGGCGGTGATAAACCTTTTTCTCGCGCTTGCGGCCGGTCAGCACCACCTTGGCGGCGTTGATGATGATGACGTTGTCGCCGTCATCGACATGCGGCGTGTAAGAGGGCTTGTGCTTGCCGCGCAGCCGCATGGCGACCAGCGTGGCGAGCCGGCCGGTCACCAGGCCGGTGGCATCGATCAGGACCCACTTTTTCTCGACATCGGCGGCCTTGGCAGAATAGGTATTCATCCGCATTCCTTGGATCAGCTTTTTGGGAAAGGACGCCGTCCGTCCGAAGCCGGACTTCTGTAGCCGAGCGGCTTAGCCCGGTCAACGCCGATCTCTCTATATTAAGCTAATAAAATCAATATCTTGCTAGAATGGTATGATAGTAAGGGGTGTTATCGAGGTGGTATCGAATAGGTCGAGGTGACGTGGGCGACCGGATCCTCTTGCCCCTCTGAGCGCATCATCACTTCGCCAACCGCGAGCCGCTTGCCGAGCTTCAACAGCCGCGCCTCGGCAACCAGGTCGGCTGGGCCGGGCTTGCGCAGGAAATTGATGTTGAGATTGACCGTGACCGCCAGTGGCACCGCGCCGGCGGCGGAAAACACCGCGATATACATGGCGAAATCCGCCAGCGCCATCATGGTCGGCCCGGACACGGTGCCGCCGGGTCGGATTTGGGTCTCGTGATAGGCTTGGCGCACCCGGCCGAAACCCCACGCAACGTGCTCGATGGAAAGCCCGCTGGCGGCGTTGACCAACTGCGGAAACTCCTTGGCGAGTAGCGCTTCGATCTCTTTGACCGACAATAATGGCGTTTTCATCGTTCCCTGCGATCAATCGCAGACTGGTGTTAGACCGGCCGCCTGCCACGTCAAGCTTGCGCGCCCTGTGCGGCCGTTTAAGTATCCGCCATGACCGCGCGCAGCACCCTTCCCGATTCTGCGAATTCGCCCGTACTGCTGCGGGGCGATATCGACGGCATCGCGCTGCTGTCGCTCAACCGGCCGGCCGCACGAAATACGCTTTCCGAAGCGATGTTCGCAGTGCTGGAGAGCGAATTTTCGGCAATCGCCGATGACAAGGCAGTACGCGCGGTGATCCTGTCGCACAATGGTCCGGCCTTCTCCGCCGGCCACGATATGAAGGAAATGACCGCGCACCGCGCCGACCCGGACCGCGGTCGCGCCTATTTCAAGACGCTGATGCAGCGTTGCAGCGCGCTGATGCTGTCAATCCGAAGTTTGCCGCAACCGGTAATCGCCGCGGTTGAAGGCTTTGCCACCGCCGCCGGCTGTCAACTGGTTGCGACCTGTGATCTAGCGGTAGCCTCGCAGGCCGCGCAATTTTCGACCCCAGGCGTGCATATCGGCCTGTTCTGCTCGACGCCGATGGTCGCGGTGTCGCGCAATGTTGGCGACAAACACGCGATGGAAATGCTGCTGACCGGCGATATGCTGGCGGCCGCCGACGCCTATCGCATCGGGCTTGTCAATCGCGTCGTGCCAGCCGGCAAAGCCAGCGAAGAAGCGCTCGGTCTCGCGCGCAAGATCGCGTCGAAGTCGACGCTCACCGTCAAGACTGGCAAGCGGGCGTTCTACCGTCAACGCGAGCTTTCTCTCGCGGACGCCTACAAGCTCACCGTCGACGTTATGGTCGAGAACATGCTGGCACGCGACGCGGAGGAAGGCATCGGCGCCTTCATCGACAAGCGTGACCCCCGTTGGGAAGACCGCTAGCGTCGCTGGCGGGCCATGTCATGAACAATTCCGATCTCGTGTTCACGCCGGCAGCGCGCGCTGCGCAGGCCGAGCGCGGCTCCGCCAAGGCTTATGCGCCGCGCGTCGAGCAAGGCTTCCCGGATCGCGTGACGCCGGAGCTTGCGCAATTTCTCGCCGGGCTCGACACCGCTTTCCTTGCCACCGTCACCAGGGATGGGGCGCCTTACATTCAGCACCGCGGCGGGCCTAAAGGCTTCATCAAGGTACTCAACGACACAACGCTTGGATTCGCCGACTATCGCGGCAACCGGCAATACATCACGCTCACCAATCTGTCGGAGAATGACCGCGCTTATTTATTCTTGCTCGATCCGGCGCGCCGGCAGCGCGTCAAATTATGGGGCCGTGCCCGCGTCATTGAAAACGATCCCGCACTAATCGAGAGATTGTTCGACGAGGGTTACAAGGCGCGGCCCGAGCGCGCGATCTTGTTCACGATCGAGGCGTGGGACATCAACTGCTCGGCGCATATCGTCGCCCGATTTTCCGAGGCCGAGATCGAGCAGGCGGTCGGCTCGGTAGCGCAAAAGGTCGCTACACTCGAAACCGAAAACGCACGGCTGCGCGACGAACTCGCGGCGCAAAAACAAAAGCCTGAATATGAACCAAGATAGTTACGACGACAGCTTTATCCGCGGCATCCTCAATACTGTGAATACCATCGCAATGGTCGGCATTTCGCCGAAGGACAACCGGCCGAGCTATTTCGCCTTCAAATACCTGCTCGAGCGCGGCTATCATATGATCCCGGTCAATCCGGGACAGGCTGGCAAGGATCTTCTCGGCCAAAAGGTCTACGCCAAGCTCGCCGACATCCCGGAGCCGGTCGACATGATCGATGTTTTCCGCAGCTCGCAATTTGCGATGGGCATCGTGAAAGAGGCGCTCGACCTCAAGCCGAAGCCGCAGGTGATCTGGATGCAGCTCACCGTGCATGATGATGCCGCCGCAAGACTCGCCGAAGACGCCGGCCTTAAAGTGGTGATGAACCGCTGTCCCAAGATCGAATATGGCCGGCTGTCGTCGGAAATCGGCTGGATCGGCGTGAACTCGCGAACGCTCTCTTCAAAACGCGCCAAAATATCCGGCAAGGGTGTGCAGCGCATGTCGCTCAATCGCGCGACGATTCAGGGGGGCGCCACCGATGCCACCGATCGCGCGCAGGCGCGAGACGACGAACGCGGCAGCTAGGCCGCTCGCCCGGAGATCAGATACCTTTCAAGTACTCGACCAGATCCGTTTTGTTTGTATCAGTGAGTTTGAGTTTGAATTGCCCGTCATAGTGGTTCACCACGTCGAGCAGCGTGGCAAAGCGCCCGTCGTGGAAGAAGCCGCCCTTCTGATGGGTCCACAGGCCGGCGAGCGGGGCTGTGCGATACATGTGCGTCGGCGAGCGGTCGGCCTGGAATGAGTCGATCCCCATCTCGGCCGGCGTGTGCATGTTGTAGCCTGGCTCGGTGAAAAGCGGCGGCACGTGACAAGTGGCACATTGACCCGGACCGTTAAATACCGCCTTGCCGCGTTCGAACGCCGCCTGGTTATACGATCCGGTAGGTGCCTTCGGCGCGCCAATCGAAAGTTGATAGAAATGCAGGGCGCCGAGCTTGGCGGTCGCCTTATCCGGCGTGCTGCGCGTATTGCCCGAGCCGCTCTTGGCAGAGACTGGATACTGATCCTTATCGTTGAAGCGGGCATCGACGAACGTCGCGGCGCCGTGCATTTGGGTGCCCGCGACATAGGCGTTCCAGTAAGTCAGCGACCCAAAACCGGTCCAGGTCGCGAGGTTGACGCCGGCGAGGCCGAACGCCGGCGGAATCAAGGTTCCGGCCTGCTTGCCGTCGGGACGAAACGCCTTGCCATCCTTGTCGAGCTCCGCGTCGTAACGGCCGGGGCCCCAGCTTGCGAGAACCTTTTTTACGGTTGTCACATCGACGCCGAGCAGGTCGGTGAACGGTTTGAGGTTTGGCGCGAGCGACACGATGGCGCCCACATCGAGATCGCGATTGGCCCAACCATCGAGCCGTTTGCCAATGCCGGACGCAAACGAGTTGTCGACCGTCGAATGGCAAAATGCGCATTGAATGCCCATCGATTTCACGCTGCCGTCGGGATTTGTGAAGGCAGTGACGCCGACTACTGCGTTCAATTTCAGAAGCGCGATGGTGATCGCCGGATCGTCGAGATTGACCTCGCCCGCGGCGAGCTGCTTCTTTAACGCCTCCGGTAGCGCATCGACGTCGACCTTGAGGCCGACGGACAAAGCGGTTTTCGGCGAGACACCCGGACCAACGCCGCCGTTCTTCTCTCCGGCAAGAGCCTTGTGCAGTTGCAGCGCGTCACCCCAGAACGCTTCGCTGCCAAAGGTTTCGAAGCGGAAAGTCTTTTTGCCCTCATTTAGCATGGCTTGCGCGTTGCGCGCATTATCGGCATCGGCGCTGGTCTTGGCGGGAGGAGCAGCGAAGGCAAACGCAGCGCCGAACAAACCAGCGGCGCCAACGGATGCGATGGCAGCGGTTCTCATTTTCATGTAAAGCTCCCTTGAAGGGTTACTTTCCCACTAACCCCGCCATTCGCCGTTTCTTCCGGATATGGCGGTATATTTTCAACAAGAATCGCCGGCAGGCGTAACCCGGCGTCAATTTACTCTTGAGCAAAATTAGACGCCGACGGCTGCACTCACCGATTAGTTTACGAGCCAACATCCTCGCCGGTGCAAGCGCCGCTAGAACGGCATTCCAAATTCACCAGCCAAATGAGGCGCCTATTCCAGCAGTTAATGCCGCGCCTTGACGCCTCCCCCTCACCCGCTCGATAAACCCCGATCGGGCCGCATCGGTCCGGCGATCAGCAAGAGGCGACTATGACCGAACGCACTCCCGGCTTTAACACGCTGGCGATCCACGCCGGCGCCCAGCCCGACCCGACTACCGGCGCGCGCGCGACGCCGATTTATCAGACAACGTCGTTTGTGTTCGACGACGTCGATCACGCCGCCTCGCTGTTCGGCCTGCAAGCCTTCGGCAACATCTACACCCGCATCGGCAATCCGACCAACGCCGTGCTGGAAGAGCGCGTCGCCGCGCTCGAAGGCGGCACCGCCGGCCTCGCCATCGCCTCGGGACATGCCGCGCAAGTCGTCGTCATGCATAACCTGATGACGCCGGGCGATGAATTTATCGCCTCGAAGAAACTTTATGGCGGCTCGATCAACCAGTTCAATCACGCCTACAAGAATTTCGGCTGGAACGTGGTGTGGGCCGATCCTGACGACATCTCGTCGTTCGAACGCGCGGTCAGCGGCAAAACCAAATGCATTTTCATCGAATCGATCGCCAACCCCGGCGGCGTCATCACCGACATTGAAGCGGTGTCGAAGATCGCTCGTAAAGCGGGAGTGCCGCTGATCGTCGACAACACGCTGGCGACGCCATATCTTTGCAAGCCGATCGACTTCGGCGCTGATGTCGTGGTGCATTCGCTGACGAAATTCCTCGGCGGCCACGGCAATTCGATCGGCGGCATGATCGTCGATGGCGGCACTTTCAACTGGTCGCGCGAAGGCCGCTATCCGATGCTGTCGGAGCCGCGCCCGGAATATTCCGGCCTTGTGCTGCACGAAACCTTCGGCAAGTTCGCCTTCGCGATCGCCTGCCGCGTGCTCGGTCTGCGCGATCTCGGCCCGGCGCTGTCGCCATTCAACGCCTTCCTGATCCTGACCGGCATCGAGACGCTGCCGCTTCGCATGCAGCGCCACTCCGAGAACGCGCTGGCGGTCGCCGAATGGCTGTCGACGCAGCCGCAAGTCGCCTGGGTGAGCTATCCGGGCCTGCCCGGCGACAAATATCACGCGCTCGCCAAGAAATATGTGCCGAAGGGCGCCGGCGCCGTATTTACGGTCGGCCTCAAAGGCGGCTACGACGCCGGCGTCAAACTGGTCTCCAACGTCAAGCTGTTCTCGCACCTTGCGAACATCGGCGACACGCGTTCTCTGATTATTCATCCGGCCTCGACCACGCACCGGCAATTGTCGGACCTACAAAAAACGCAAGCCGGCGCCGGACCGGACGTGGTGCGCTTGTCGATCGGGATCGAGGACAAAGAAGATATCATCGCCGACTTGGCGCAGGGACTGAAGGAGTAGCTTTCCCCGGGTGCGGCGCAGCACGAACCATCTTCTGGCGAAGTGATGCGACACTGATCCGTGGTCTTCGAATATTTAATGTCGTAGCGATCCCGGGTCTGCAGCGCAGCGCAAGGGCGCTGTGCCCGGGAAACGCTCATCTTTTCTTCAGCGTGCGCTCGACATAAGCGCTGATCGAAGCGACCGCCTTCGGCGTTGTCCAGATTTTCGTCACCGCGACGTTTGTGCGCTTGCCGTCGCGCTTGATGCGATCGGCAACCGGCAGCCGCATCTGGACTTTGGTCTGCGCGAAGGCAGCCGGCGAAAGCTGGGCCAGGATGTCGGCTGTCGCCAGCGCGCGATCCTGCAGGGCCTGCGGCTCTACCACCTCGTGCAGCAGGCCGCGCTCTAGACCGGCCTCGGGTCTGTAGGTGTCGCCAGTATAGATCAGTTCGGCAAAATGCCGCGGGCCGGTGACAAAGCGCATCACCTCGAAGGCCAGCGCCGGAAACGGCAAGCCAACCAGCAGCTCGGTGACGCCAATGCGCCCATCGCCGCGCGCCATCAGCCGGTAGTCGGCGCAGCACGCCAGCACGCAGCCGCCGGCTATGGCGTGACCATTGACCGCGGCCACCACCGGTTTTGGAAAATTGAAGATCGCGTCGAACATATCGTTCAACACCGGCAGGAATTGGCGTAGATATTTGGCACCGCCATCGCGCGCGCGAATGATATTGACGCCGGCTGAAAATATCTTGCCTTGGCCGGTAATGATGACCGCTTGCGCGGCGGACTTTTCCAGCTTGGCAAACTGCCCCGTCAGCGCCCGGCAAAACTCGATATCGAGCGTATTGGCCTTACCATGCGCGAGCGTGATAACTGCGGTCTTGCCATGTTGCGCGACGCCAATCATGTCACCCTGCCTCTGATTGCGACATCCATCTCCGTGACATTCACGCCGGGCGCCAGCCGCGCAGCATGGACCACGGCGATCGTTAGAACAATAATGGCAAAAGCCTGATGTACCAGCGCCAAGGATAGCGGCGCTACGAGCAATAGCGTGGCAATGCCAAGTGCAGCCTGCAGTGTAACCGCCAGCGCAAGTAACGCCGCTTGGGCTTTCACCGCCGTATCAACGTTGCTGCGTGACGCGTCAAATGCGTGCCAGATCGCCAGCGCCCATATCGCGTAAGCCAGCATGCGGTGCTCAAATTGCACGGTCAGGGTATTCTCGAAAAAATTCCGCCACAGCGGTGTCTCAAACCACAGCCGCGCCGATGCCGGAACGAGGGCGCCATCAATCAAGGGCCAGGTATTGAAGGTCATGCCCGCATCAAGCCCCGCAACCAACGCGCCGAGATAGATCTGGACCAAAATCAACAACGCAATCAGTAGCGCCGTCATTCGTGCGCGCCGCGGCACCATCAGCGTGGATTTCAATCCCACATTTCGCGCGGTCCACACAATCGCGGCGTAGATCAAACAGGCCAGCGTCAAATGAAACGCCAGGCGATATTGCGACACGCTGGTACGGCCGCGGCCGCTGAGTCCCGATGACACCATCCACCAGCCGACGCCGCCCAGTACGGCACCGCCGGCGAAGATCGTCCAGAGCCGCATTTGCAGATCGCGCGGAATCATGCCGCGCCAGAGAAAATAGAGAAATGGAATCAAAAACGCCGCGCCGACCAGACGCGCCAGCAGCCGGTGACTCCATTCCCACCAGTAAATCGTCTTAAACCTATCAAGCGACATGCCGCGATTGAACTCGCGATATTGCGGGATCGCCTGATATTTCTCGAATTCGCCCTGCCAGCCAGCGGCCGACAGCGGCGGCAACACCCCTGTCACAGGTTTCCACTCGGTGATGGAAAGCCCTGACTCGGTCAGCCGTGTGGCGCCGCCGACCACCAAGGTCAGAAATATCAGCGCCGCCACCGCAATCAGCCAGCCGCGCACCGCGCGCAGTTGCGATACATGGGCTGACATTCGACGCAGCATGATTTTTTCTAAATGCTGGGTACTTGCTGGGTACTTGCGGGATACTTGCCGGAAACGTGGCGGACCATATAGTCCGATGCGCCACCTCGCAAATGTCGTGGGAACTGCGATGAATATCCGCACCCGCAAGCTGATCGGAACTTTCGCTCTGTTCACGCTTGCGGTCGTGTGGACGCTGCTCGGCATGGCGTTGGCGCAGTCGATCCTGCTGTCGACCAACAGTCTGCTGGCCTGGGTCTATTACGTCGTGGTCGGCCTTGGCTGGGTGTTGCCGGCGATGCCGTTGGTGAAGTGGATGTCGCGGCCGGACCGCGCGTAATGCCCGCGCTTGTCGCGGGCATCCACGCCTCGCTTTTCTTGCTGACAAGAAAGTCTTGGATGGCCGGGGCAAAAGGGCGTTTACGCCCGTCTTTCAACGGGCGATGTCGGCAAGGACAATCGCTACGCCGCGGCGACGCGGCGAAATCCATTCCACATCGCGGTTGCGGCGCCTGACATCAGCACTTTCACGTAGCGCTGGCGCTGGAAATCGCCATTGACCGAAATTCGCGGCAGCGCGCTGAGATGCTCGCGATGGACCTTGAACAGCACGCCCGGGCGCGTGGTGACGGCGGTCTTGAATCCGAGTTGCGCGGCGATACCGAATTCACGCGGACCCGCCGAGGTTGGATCGCCGACCGGATACGATAGATGTTGCGGGCGCGTGCCAAGTGACGCCTCGATCACCGCACGGCTCATCTCCATTTCCGCACGCACGGTTTGCTCATTGGCGACCTTCTTGAGCATCATGTGATTGACGGTATGGGCCCCCACGGTCACCAGCGGATCGGCGGCCAGTTTGGCGATCTCGTCCCATCCCATGCAAAGATCCTTGCAGAACGCCGCGATGTTGACGCGGTGGCAGGCGCACAGATCGCGCACCACGCGGCGCAGTTCCTCCTCGCTTTTCATGCTGCGCAGCCAACCGTATATCTCGTCGTAGAGTTCGCGCTTTTGCCGAACGCTAGCGCAATCGAAAAACTGGTCCTTGCCGTTGACGACGAGGCCGACGCGACTGTTACGTGCCACCACCGCTTCGATTGCGATCCACCACAGCTCGCCCAGACGGTCCGGAAAGCTGGTGGCAACATACATCGCGAACGGCATTTCGTATTTCTGCAACAACGGATAGGCGAATTCCGCCAGATCCTTGTAGCCATCGTCGAACGTAAGGCAGACAAAGCGGCGCTTGAAGTCGCCGCTCACCATGCGCCGGTGCATTTCGTCGAGCGAAATAACATCGATGCGCGAGCGCCGCAGCCGGCGCAGCAAGCCTTCAAGGAATTCCGGCGTCACCTCGAGCAGATGATTGGGCTGAAACGCGTCAGGGCGGGCCGGGCGGACGTGGTGCATCGTGAGGATGGCGCCGACGCCGCCGACCAACGGGCGCAAGACATGATGGAAACCGCTGAAATACAGCGTCTCCAATCCGCCGCGGATGATGGTTTTCTTCAAACCCGCCAAGGCGGTTACCTCCCGGTCCTTAGGCGCCCTACTATTCCAACCCTTTATTGACAAATCTTTGCGACTGTCGCGGTGAGCTTAGACCGGTGAAAGTTGCTGATCCATGACGATGGCTAAATGACCGTCGCCCTTCGCCACGCTCCCGCTTTGCCGGCCGAGACCGCTCCCGCGACTGTGCGGGTCGCGCGAACCGAGATTTTCACCTCGTTCGCGGCGGCGGAGCCCCATTGGCGCGCGCTGGAACGCGCCGATGCGGTAATGAGCCCCTATCAGCGGTTCGACTTTCTGGCGCTGTGGCAGCATCATGTCGGCGCACCAAGCAGCATCGAGCCGCTTATCGTCATTTGTTTCAGTGATTCAGGTGTCCCGGTAATGTTGTTGCCGCTTGGGCGCCGAGGCGTCGGTCCCTTGGGTATCGTGCGTTTCCTCGGCGGCAAGCACGCCAATTTCAATCTTCCATTATGGCGACGCGATCTTGCCCAGTCGGATATCGGCGCCGTGCTGTCACAATTGTCCGGCCGCGCCGACGTCCTGCTGCTCGTCAACCAGCCGGTTGCCTGGCAAAGCCTCGCCAATCCGCTCGGCGTCCTACCGCATCAGGCGTCGCCCAGCCTGAGTTACAGCGGCGCCCTCGCGGCCGATTTCGACGCCTTGCTGCGCGAGCGCACCAGCGGCGCGACCCGCAAGAAGATGCGCAAAAAGGCCGAAACGCTGGCGAGCTTCGGCACGGTACGATTTGCTAGAGTTGACACCGCGCCGGAAAGCCGGCGCGTGCTCGATGTGTTTTTCACGCAAAAAAGCGAGCGCATGCGCTCGCAGGGCATCACCAACGTATTCGACAAACCCGACGTTCGTCGTCTGATCGAGGCCGCGGCCATTGCGCCCGCGCCAGGCCATTTGCCGCCGATCGAACTCTATTCACTGTCGGTCGACGACGCCATCATCGCTACCATGGCCGGCATGGTTGCGGGCGGCCGTTTTTCCAGCATGTTCAGTTCCATCGTGTGCGACCGCTTCACGGCGGCAAGCCCCGGCGAGCAATTGCTCATCAATTTGGTTCGCGACTGCTGCGCGCGCGGCCTCCAGACCTTTGATCTCGGCGTCGGCGAGGCACGCTACAAATACATGCTGTGCAATGACGCCGAGCCGCTGTTCGATAGTTTCATTGCGCTATCCCCGGCCGGCCGCGTGCTCGCGCCGGCGGCGCGTTTCGTCTCGGCGCTCAAGCGAACAGTAAAGCAAAGTTCTGCTTTGTGGTCGCTGGCGAACGCGTTGCGGCGGCTGCGCGGCCGCGCGGCGCTGACGAGGTAGTCAGGCGGCGGCGGCCTGCACCCCGCCGGCCAGCAACGTCACGTCAGAAAATCCTGAAGTCATCAACTGCTGGGCCGTCGCGCGGGTCGCGGCAGCAGCAGGGTCTGCGCTCACCAGCACGGCGCGCGGCGCCAGCGCCGCGAAATTGTACGGAGCGTTGTCCGAGGCGGCGCCCATATCGATCACGACATAGTCGTAGCTTCGCAGTAGCGCCTCGATTGCGGTGGTCAAGTTGGGTGACGCCGCGAGCGCCGCGCCCTCGCCGCCGGCATTGCCGGTCGCAATCAGATGCACGTGCGAGAATTGATCGCGGGTGATAATCTCGCCGAACGACGCAGCACCGCGCAGCAGTTCGGCGATGCCGGGCGCTTGCGGGTCGCTGGAAATCACCGATAGGTTCGGCGAGGCAAACGCCAGATCGACCAGAATGACGTTGCTGCCATTGGCCAAGGCGCGGGCCAGCGAAATCGCCGCGTAGGTCGTGCCGGCATTGCGGCCGGTGCCGACCACGTTGACACGGCGGCCGGCTTCGCCGATCTACCGCAACTGCGCGGCAATCGGTGTCATGCTGGAGGCGGCGGCGCTAGGCGCCGCCATCACCGGTAGCGGCGGTGGCGCGGGCGGTGGCGGGCTGGCCCGCGGCATCATGACAACGGGCGCGACAGCCGACGGCGGCGCATAGGTCGCTGCCGCGTAAGCGTAGCCATAGGTCGCCGGCGCCAGCAATTCGCCGGTCACGGTGAAGCCGGCCGACAGCGCGAACGCCGCGAATGCCGCGATCAGTACCATCGGCAGCTTTTTCGGAAAGTCCGGTTTGATCGCAGCCGAAGCGCGCGAGATGATGCGCGCCTCCGGCGGCGCGGCGTTGATATTGTCGCGCGCGGCGGCCTCGCGGTATTTTGCCAGATAGGATTCCAGCAAATCCCGTTGCGCCTTGCCTTCGCGTTCCAGCGCGCGCAACTCGACATCCTGCCCATTGGTTTCGGATGCCAGCTTCTTGACCTGGTCGAGGCTGGCTGTGAGTGTTTCGAGCCGGTTGCCGGCAACCTTGGCGTCGTTTTCCAGTTGCCGCGCCAGCCGCTCGCCTTCGGTGCGTAGTTGGGCGTCGATCTCGCCGATCTGCGCGCGCAATTCCTTGATGCGCGGATGCTGGCTGAGCAGCGTTGAGGACTGTTCGGCGAGTTGCGACAGCAGCGTGACGCGCTGCTCCGACAGACGGCGCATCGATTCCGAATTGGCGATGTCGGAAGAATCGATCGGTTTGCCGGAGCGGATCAATTCGCGAAGCTGCCGCGCTCTCGCCTCCAGGTCAGCCTTCTGGCCGCGCGCGGCGGCGATTTGCGAATTAATTTCGGTCAATTGCTGGTTCGGCAGCGAGGTGTTGTTGGAGCCTACAAACAGGTTGCTCTTTGAACGGTAATCTTCGATCTTGGCCTCGGCCTCCGCGACCTTGGCGCGCATGTTGGAAATCTCGCCGGCCAGCCAGTTCCCGGCGGCGCGGGTCTGATCCTGCTTCACCGACTGCTGCATCGTCAGATAGCTTTCGGCGATCGCGTTGGCAGTTTGCGCGGCGAGCTCGGGGCTGGCCGAGGTGAAGGAGATCGAAATGACGCGCGATTTTTCGATCGCAACGACGCTGAGGTGTTCGTAATAGGCTTCCAGCGTGCGCTCGTCGAG
>JBPCQM010000036.1:0-21437 GCA_050998115.1 Pseudolabrys sp. | reverse complement strand
GGCCAGGTCAAAGATACTTGCGCTGAAGACGTGCCAGATCGGCACCAGAAAAAACAACCCGATGAATGTCGCGGCAACTGCGGCGACAACCAGCGGGAACGCGTGCCACCGCAACAATTTCACTCTGGTTTTCTCCAGACAATGGCGCGCGCAGGATCGTAGGCCACCATCTTTGCGCCGCCGGCCGGCACGCCAGCCGTCATCAGATGCAACCGCGTTCCGCCAGCAAAGCGCATATTGAGCCGTGTTGCGGCGCCGAGATATTCAACGTCGTCCAGCGCGCCTTCGATAACGGCCCAGCACGGCGGCGGCGCCTGCCCGGCCGACAGCAATCGAAGCGCTTCCGGCCGCAGCGATAATTCCACGCGTTCTCCGGCTTGGCCGATTGGCGAGCATATCTGCATGTCTATGCCGTCGACGGTGACGGTTGCGCAATCGCCGTCGCGCTGCGCGACGATGCCGCTGAGAAGATTGGTGGTCCCGACAAATTTGGCGACGAACGGCGTGGCCGGCCGTTCGTAGATCGACCGCGGATCGGCGATCTGTTCGATGCGGCCCGCGCGCATCACCGCGATACGATCGGACATCGACAAGGCTTCTTCCTGATCGTGGGTGACATAGATAACCGTGATGCCGAGTGTTTTCTGCAAGTGGCGGATCTCCGCGCGCATTTCGACGCGCAGCTTGGCGTCGAGATTTGACAGTGGTTCGTCCAGCAACAAGACGTGCGGCTCGATTACGACGGCGCGCGCGATCGCCACGCGCTGCAGTTGACCGCCCGACAATTGGTGCGGCCAACGCGTTTCATAATTGTCGAGCTGGATAAGCTTCAGCGCGCGGGAAACCCGCTCGCCGATCTCTGGCCTTGAAATCTTTCGCGCGCGCAACCCATAGGCGACATTGTCGCCGACCGTGAGATGCGGAAACACCGCATAATTCTGAAACACCATCCCGGTATTGCGCCGGTGCGGCGGCAGCGTATCCACCCGCTCCTCGCCGAACAGGATGCGGCCGCGGTCTAGTTCGCAAAACCCCGCGACCATTCGCAGCAACGTCGTCTTGCCGCAGCCGGACGGCCCGAGCAGCGTAAAAAATTCACCGTCGCGAATGGCAATCGAAACGTTGTCGACCGCGGGAACGCTGCCGAAGCTGCGGGCGACTTCGTCGATCGTTATCGAGGTCACGCCCGATGCCCTTCATGACACCCGGTCAGCGCGTATTACGCACGATGTCTTGGATTTTTTGCAGCGTTTCGGTCCGTTTCGCCGTCCAGCCGTCTTCGTCGTAATCGATGATCTTGACATCGCTCAGCGCCGGCATCTGGCCCGGCAATTTTGACAGATCCAGATCCTGGCGCGCCGCGCGCCGGAAAAACTGGCGCAGGATCGCCTCGCGAACGTCCTTGCGGGTGATGTAGTCGACGAATTGCTTGGCGGGTTCGGGGTTCGGCCCGCCGCGGATGATGGCGACGCCTTCCATCTGCGCCACCGTGCCGTCCTTCGGATAGACCACCATCACCGGCGCGCCGCCGGCGGCCCACTGCAACCCGGCATATTCGAGCGACATGCCGAGCGGAAATTCGCCGTTGCCGACGCCCTGGAACACCAAGGTTGAGCGGTTGAGCACCTTTGTATTGCCCAGCAAACGCGAGACCTTTTCCCAACCGGCATCCGCCGGACCCCAGAGTTGCGCCAGCATCGTCACATTGGCGTAGGCGGAGCCTGAATTTCCCGGATCGGTGAAGGCAATCTTGTTCTTCCATTTTGCATCGAGAAGATCGGTCCAGGTTTTCGGGCCCGCGTCGGCTGAAACCAACTTGGTATTTTGCAGGATGACCAGAAGATGCACGTTGGTCCCGATCCAGAGATCATTCGGGTCGCGAAACGCGGCCGGCACCGCGTCCTTGTTTTTCGAGGCATAGGGCGCGAGTTGTGCCTTGTTGGACTGCAACAGAATGCGGCTTACGCCCCAGACAATATCGCCAAGCGGGCGCTCGCGCTCGGAAATGATTCGGCGAAACACAACTCCCGATCCGCCTTCGATTGCTTCGACCGCAATTCCCGTTTCCTTGGTGAAGGCGTCGAACACGAAACGGTTCAGGTTGGCGTCGTTCGCCGAGTAAACAACGACCTTGTTTTGGGCCACAGCCGCGCCGGCGTTAGCCATGGCGGCGGCTGCGATCAGCATCACGGCGATTCGACGCGTCAGCATGTGTTTCCCCCTTCGGGCCCGAATTGAGCTCGGGTTCTGAAATGTCAGACAGATGATCGCAAGAAATTCGATCAAGAAGCAATGGCTTGGCGAGCTAACACAACCTGGGCAGCTTTGGTGCCCGCATCGGCGATAACCGGGTACCCGAGATCGCGCAATATCGCTTCGAGTTGCGCTAGATCGGTCAGGACGTCTTGCGGTCCAATCCAGCCCATCGTCCCGATGCGGATGACCCGACCGAGTAGCTTCGTCCTCTGGCCGGCGATGACCGTGTGGAAGCGCGAATACATCTGGCGAACGATCGCGGTGCCATCGAGGCCCTCGGGAACCATTGCGACGGTAACGGTGGCGGACAACGACGGCGTTTTTGGAAACATCGGCAGGCCGAGGGCGACGCAGCCGGCCTGCAACGCGGCAGCAACCAGCCGATGACGGGAAAGAACTGCCGGCAACCCCTCCTCGTGAATCGCCGTGAGCGCCTCGTGCAGTGCCATTATCATCGAGATCGGCGGCGTGAACGCGGTTTCGCCCTTGTCGAGCGCGGCCTTCGCCTTGCGCAAGTCGAAATAGAATCGTGGAAGGGCGCTTGCCGCTTCTATCGCCCGCATGGCTTTGCCGCTGGCCGCGATAAAAGCCAAACCCGGCGGACACATCAAAGCTTTTTGCGACGCGACTACAAGAATATCGATGCCCCATTCGTCCATGCGCAGCTCGATGCCGCCGGCGCCGCTGACCGAATCGACAATCAAAAGGGTGTTGGTATTCGCCAGCAAGGCTCCGATTGCCGCAATGTCGGCGACGACGCCAGTCGAGCTTTCGTTGTGCACACATACGACGGCGCGATAAGCCCGGCTCTTGAGGCGTTCGGCAAGCGCGAGCGGGTCCGGAGCTTCACCCCAGGGCGCGTCGAGGCGATCGAATTGCGCCCCCATTGCCTCCGCGATACTGGCGAACCGCTCGCCGAATTGGCCGCAGGTGACGATCAGAATTTCATCGCCGGGCGCCAACACATTGGCGAGGGCGGCCTCCATGGCGCCCGTTCCAGAACTACCCAACATGAAAACGTCTTGTTTGGTACCGACGACGGTGCGCAACATCGCGGTGGCTTCGGAGAGCACCAATCGAAATTCCGGACCGCGGTGCGACAACACCGGCAAGCTCATGGCGTTGCGGACCCGTTGGGGCACCGCGGTCGGGCCGGGAAGCCGCAGCCGATAGTCCGGCGGAATGCTGATTGAAGTATTCTTGAAGGGAATATTCCCGGTCACTTTCACACCTCCGGCAAAAAGCCGTCTGTCAAGGCAACACTATGTTTGTCCGGCGTCGAGCGCAAAGGCGAAGGCTGTGCGGTGGCCACCAGATTTGCGGCGGATCAAATCGTTTCCCGCAGGTTGCCGTATTTTTCGGTGGGCTTTGACAGCGCGGAAGCAAGCCCTCCTCCGCTTAACGATTTTATCCGATCGCCGCGCGGGTTGGTGCCACTGAAATGACATCCGCGTAAGCCCGCCCGAGCAGCACGATGACCGGACCCTGCAACTTCGCCGCCGCCAACCGCGCCGCAAGATTGCCGATGCGGCCTGAAATAATGTCCTGGTCCGGCCGCGTCGCGCGCGCCACCGCGACCGCCGGCGTCGAAGGATCGAGCCCCTCGCCGACCGCCTTCTCAACCAGCGCCGCCAGCGTGCCAACCGGCATGTAGATCGCGGTAGTCGCCGCCGGATCGGCAAGGCTTCGCCAATCGATATCGCCAGGAAGCGCGCCGTCTTTGCCGTGACCGGTGACATATTGCAGGCGGCGCGCATGATTGCGGTCCGTCAGCGGCAGGCCAAGCCGACTGGCGGCGCCCTGCGCCGCGGTGATCCCGGGAACGATCTCGGCCGCGATGCCGGCCGCCCGGCAGGCGTCGAGCTCCTCGCTCGCGCGGCCGAAAATCAACGGATCGCCACCTTTGAGTCGCACCACGCGCTTGCCGCTTTTGGCAAGATTGACCATCAGCGAGTTGATATCGGCCTGTGTGCAGGACGGCCCGTGCCCGGTTTTGCCGACCAGCATTTTTTTCGCCTCGCGGCGAGCGAAATCCAGCACCTCGCGCGACACCAGATCGTCGAACAGAATAACATCGGCGGATTGCAGCGCGCGCACCGCGCGCAAGGTCAGAAGCTCGGGGTCGCCCGGACCGGCGCCGACCAGCGTCACCGTGCCGCGTTCGATCGCCGCGCCCTGCCCGCGCACCTCGGCAATAAATCGCAAAAAGTCCGTCTCGGCGGGCTCGCGATGAGGGTGAGCGATCGCATGAGCGGTGAACAACTGCCAAAACGTGCGGCGCGCCGCGAATGAAAGTTCGGCCGCTTTGAGCAGTTTGCGCCAGCGCAGCGCTGTTTCTGTCCAGCGGTCGAAACCTTGCGGCAGCAGCGCCTCGAGCTTGGCACGGATCGCTTGCGCGAAAACCGGTGCCGCGCCGTCGGTCGATATGCCGATCACCAGCTGCGAGCGATTAACGATCGAGCCAAATGCAAAATCGCAGAACGCCGGCTTGTCGATGACATTGACCGGTACGCCAGCTTCGCGAGCCGCCGCGACAAACCGCCTCGCCTCGTCTTGGGTTTCGCAGCCGCCGATTGCGATGGCCGCGCCCGCGAAATCGCCTTCGTTCCAGTTTCGGCGATGCAGCGTCACGGCGTGTGGTGCATCATCAATGACGGCCAACATCTCCTCGCCGGGCTCCGCCGCAAAAACATCAATGCGCGCGCTGGCGGCGACGAGCAATTCAATCTTCCACGCGGCGCCGGCGCTATTGCCGGCGACAACAGCCCGGCGGCCCTCCAGCGTCAAAAATACCGGCAACCGCGCTAGAGGAGCCATGCGCTGGGCCCGGCGTTCGATCGGTGTGCGGATCACGGTCATGTCCGGCCTCAATAAACGTCGGTCTGGTAGCGGTTGGCATTTTTGAGTTCGGCGAGAAATCCGACCGCTTGTTCCGGCGTGCGGGCGCCATGCGTCGCGATCACGTCGATTAGCGCCCGCTCGACGTCCTTGGCCATGCGCTGCGCATCGCCGCACACGTAAATATGCGCGCCCTCGGCGATCCAGTTCCACAGATCGCGGCCGACGTCGGCCATGCGATGTTGGACGTAGATTTTTTCGTCAGCGTCGCGCGACCAGGCCAGAGTCAGCCGCGTCAAATGGCCGGCGGCGCGCATGCCGACCAGTTCATCCTCATAGAAAAAATCATAGTCGCGGCGCTGATGGCCGAAAAACAGCCAATTGCGGCCCGGCGCTTTCGTCGCCATGCGCTCATGCAGGAATGCACGAAACGGCGCAATTCCGGTGCCCGGTCCGATCATGATGATCGAGACCGTCGGATCGGCCGGCAACTCGAAATGCTGCGCTTTCTGTACGTAAACGCGCAATTTGTCGCCGGGGGCGATCCGCTCGGCCAGGTGCGTCGAGGCGCAGCCGAGCCGCAACCGCGAGCCGACCGGGTAGCGCACCGTGTCGACGGTGAGCGTGACGCGGTTTGGCTGTACGCGCGGCGACGACGAAATCGAGTAGAGCCGCGGCTGCAACCCATCAAGCGACTCGATGAAGGCCTCAGGATCGGGGCGAAAGCCGGGAAACTTTTCCAACGCTGCCAAAACGTCGAGCGTCCTGGCGTCGCCGTCCGGGTCTTCTCCGGTCGCCAAGGCTTTGGCTCTTTTCCGGCGGTCGCCGCCGGTCATGTAAGAAATCAGCTGGAACAGCATGTCCGGCGGCGCGCCGAGACAGACGCCGTCGCGCAACGTATTACGCAATGTGCGCTCGCCGATCGGAAAATCCGGCGGCGCGTCAATCGCCTTGATCACGGCATCGACCAGCGCCGTTTCATTGACCGGATAAATGCCGAGCGAATCTCCGGCCTTGTAATCGAGGCCGGTCGCGAAAATATCGAGTTCGACATGCCAGGTTTCCTTGTGCGAGCCGGCTTTGTTAAGCCGCGTACGAGACACGAAGGTCGCCTCGACCGGATTGTCCCGCGACCGGCCTGCCAAGGTCGCCGCGGGTTTGGTTTCCGCCGCCGTCGCAACAGCTGGCTCGCTAACCCGCGCGGCCGGTGCGGCATCCAACTCGGCAAACAGCGTCTTGAGCACCCGTGCCGTGTCCTTGCCACCGGGCACGCACAGATTGAGCTTGGCTTCCTTCTTGCCGGCGATTGCGTCGGCATAGTCCTGGCAGTTGTAACCGCACTGGCCGCAATCCTGCTGGCCCATCGCGGCCATCATGCGCCGACGCAGCGGTTTGCCTTCTGCGAGTTTCATACGGTCCGGCAGCGGCAACGTCTGGTCGTGCCACGGCGCCCCATCGTCGGCTTCGGTCGTTGGCAAACCTGGCATCAGCGCCGCCGACTGCTCCACCGTCAACGCGGTGACGCCACCTTCGAGCGACAGGTAGCCGGCGAAGAAGCCGTTGAGCCAGACGCGTTGCTCCGCCGAGAACGGCGCGCTATCCGGGATAAGATTCGGAATTGGCGGACGGACCGCGTTCACTCCGCCACCTCCGCATCAGCCAGTTTGCGCAGCGCGCCGACGTCGTGACGGCGGGAGAACGTTAGGAAGGTTTCTTCGCGCGATGTTCGGTGGGCTAAATAGGCCCTGAGCATGCGCTCGATTGTCTTTGGCGCGTCTTGCGCCTTCACGTCGCGATAGATTTCCTGGCCGAGCGCCGCTTGCGCGCCAAAGCCGCCGCCGACGTAAATGTGATATCCCTCGACTTGCGCGGCGTTGTCGCCGTCCAGCACTTTGACGGCGAGCAACCCGATGTCGCTGACATAATGCTGCGCGCAGGAATGATGGCAGCCGGTCAGATGAATGTTGATCGGGCCGTCGAGCGCGACGCGCGGCTCGCACCATTGCGCGATGGCGTCAGCGTGGCCTTTGGTGTCGGACGCCGCAAACTTGCAACCCGTATTGCCGGTGCAGGCGACCAGGCCGGCACGAACCGATGATGCGTCGGTCGACAGGCCGAGCGCCTTCACGGCTGACGTCGCCTCCGCGACCCGCGCATCCGGCACCCCGGAAATCAGCAGATTTTGCCAAACCGTGAGCCGGATATCGCCGTCTCCTAACTCCGCACCGATTTCGGCAAGGCCGCGCATTTGCTCGGCGAACAGTTTACCGACAGGCAGCACCACGCCGATCCAGTTTAATCCGGGCTGCTTCTGCTTGTGCACGCCGACATGGGCGGAGCGGTCGAGCCCCGGACGTTTGTTCAGTGTATCCGCTGGTACGCGAGTCAGCGCGTAGCCGAGCTTCTCCTCGACCATTTCCAGATATTTTTCGATGCCGAATTTGTCGATCACATATTTTAGCCGCGCCTTAAGCCGGTTGGTGCGGTCGCCGTGATCGATAAATACCCGCACGATGGCGTCAGCGATCTTGCTGGCATCCGCGGGCTTGACGATTACGCCGGTCGCCTTGGCGAAATCCCCATGCCCGGTGATGCCGCCGATTCGCACCGCAAAATAAACGCCGGCGGGCACATCATGACCGTCCGGAATATCGACCGCCTGAAAGCCGATATCGTTGGTGTCTTCCAGCACCGGCACGCGGCCAGCACCGTCGAAGCCGACATTGAACTTGCGCGGGATGCCGTAGAGCGAGCGGTCGTTGAGAATGTGGAAGTGCCAGTCACGCGCGTACGGCCGCGTGTCGATGAGTTCCTGCGGATCGATGCCCGCGGTCGGCGTCCCGGTAACGTTGCGAATGTTGTCGGCGCCGGAGCCGCGCGAGCACAAGCCAAGGTCCTGGATCGCCTCAAGCATGGCCACCGCATTCTTCGGCTCGATCTCGCGGATCTGCAGATTGGCCCGCGTCGTCACGTGCGAATAGCCGCCGCCATAACGTTCGGCCAAAGCTCCCATTCCCGAAAACTGATGCGCGGTGAGAATGCCGTTCGGAATCCGCAGCCGGCACATGTAGGACTTCTGTGCGGGCGCGACGTAGAATAGCCCGTGAAAGCGCCAGCGGAAATTGTCCGGCGGTTTCGGCGGCTCGTTATTGGCGGCTTGCTCTTTAAGTTTTTGGTAGCCATCGAACGGATGCAATTCGCGCTTGAATTTTTCCGGGTCGGATAGTTTGCCGCCTGCGGCAACGATGCGATCCTGCGCCTTGATGCCCGCGGTATCCGGCCCGACCGGCTCTGGCGCCGCCATGCCTTCAGCGCCGGCCGGCGCGGCAATTCCCCGCGCCGACTTGGCGATTTGCAGGCCCGCCGCGAAGCCTTCGAGGTAGCGCTTCTGTTCCGGTTCGAAGTCGCCTGACATTGCGCGCCGTCCCAGTTCCGCTATTCGGCCGGAACTCGCGCCGGCACCGGCAACGGCTCCTTTTCGTGCGGCTTGTGCGTGAGATAGATCGCGAGTCCGGTGAAGGTGAAGCCGCCGACCAGATTGCCGAGCGTCACCGGAATCTGGTTCCAGACCCACCAGTCGAACAACGTCACCTTGGCGCCGAGCAGCATGCCGGTAGGGATCATGAACATGTTGACCACCGAGTGCTCGAACCCTTGGGCGAAAAAGATGAACACTGGCATCCAGGCCGCAGCGATCTTGCCGACCGTCGAGCTTGAGGTCATTGCGGCGACGATGGCGAGGCAAACCATCCAGTTGCACAGCACGGCCTTGACGAACACGGTGATCATGCCGCCGAAGCCGAACGCGGCGTAGCCAATCGTCTTGGCTTCGGCGATCTGCACAATGCGCGCGGCGACGCCGGCGACCGGCGTGTTGCCAAAATTGGTGAGTGCAATGACAAGCAGGCCGCCGTAGACAACGCTGCCGATCAGGTTGCCGAGAAAAACCCAGCCCCAATTGGCGAGCATTGTGCCGCCGCCTTTTTCACTACCAAGCAATGGCAGCGGCAACAGGCCAAAGCTGCCGGTGACCAGATCGAGACCGAGCAGCACAATCAAGGTGAGCCCGACCGGAAAAATAAGCGCGCCGACCAGCGGCTGGCCGGTCTGCACCGTGCCGGTTATCGCGAGGCTGGTGGCTGCCGCGAGAATGCCGCCGGCCAGCGCGCCGCGGATCAGCAGGTCGGCGGGCTTGATCGCCATTTTGCGGCGGCCGGTTTCCACCATCATCGTTGCGACATCGGCGGGTTTTACGTAATCCATGCTTGGGTCCTCTTAGCTTTGAGTCCGGCTCGTGAACGCGCAAACTCGCGCGCGCCTGCTGCAATGCAGCAAGAGCCGTGCCAAATCGAAAGCCTCATGTTTCGCTGGATTTTCAGCCGCTAAGAAATTCGAGCGCTGCCAAACTGCGCCGAAAATAAGCTTTATGCGGAAAATCAGAGCAGCCGATTATCAGTCGGTAATGTTGAGCAGCGGCCCGCCCAAGGTCCGGCAGATTCTCTGACAATAACGATCGCAGGCATCGGTCCAGGCGATGCACCGCCCCTGGCTGTCGACTCGCAGGCAGGCGCTCTGGCTCCAGGCGCAATGCGCGCCGCATTCGCTCCAGCACGCGCCCGACTGCCAGACTGATTGGGCGCGCTCGCTACGCGGGAACGGCAGCCCGTAAACGCGCTGGCCGCGATAGTCGGAGAACAAGCGCGGTGCATCGGCGGATAAGGCGATGCTCGGCGAGAACAACGCCGGAGCAAGCAGACAACACGCCAATGTAGCCCGCAAAATGCTCAGCATTCTCGATCCTAGCACGGTCACGGTTCCAGCCAATTGACCGCCAACGCTTGCGGGGATGTTGGAACTTTCGCCGCGCCGTGCTGATACTATCGCCGTTTTGTTATTTGCGCCAAGGAGCTATGCGTGACTGAACTGACGCAGAAATTCGGCACCGAAGGCATCAAACCGATGGGTCGCCCGGGGCCAGTCGTGCGAGCCCTGATGAACGTTGTCGCATGGGTCGAAAGGCTAAATCTTTCCTGCAGTCTGGTTGGCAATCCCGCGATCTACGACAATTCAGTTTTTCCGTGGGGCAAAAAAATTGAAGCGGAATGGCGCGACATACGGCGCGAGCTCGATAAAGTTTTGGTGCGAAAAGATGAACTGCCGGGATTTCATGAAATTTCGACCGACGTGCTGACGACCAGCCAGGATAGCGGCTGGAAAACCTATTTGCTCACCGGCTATGGAGTCAGCTCGGCCGCCAACATCGCCGCTTGTCCGCAAACCTGGCGCATCTGCGGATCAATCCCCGGCCTTGTAACGGTAATGTTTTCGATCCTCGAGCCGGGCAAACATCTGCCGCCGCATCGCGGACCATACAACGGCGTATTGCGGCTTCATCTGGGCTTGATCGTGCCTAATCCGCGCGAGCATCTCGGTATTCGGGTGGGTTCTGAAGTGTACCGCTGGCGCGAGGGCGAGGTCGTGATCTTCGACGATGCCTACGAGCATGAAGCCTGGAACCGCACCGACCAGACCCGCGTCGTGCTGTTTGTCGATTTCATCAAGCCGCTGCGCCAGCCGGCCCGCCTTCTCAACTAGTTGATGCTCAAGCTCGCGATCTTCACGCCGTTCATCCGCGAAGGCACCGAAAACCAGAAAAACTGGGAAAAGCGCTTCTACGCGCAGGCTGAAGCGCTGCGAAACAGTTGAACACCTCGCTTTGCCTTGATCTTTGGCCATCAGCCGACTAGCTCCTGCGGCAATGGATGAGAGCAACGCGCCCAAGGTTAGTTTCGTCTCGCTCGGTTGCCCGAAAGCGCTGGTCGATTCGGAACGCATCATCACAAGGCTGCGTGCCGAAGGTTACGAACTATCGCGCCAGCACGCCGGCTCCGACTTGGTCATCGTCAACACCTGCGGATTTCTCGATAGCGCCAAGGCCGAGTCGCTCGCCGCGATCGGCGAGGCGCTAAAGGAAAACGGCAAGGTGATCGTCACCGGCTGCATGGGCGCCGAGCCGCAGGAGATCGCCGACAAATTCCCGGACGTGCTCGCGATCACCGGTCCGCAGCAGTACGAGAGCGTAGTGGACGCCGTGCATCGCGCCGTGCCGCCGAAGCACGATCCGTTCCTCGACCTAGTGCCGCCCGAAGGCATCAAGCTGACACCGCGTCATTACGCTTATCTGAAAATTTCCGAGGGATGCAACAACCGTTGCTCGTTCTGCATTATCCCGCGGCTGCGCGGCGACCTGGTGTCCCGCCCGGCCGCCGAGGTGTTGCGCGAGGCGGAAAAACTCGCGGCGGCCGGCGTCAGGGAATTGCTGGTGATTTCGCAAGATACTTCGGCGTACGGCGTCGACATCAAATACGCCGCCAGCCAATGGCGCGGCCAGGACGTGCGCGCGAAATTCTACGACCTCGCGAAGGCGCTTGGCGAACTTGGCATCTGGGTGCGGCTGCATTACGTCTACCCCTACCCGCACGTCGACGACGTCATTCCGTTGATGACGGAGCGCAAGGTTCTCCCTTATCTCGATATTCCGTTCCAACACGCCTCGCCCGACGTGCTCAGGCGGATGAAGCGCCCGGCCGCGCAGGAAAAGACGCTCGATCGCATCCGCAAATGGCGCGGTATTTGTCCCGACCTGACGCTGCGTTCAACCTTTATCGTTGGTTTTCCAGGCGAGACCGATGCCGATTTCGACATGTTGCTCGACTGGCTCGACGAAGCCTCGCTCGACCGGGTTGGCTGCTTTCGCTACGAGCCGGTGCGCGGGGCCGCTGCCAACGACAGCGCCGCACCCGTTCCCGACGACGTGAAAGAAACCCGCTGGCATCGTTTTATGGCCCGCCAGCAGAAAATCTCCGCGCGGCGCCTTAAAAAGAAAGTCGGCACCCGCCAGCAGGTGATTATTGACCAGACCGGGCCGAGCATCGCCAAGGGCCGCTCGATGGCCGACGCGCCTGAGATCGACGGTGCAGTCTATGTGGCGAGCCGTCGTCCGTTACGGGTTGGCGAGATCGCCACCGTGAAAATCGAGCGCGCCGACAAATATGACCTTCATGGCGCGGCGGTTGGATTCTGACCGCTACAGTGCACCGACAGTTCTGACGATGGCATCCGTCAGTCGTTTCAGATCGTCGGGCTCAATCGTGAACGCCGGCGTGAGATAGATGACATTTTCAAGTGGCCGGATAAAAACGCCCTGGTCGATGAACCGATTGCGCAGCACCGCGAGATCGTCGATACGGTCAAGCTCGACGACACCGACCGCGCCCCTTACACGCACCTCCTTTACCCGTGGCATGTTGCGGCAAGGCGCCAGGCCGTCTGCAAGCCGGCGCCCCATAGCGGCGACTTGCTCAAGCCGCGGCTCACGTTCAAACAAATCGAGCGACGCATTGGCGGCGGCGCAGGCCAAGGCATTCGCCATGTAGGTCGGCCCGTGCATCAAGGCCTTCTTCGGATCATCCGACCAGAACGCCTCAAACACTCGGTCGGTGGCGATCGTCGCGGCCAAAGGCAGGGTGCCTCCGGTCAACGCCTTCGACAGCGTGACAATGTCAGGCACGACCTGCGCCGATTCGCAGGCAAACATCATGCCGGTGCGCCCGAAGCCGGTGAATATCTCGTCAAAGATCAGCAGTAGATCGAACTTGTCGGCTAGCGCCCGCAGGCGCCGTAACACCTGCGGCTCGTGAAACTTCATGCCGCCGGCGCCCTGCACCAGCGGCTCGACGATGATACCGGCGATCTCATCGGCGCGATGTTCCAGCAAACTGGTAAGCGGGGCCGTGCTTTCATCGTCGCGTGGCAGGTCAACGACGAATTGTTTGGGCAGCGATCCTCGAAATAGAGCGTGCATGCCGTCATCCGGGTCACTGACTGACATCGCGCCGGTAGTATCGCCGTGATAGCCGCCCCTGAAGGAAACGAAACGACGGCGGCCGCGCTGTCCCGAATTAATCCAGAATTGCATTGCCATCTTCATGGCAATTTCGACGGCGACTGAGCCGGATTCTGAGAAGAACACGCGATTGACATCGCCGGGCAGGATCGCGGCGAGCCGCCGCGCCAGCGTTACGGCCGGCTCATGGACCAACCCGCCGAACATTACGTGCGGCATGGTCGCGAGCTGGCACTCGACCGCTTGGCGGATATGCGGATGATTGTAGCCGTGGCAGGCCGTCCACCACGACGCGACACCATCGACCAGATCACGCCCATCGCTCAGCACGATGCGCGAGCCCTGAGTGCGCAAGACCGGCAACGGACGGACACTCTTCATCGCCGCGTAAGGTAGCCAGACATGATCCACGCCCGACTCAAACCACGCTGGCCTGACCTCGTGCTTCGTGCCGATGCTGGCCATTTGGCGCTTCCCGCGGTCCGCTCTATTGTCGAACTGATATTGTGCCTGTCCGCGCGGCGAAGGTCACCTGATGCGATCGCTTGACGATCATGCGCAAAGCAAGCTCGCCAACCTTAAGCGCCGGAACCTGTACCGCGCGCTGAGCGATACCGCGCGTCAAGACGGCTTGTGGATCGAACGCGACGGCCGCCGCCTGCTTTCCTTCGCCTGTAACGATTATCTCAACCTGCCACAGCATCCCTCGGTCAAGCGGGCGGCGATCGAGGCGATTCAGAAATACGGCGTTGGCTCCGGCGCCTCGCGGCTGATCACCGGCAATCATCCGCTTTACACCGAGCTCGAAAACCGGCTGGCTCGGATCAAGGGCGCCGATGCCGCCTGCGTGTTCGGCTCTGGTTATCTGGCCAATGCCGGCATCATCCCGGCGCTGATCGGGCCCGACGGTCTCGTTTTGATCGACGAACTGGCGCATTCCTGCATTTGGGCCGGCGCTCAACTATCGCGCGGCAAGGTCGTGGCGTTCCGTCACAACGACGTCGCTCATATTGCCCAATTGCTCGGCGAGCATCGCGCGCAACACGATCATGCGCTGATCGTTACTGAAGGCGTATTCTCGATGGACGGCGATCTAGCGCCGCTTGATGAGTTGTCGACTCTGGCAAAACGCCACGATGGCTGGCTGATGACCGACGATGCGCATGGGCTCGGCGTGCTGAGTCACGGCCGCGGCTCGGCTTTTGCGGCCAATGCCGAGGTGCCGTTGCAGATGGGCACGCTGTCGAAAGCGATCGGCGGCTATGGCGGTTATCTCTGCGCGTCGCTCCCGGTAGTTGACCTGATCAAAAACCGGGCACGCACGCTGATCTATTCAACCGGCCTTCCGCCGGCGACCGTCGCGGCCGCTATTGCCGCGCTAGATTTGATCGAACGCGATCCGGCATTGGTGGCGCGCCCAGTCAAGAAGGCCAGGGTCTTCACCCGATTGACAAATTTGCCGGACGCTCAAAGCCCCATCGTCCCGCTCATCATCGGTACCGAAGATGACGCCCTCGCCGCCTCGCGGATGCTCGCGGACGAAGGATTTCTGGCGCCCGCGATCCGGCCGCCGACCGTGCCGGGCGGCACTTCGCGGCTGCGGTTGACATTCACCGCCGGCCATCCGGACGTCGAAGTCGAGCGGCTCGCCGGACTGGTGCGCACCCGCGTGATGGCGCCAAGGCCGTGAGCGCCGTTTTCGTCACCGCGACCGGCACCGACATCGGCAAGACCTTCGTCACCGCAGGGCTGATCCGCCTGTTGCGCGATCAGGGCGCCAACGTGACGGCGTTCAAGCCGGTGGTGAGCGGCTATGATTCTTCCGTGGTCGAGACCAGCGATCCAGCCGTGCTGCTCGATGCGCTGGGCCGCGCGGTGAGCGCGGAGGAGATCGAACGCATCGCGCCGTGGCGCTACCGCGCGCCAGTGGCGCCCGATCTCGCTGCCGCTCGCGAAGGCCGCCCGCTCGACTTTGAGGCGCTCACCGCATTTTGCCGCCGCGCCATTGAGACGCATAAAGGCACGCTGTTCATCGAAGGCGTCGGGGGCATCATGGCGCCGCTCGACGCTCGGCGCACGGTGCTCGACTGGATGACGGTGTTGCGGCTACCGCTCTTGCTGGTGGTCGGCAGCTATCTCGGCAGCATCAGCCACACGCTCACGGCGCTGCATGTGCTGACGCAGCGCAAGCTCAACATCGCCGCCATCATGGTGAGCGAAAGCGAGCGAAGCCCGGTGTCGCTGGAGGCGACGGTGGAGAGCATCTTGCATTTCGCGAGCGGCATCGAGGTAATCGGCCTGCCGCGGCTGGTGGCCGGACTGACAGAGCATCCGGCCTTTGCTCAGGCCGCGAAGTGCATCTAAGTGCATCTAAGGGCATTTAAGCGCCGCTACGGGATAAGGATGGTCGAGCCGGTGGTGTCGCGGCCTTCGAGGTCCTTGTGCGCCTTTTGCGCATCCTTCAGCGCATATTTCTGATTGATTGGAATTTTGACCGCGCCGGAGCCGACCACCTTGAACAGATCGTTGGCGGTATTGAGCAGATCCTCGCGCTTGGCAGCGTAGTGATTGAGCGTCGGTCGAGTCGCGAATAGCGAGCCCTTGGCCTGCAGCAGGTTGATGTTGAAAGCGTCGATCTGCCCGGAGGCGCTGCCGAACGAGACGAAATACCCCATCGGCCGCAGGCAGTCGAGGGAAGCTGGAAAGGTGGTCTTGCCGATCCCGTCATAAACGACATCGCACAGCTTGCCGCTGGTGATTTCCTTCACGCGGGCGACAAAATCCTCATCGCGATAAAGAATGGTATGGTGCGCGCCGTTCTTCTTGGCGAGTTCGGCCTTTTCCTTGGAGCCGACCGTGCCGATTACGGTAGCGCCCAGGTGATTGGCCCATTGACAGGCGATCAAACCGACACCGCCGGCCGCGGCATGAATGAGACAGATGGTGCCCTTGCCCACTTTGTAGGTCCGGTTAAGCAAATATTGCGCCGTCATGCCCTTGAGCATCATCGCTGCGGCCTGTTCGTAACTGATGTTGTCGGGCAGCTTGACGGCACGATCGGCGGGCAACAGCCGTTCCGCCGCATAGCCGCCGAGCGGCGCCACGTAAGCGACGCGGTCACCGTTCTTGAGATCGGTGACGCCGGGGCCGATCGCGGTCACCTCTCCGGCGCCCTCGTTGCCAGCAACAAACGGCATGCCGATCGGCGACGGATACATGCCCATGCGGAAATACGTGTCGATGAAATTTACGCCGATCGCGTGCTGCCTGATCTTGACCTGGTCTTGGCCCGGCGCCGGAATTTCGATGTCGTCGACGGTCAGGACTTCGGGTCCGCCAACTTTGTGAACGCGCACTGCCGCGACCATGTTTTCCTCCCTGAACAAAACCGAATGTGGTTGAGGTTTGGCGGCGATCATAGGGAGCCGCCTGTTCGGCGCAAGCCTATTGGCGCGAAAACTAGCGCGCTCCCGATACCCGCAAATTCGCGCCGGTGATGTAGGACGCCGCGTCCGACAGGAGATACAGGATCGCTTCCGCCACTTCGTCCGGCTGCCCGCCCCTTCCCATTGGCAGCATCGGCTCGATGCGCGCCATGCGACCGGGCGGCTGGATATCGGTATCGATCATGCCGGGCGCGACGGCATTGACGCGGATGCCCTCCTTGGCGACCTCGCGCGCCAGCCCGACGGTGAGCGAGTCGATGGCGCCCTTCGCCGCCGCGTACCACACGCACTCGCCGCCGCCGCCAAGGATGGCCGCCATCGACGACAGCAGCACGATCGCACCGCCTTTGCCGCCATGTTTGGTCGACATCCGCTGCACGCATTCGCGCAGGCAGATCAGCGGGCCGAGCGTGTCGACGTCAAGGACCTCGCGCATGGTTTGCGTCGAAGCTTCGTCGAGCCTCGACATCGGCCCTATGATTCCCGACGAATGGACGAAATGTGTGATCGGCCCCAGTTTTTGCGTGGTCTCGTCGAATACGCGCTTGATGTGATCTTCCTTACCCATGTCGCCTTGCAGCGAAATTGCCCTGCCGCCGGCCTTGGCAACAGCCTCGACCACCGACGTCGCGGCGTTGAAATTGTTGTTGTAGTTGACTGCGACGTCATAGCCGCGTTCGCCGGCCATGCGCGCGGTCGCTGCGCCGATGCCGCGGCTGCCGCCGGCAACAAGCAATACAGGTCGGGACATCGCTTTCTCCAATTTCAGGATTTGCTTGGACGCCTGCCGCGATTGCGGCGCGCCAGCACATTGAACGTTTCGACCGCCGTTGCGAACGCCATTGCGAAATAGATATAGCCGCGCGGGATATGAAAGTGGAAGCCATCGGCCAGCAGCGCCACGCCGATCAGCAATAGAAACGCCAATGCCAGCATTTTAGTGGTGGGGTGGGCAACGATAAAATTGCCGACCGGTCCCGCGGCGAAATACATAACGACCATCGCAATCGAAACCGCGGCGATCATGATTTCGAGATCGTCGGCCAGCCCGACAGCGGTGACGATGGAATCGATCGAGAACACCAGGTCGATCACAACCAGCTGTGCGACCACCGCCAGCAGCGCGTTGCGGCCGCGCGCCTTGACCGGCTTCACGTCGTCGGCCTCGACCTCGCCGTGGATCTCGTGGGTCGACTTCGCCAGCAGAAACAAACCCCCGACGACCAAAACGATGTCGCGCCACGACAATGCAAGGCCGGCGGCGGTAATCACCGGCTGGGTAAGGTCCATCAGCCAGCTCAGCGAGGCCAGCAGCGCAATACGAAACAAAAAGGCCAGAGACAGCCCGACCGCGCGCGCGGTTGCCGCGCGTTTTTTGTCGAGACGCGCGGTGAGGACCGAGATAAAAACCAGGTTGTCAATGCCGAGGACGATCTCCAGCGCCGTCAGGGTGAACAGCGCCGCCCACGCATTTGCGGTCAGAAAGATTTCAAGCATTCCCTGACCGCCGCGCCAGATAGCCGGAGGCGAGGAAATAGACCGCGATGGCGCACAACGCGGCCGTCACCCAAACGCCCGGACTGAGATTGCGCCCGAGCGTCAGCAACGCCAACAAGCCCCAGACAACGACCAGCGCGATGTTGAGGGCCCGGTGTTTCGGCACTCGAACCGGGTGAACGAATTGCACGGGCACGAAAGTCAGCGCGGCGAGCGCGACAATCATCGCGGTGGCGAGCCAGGACGGCAGATTCAATACGAAAAGATAAAACGCCGCGACGTTCCACACCGCCGGAAAGCCCTGGAAGAAGTTGTCGTGCGTCTTCATCTCGCGGTCGGCGAAATAGAGCGCGCCGGTCACCACGATAATCATGCCGCACAAAATAGAAATGGCCTGCGGCAACAGGCCGCTGGCGGCGATCGCGTAAGCAGGCACGAACACATAAGTGGTAAAGTCAACCACAAGGTCGAGCGTGTCGCCTGACCAGCGCGGCAACAATTGCGCCACCTTGAATTCGCGCGCCAGCGGGCCGTCGAGCGCATCGACCAGCAAGGCAATGCCAAGGCAAAAGAACATCGCCGACCAATGCCCGCCGCCGGCGAGGATCATCGCCAATAGCGCCAATGCCGCGCCGCTCGCGGTGAAGATATGAATTGCGAAGGCGCGCGCGCGCTCGATAGCCTCGCCCTCTCAATTGCCCCAATCGAGCTGGCAGATTTCCGCCGAGCGGCCGTCCAGCTTCCAGTTGCGGCCGAAGCCGCGAAAGCGGGACCGCTCGGCGCGCGACACGATTACGTCGGGCGCGATCCAGTATTCGCTGTTGCGCACCATTACCTTGTCATCACGCGCCTTGCCGCGCACCGGCGTGATCGCGCCTTCGACGTATTTTTCGATGGTGATGTGGCGGGTCTCGCCTTTTGTCTCATACGTGATCGGCACCTGGCGCACGCCAAGAAAGCTACCGACCAGAATCGAGAGGAGATGCGTGGTGCCGCCGACCCGGCCGGTGAAGATTCGCGTCAGCCCGCGTACCGCTTGCGCGGGAGCCTTGTCGTCGACAAACAGCGCCGCCGTCCAGTTGCCGCGCGACATGATGCCCGGCAGATCCATCATCAGGCCGACCTTGATGCCGGCGAGCTCGATGTCGTCGAAGTGACCGTCATCGATGCGAATCCCGGCCCAGGTCTGGCAGCGATCCTCGGTCGGCGGATGATCGCCAAGCGACAGCACGCAAGGACAGAACACCGTGCAACTGCACGACAACGCCAACTCGCCTTTTAACGCCCAGGATTCACTCAAAACGCGCGCTCCCTTAAAATGCCCCAAAGCCCGATAGCATAAACCCGGCGCCGACGGTGACCAGGCCAGCGCCGAGTATCGTGCTGAAATGTCTGGCACCGGTCATTTTCTCGATCGTCATAAGGCCGCCTAGCATTGCCATCCACAGCACATTCATGGCGCCGGCAACGAACATCACCGTCATCATCGCCCAGCAACAGCCAAGGCAATAGACACCCTGCCGCAAGCCGAGCCGAAACACGCCGTGCGGCGTGGTCGCCCAATTAACAAAGAAAAACTGGAACGGTTGCCGGCACAGCCGCAGGCAGGCCTGCTTGAGCGCGGAAAACTGATAAAGCCCGGCACCGAAAAAAACCGCCCCCGACAAGGCGCTACCGGTCGCTGGTTCGAGGCCAGCCGCGCCGCGAGCGAAGCCGAAATGCGCACTTGCGGCGACGGCCGCAAAGCCCAGCCAAACCGCAACATAGCCGACCGTCAGCACGAACGGTGACACCACGCGCTGGCGCTTGCGCGCCGCGGTGTTGGCGATCTCCGCGTAAGTTAGGATCATCGGCGCTGTGCTCGGCAGCATCATCGCCAGCACCATGGCGCACCACATCGCCAGCACAGTCACGAATTGCGACCCGCTCCACTCACCGACGCCGAATTGCGCGCGGCACAGCGCCGCCAGCGTGCTTTGTCCCTGCGCGTTCATCAGGCCGAGCCATAGCCAGCCGAGCGCGGTCAAGCCGACAACCGAGGCGATCGCGGCGGAACGCGGCCGCGCTACGGCGTAGCCGAGCGTTGCCGCCGCGGCCGAAAGATGATCGAGACGACGGTCGGTTGCGCTCATTGACGATTGCAAATGTGGACGACGCGGAAATCATAGCGCATTAGCGGCATTGACGCGACCGCCGGGCGTGATACCCCGGCTTTGATAAGATGGCGAGGCACGATGCCCGATGCGGGTGAAACAAACACCGCGATTGCGGTGGTCGGCGGCGGGCCGGTGGGGCTAACCGCTGCGATTGCCATAGCCGCCGCCGGTGTCGAAACCGTGCTGATCGGAAAGCGGCCGGACAAACCGGACAACCGCACCACGGCGTTGCTCGCCGGTTCCGTCGCCGCTCTCGACGCGCTCGGCGTCTGGGCTGGCTGTGCGGCGCAGTCGGCGCCGCTCAGGGTGATGCGTCTCGTTGATGACACCGGGCGCTTGTTTCGCGCGCCCCAAGTCACATTCGACGCCGGCGAGATCGGCCTCGAAGCGTTCGGCCACAATATCGAGAACCGCCATTTGCTGGCGGCGCTCGATGTTCGCGCTCGTGCGCTCGCGTCATTGCGCATCGTCGAGACGCAGGTGCGCGAGATCGAATGTGGCGAGCGCACCGCCGCCGTTCGGCTAGCGGACGGCGGCACGATTGAAGCCGCGCTAGTGATCGGCGCCGATGGCCGCCGTTCTCTATGTCGCGCCGCCGCTGGAATTGAGGTCGCGGAGCGTGAGTATTTGCAATCGGCGTTGACGCTTTCCTTCTCACACACACGCGCGCATCGAAATGTCTCGACGGAATTCCACACCACATCCGGTCCCCTCACCCAGGTACCGCTGCCCGGCAACCGATCGAGCTTGGTCTGGGTGTTGCAATCGGAGCAGGCCGAAGAATTTTTCACGCTCCAAGACGAAGAATTATCGACTGAGATCGAACGCGGATTGCATTCCATTCTCGGCAAGGTCCGGGTAGAGCCAGGCCGCGGTCTGTTTGCATTGACCATCGGCACCGCAAAGCGTTTTTCCGGGAAACGAATTGCTCTGGTTGGTGAAGCCGCCCACGTCATTCCGCCGATTGGCGCCCAAGGGCTCAACCTCGGTTTGCGGGACGCATCGGCGATCGCTGAACTCGTTGTGGGCGCGCTCCGCGCCGGTAACGATCCCGGAGCGCCCACCTTGCTGAGACGCTATGGCGAGTCGCGCCGCGACGATGTCGGCAGCCGCAGCTTGGCTGTCGACCTGCTTAATCGCTCGCTATTGTCGGATTTACTGCCGGTGCAGAGCGCTCGCGGGCTCGGGCTATATTTGATGGACCGCGTCGGCCCACTGCGGCGCGCAGTGATGCGCGAAGGCATCAGACCGGGGTCGGCGCGTTTTTGACCTGGTCCGCCGCGTCACGAAATGGAGCGGCAGTCGGCAGCGGCAGCGCCGGCATGGTTTCGCCCGACG
>JBPCQM010000030.1:0-5070 GCA_050998115.1 Pseudolabrys sp. | reverse complement strand
CACGCTGGTGCGGCGTTCGAGGAAGCGCTCCGATAGGTGCTCGTGCAGTGCATCGGATAATTTGTCCGCGACGGCGCACGCCACGCCCTGCCAGTGCTCCGGATCGGCAAGCCAATCCGGCCGATTGGCCGCGAAGGTCCAGGTCCTGACATGGGCAATCCGGTTCGAAAGCGTATCGATATCGCCGTCGGTTCGGTCGGCATGCGCCACCTGGCGAGCGAACCAATCGTCGGGAATATTACCCTCCCGCATCAGGAATCCATAGAGGGTTACGGCCAGTTCGGCGTGGGTGGCGGGCGCGATTTTTCGGTAGTCCGGAACCTGGCAGACATCCCATAGCCGCTCGACGGCCTTGGCGCCTTTCGCCAATCCGCGCACGTCCTCATCGCGCGAGGCGTGGTCGAGCACCTGAATGTCCTCGGCGATCGGGGCGCGGGTCAGGCCCAGCCCTTCCGGCAACGCCGACAGTGAGGCCTGCAGCGCGCCAATCGAGGCAAAATCGAGCGCGGTGTTGCGCCATTGCAGCATGCGGACCGGCTCGAATGAATGGCTTTCCAGGGCCTGCACCAGCTCAGGCTCGAACGCCTCGCAACGCCCGGTGGTGCCGAAAGTGCCGTCGCGCATGGCGCGGCCGGCGCGGCCGGCGATCTGCGCCAGTTCAGCCGGGTTGAGCTTGCGGAATTGATAGCCATCGAACTTGCGGTCGGCGGCGAAGGCGACATGGTCGACGTCGAGATTAAGTCCCATGCCGATGGCGTCGGTGGCGATCAGATAATCGACATCGCCGGACTGGTAGAGCGCGACCTGGGCGTTGCGGGTGCGCGGCGACAGCGCGCCGAGCACCACCGCGGCGCCGCCGCGCTGGCGGCGGATCAATTCGGCGATGGCGTAGACTTCCTCGGCGGAGAACGCGACGATCGCCGAGCGGCGCGGCAGCCGGGTGATTTTCTTCTCGCCGGCGTAATGCAGTTGCGACAGCCGCGGCCGGCTGACCACATTGGCGCCGGGCAGCAGCTTCTCGACCATCGGCCGCATGGTGGCGGCGCCGAGCACCAAGGTTTCCTCGCGGGCGCGGCGATTAAGCATGCGGTCGGTGAAGACATGGCCGCGCTCCAAGTCGGCGCCGAGCTGAATCTCGTCGATCGCGAGAAACGCCACGTCGAGGTCGCGCGGCATCGCCTCGACGGTGCAGACCCAGAATCGGGGATTTTGCGGCTTGATCTTCTCTTCGCCGGTGATCAGCGCCACCGCGTCCTTGCCGGCTTTATCAGTGACCTTGTTGTAGACCTCGCGCGCCAGCAGCCGCAGCGGCAAGCCGATCATGCCGGAGGAGTGTGCCAGCATCCGCTCGATGGCGAGATGGGTCTTGCCGGTATTGGTCGGCCCCAGCACCGCGGTGACGCCAGCCCCGCGCAGGCTGGCGTTCCGATTCTGGGTTGGCGGGGAAAACGACATTACGCATCCGGGACTGGCAGCGCGGGCACGGGCTGACCGCGCGGCGGGGCTGGGTGTATCACTATGTGACGGCGGCGGCGGTCCGGTTTCGATTCGACGCCGATTTGGCCGCGCCTTGGTGATTCGCGATTAAGCAATGGAACGAGTCTGGAACGAAACGCGCCCGAATCGCTGACTCCGGCGCAGTAAGGATTCGTTCACGGCGATATCTGGAACAGGCGTCATCGCCGCCTACCAGATAGAGTAACGTCCTTCCGATTCATTCAGCTTTTCGGCTTCCAAGTATTAACAAGCGTCCGAGATCGCAAGGCGCGACCCGAGTCAAGCGCGCTACTCCCGATTATTGCGTCTTGTTGCCTTTGGCCACCGCCCGCGCCGGCTGTGCCGTGGTGATAAATTGATGGGCTTCGAGCTTGGCCAAACCGATCGGCGTCGGCACCTGAAAGCGGAACGGCACCAGCACGCGGGTGCCGGCTATCGGGACCAGCCAGACCTCCATATCGCGGCTGGCGGCGAGATATTTCATCGCGGCGCGCGAGGGAATGTGGCCGGCGACCGGCGTGAAATAGACCGCGCAGACCAGCGCCGGGCCGGCATAGCCCTTGTCGGCCCTGACGGTGTCCATGTGCTTGTAGGCCAGGCGGAGATCGTAGCGCAGGCGGCCGTCAAACAAAGACGCCGAACGATCGCAGCTTTCCGGCGCCAGTACCTCGCCGGTGCCCGCAACGCGAACCAGCGATCCCGTCATCGGATCGGTGATGCCGTGGCGTTGCGCCTCAGTAACCGGAACGCGCTCCGGATCGTCGTCCTGGGGGGGAGTGAGATGAACGTCCTTGGCGACGCCGCTTGCGATCGTCAGTTGAACTTCATCGGTTCGGTTTTTGGTCTGGATGCTCGCCGTATAGGTCGACGCAAGCAACTGGCCGCCGCTGACGGCGCCGCGCGCCGCACTGGTGCCCTTGCCGCCGGTGAACACCCGAATCAGCCCGGTGGTCTGGCCGTTCGCCGACGCGGAATATTGGTTGTCTTCGATATCGATCGCCCAACTGCCCTTGCCGACCGGCAAACCGGCAAGATAGGCGGTGTATTGTGCGTCAAGTTTGCCTTGCGCCAGCGCGCCGTCGGCGCCGGCGAAAACGCAAAACACCGTTGCAACGGCCATCTGCAAACGTCGGGCGGACGCGAGCGAGGCCATGCGGCCGCGAGAACGAGTATTCATATTTGCAGGTTGGTCGGCGTGAACTGCGTCGAATCTGTGATGACTGAACCTGCCGGACTGGATCCTGCCGGTCGGCGTCAGTCTAACGGGGTTGTCCCAGTTATCCAATGGCTTCCGAGGGGAGTTGGGCGGATCCGGCGTCGCTTGACGCTTCGCTTGACCCTTGGCGGGACGCTCTCTATACGTCCGCCGTCTCCAGTGACCCTTGAAGACCTTGAAAACGGCGCCATGGCGCCCTTTGGGATGTTGAGGATTGAGCGATGGCGTGGCGTTGTGAACTGACCGGCAAAGGCCCGCTGGTGGGCAACAAAGTCAGCCATTCGAACGTCAAGACCAAGCGCCGGTTCATGCCGAACCTGCGCAACGTCACGCTGGTTTCCGACGCGCTCGGCCGCTCGGTAAGGGTACGGATATCGGCCATCGCGCTCAAGACGGTGGATCATCGCGGCGGGCTCGACGGTTTCCTGCTCAAGGCCAAGGACGGCGAGCTTGCGCCGAAGATGCTCGACCTCAAGCGTCAGATCGCCAAGAAGCGCGCCAGCGCTTAGAGCTACCCACGAGCACTGATGCAATCCGGCCGCGCCGGAACTCTGACGCACCAACACCGCACGCTAATTTCCATTTGCTCGTTCAAGCTTCCCTGATGTAGCCTTTAGCTCCATCATTGGGAGGCTAAAAAAATGCGTGCCATCATCGTTGCAAACCTTGCCGTCGCCATGCTGCTGACGGCAACTTTCGCCGCCAACGCGCAGAAAGCGAAGCCCGCCGCCTGCGATCTCACCAGCTGCATCGCGAGGTGCTCGAGCACAAACAGTGGCGGTCAGCCGCGTTTTTGCTCCAGCTATTGCCAGAAGCAGATCAATTCGAATCCGAAGTGCAGGTGATCTGACGCTATTCGCCGGTCAAGGCGAACTGCAGCAGGATCGTGCGCTGGATAATCGAGAAGTTGTCGTCTGACACCAGCGTCAGGATGGTTTCGCCTTGCGCGTTGCGATGCGCCGCGAGGCCTTCCATGTTGTCGATCTGGTAGCCCATGTCGGCTTGCATCAGGACGCGGCCATCGATCAGTGCGCCGGGGCGGACGTCGCCCTGCCGCACGCGGCGGATGCGCAGGGCGATGCCGGACGTATAGGTAAAGCGGCGCTCGAGCAGCAGCAGATCGCCGCCGGGCAAAAGTTCGGCGTCGCTGATGTCGAAGTTGTCGAGCCGCCGAACCGTGAATGAACCCGGCAGCGCGCCGCCGATCAGAAAGCCGAGAATGTTGCCGGCGCGGTCGAGGCCGCGCTCCGAGATCGCGATCAGCGTGCCGCCGAGCGCCGATTGGCCCCGCGGCACAAAGGCCATCGCTTCCAGTCCCTTGTTATGCGGCAACGCCTTGACACCGGGCGGCACCGCGACCGGCGCGCCGCGCGCCAACAGTCCGTCCTTGCCGTAATCGAAGCGCCAGACCTCGTTGACGCGCTCGATCCCGACATAAAAGGTGCCGTCGTCCTGCGCCAGCGACTCGGTGTCGAACCGGCCATGCGCCGCGAGCGGCGTGCCGTCGCCGCCGAGTATCGGCGCCGTCTCGGCGTCGGCAATGCCGTCGAGGCGCCCATCGCGATAAGTCAGCCGACCTCGGAACCAGCGGCCTTTGTCGCTCAGCGAGACGAACCGCGCGCCGTCTGCCGATACGCGCAGGGCCGACAGCCCGCCGAAATCCTTGTCGTTCGAGGTGAGCTCGAGCCCGCCGCGAAACTCCAACGCGCCGAACCGGGTGCGGGAGGCATCGCGGATATCGAACGAGGCAATCGGCGTGGCCATCACCGCGATGGCGCGCGGTGCTTCGGCGGAGTGCTGGGCTTGAGCGATTGCAATCGCGCCGGCAATCAGCAGCGCCGCGACGGCCGTCGTTCGAATAGCTGAATCGGGCCGCCTCGCCTGCGCTGGCCAACCGGTCATGAAACTCAGGCGACCCGGCGGCGCGGCCGCCGGATCGGCTCAGCCGCTTGCGCGTGTTCCTCGAACAATTCGGCGAGCTTCTCGGTCATGGCGCCGCCCAGCGCCTCGGCGTCGACGATGGTGACGGCGCGGCGGTAATAGCGCGTCACGTCATGGCCGATGCCGATGGCGATGAGCTCGACCGGCGAGCGCGTCTCGATCTCCTCGATGACGTAGCGCAGATGCCGTTCGAGATAGTTGCCGGGGTTGACGGAGAGGGTCGAATCGTCGACCGGCGCGCCATCCGAGATCATCATCAGGATGCGCCGCTGCTCGGGCCGGTGCACCAGGCGCTTATGGGCCCAATCGAGCGCCTCGCCGTCGATGTTCTCCTTTAGCAGGCCCTCGCGCATCATTAGGCCGAGATTCTTGCGGGCCCGCCGCCACGGCGCGTCGGCCGATTTGTAGACGATGTG
>JBPCQM010000257.1:0-5250 GCA_050998115.1 Pseudolabrys sp. | reverse complement strand
CCTTGCGCCAGGCCGACCGCGATGTTGGCGAAATAGGAATAGCTCGTGGTCGTGGTGGTGACGGAAGAGCCGCCACCACTGCCGCCCATGCCTTTGCCGCCACCGGTGGTGGTCGTGTCGCTTGTCGTGGTGACGACCTCTTCCAGCGCGGTCGCCCAGATCACCTGGCCTGACACGCGCACCCGGCCATAGACCCGCGGCAGCGGCGCGCCCTCGGTCGAGGCCATCACATCGAGGTCGGACAGCCGCGGTCCTTGCACCGCGCGCTCGGCGTGGCCGCCGCCACCGCCGAACAGCGCGCGGTCGATCGCATTGCCGGTGAGCGCGCCGACCACGCGGCCGGCGATCGCGCCGATCGGGCCGAACACGGCGCCGCCCGCCGCAGCGCCGGCGGCGGAGAGGAGAAGTGCTGCCATTTAGTCGCCTGATTTCAAAAGAGTTTCCGCGAACGGGCGAAGCGTTCCATCACGAATTCCCCGGGTTGGGAACGCTTCGTGATCATGCCGCCGCAGGATTCACGAGACGCGCCCGTTGATTGATCATCCGCGGGCATCTCGCCCGCTTCTTCACAGTCATCGCGTGCGTTTCGCTTCCCCGAAAGCAGAGGAGGAAGGCTGATGTCTGCTGATCATTCGCCGGACGCTACGTGCGCGGCCTGCGGCGCAAACATGCGGCTGGTGCAGGCCGAGCCGCAGCCGAAAAATCCCGAGCTGCTCACCGTACTCTATGAATGCCGATCGTGCGGGCGTTCGGCCTCACATATCATTGGCGGCCGCACCATCATGGCGGCGCCACACGTCACGCCGGGAAAAGCAAAGGCATAAGCCAGGTGCCGCCGCCACCACGGCGCCAGCGCGACTTCGGTGACGGCGGCGCCGTCATGGGCGTGCACCATAGTACCGGGCCCATTCTCCACACAAGACGTGACGATCGCCGCGTGCTTGGCCGGCAGATGGGCGCGCCAGCGAAACAGCAGCACATCGCCCGGCAGAAATGCATCGCGCGCAACAGGAGTGAGATGGCGAAAGCCGGCGCCAGCGAGAGATTCCTCGCCGCCCGCCTCTGCCCAGTCGGGCGCATAAGGCGGCGCGCGCTCCGGCTCGTCGCCGATCACCGCGCGCCACACGCCGCGAATGAGCCCGAGGCAATCGCAGCCGGCGCCCTTGAGCGAGGCCTGGTGGCGGTACGGCGTGCCGATCCATGAGCGGGCTTCGGCGATGATGAGGGAGCGTTGGGTCATTGCATCAATCTCGATCCGTCATCCTGAGGTGCCGCGCGAAGCGCGGCCTCGAAGGATGAATCGGCGATCGTCCTTCGAGGCTCGCCGCTGTGCGGCTCGCACCCCAGGGTGACGGGTCCTAGCGGGGGGAGGGTCAAGACTGCAAGCTGCCGCCGCTATTCCCCGCCTCGCCGGCAACCGGATAGCGCATGACGAAATCATTGCCGGGGATGTGCGGGAAGCCGCGGAAGTTCGCGGCGTTGTTGAATTTGGCGATGCAGGTGTCGAACCGCTTGTCGCAGCCGGCCGTCACGGTAAAGGCGTCGCCCGCCGCGATCGGCTCCGGCATCGCCTGCCACAGCTCGAGGACGACGCCGCCTGAGCCGTTGCGATGGGTTTTGACCTCGACCGCAAGGCCGCTATTGGCGCCCGAACTCCACAGCAGACGCCCGGCGCTGAACCAGCCATCGGCATAACCGCCGAGCCCGGCGGCGCTGAAGCTCGAAGTCGCGGCCAGCGCGGCGACGCTGCCGCTAGCACGAAACGTCGCGCTGGTGAGATCGACGGTGCATTTGGCGTCGCCGAGATCGGCATTGCAGGCGGCGGTGTAGAGCCGGCCGGAGTCCTCCGCCAGCCGATGCGCCAGCGAACGCAACTCGGCGGTGAAGGCTGCGCCCTCGCGGCGCACTTCGCCGAGCACCGCCTTGGCGAGCAGCACAAAAGCGCCGGCTCGCTCCAGTCGGCGAGGAAAATCTCGACAGTCGCCGCGTCGTAGCGCCCGGCCGCGAGGTCGGCTTCGCTCAGGCTCTCGTCCGCCAGCGCGCCGGAAATCTCCGAGCCGGTGACCGCAAGGCCGAGTTGCTGGGTCGCTTCCGCCGCGGAGAGGCCGGTCGCGGCGCGGCAGCGCGTGCCGTCCACCGTCACGTCCTCGTCGTGGTCGGTGAAGCCCTGCACCACGCCGTCATGGCGGGTGAGCCGCCAGCAGCGGCATAGCGTGGTGACGCCGCTGTCGAGCTTGGCTTGCAAGGCGGGAGGGATCGAGCGCATGGCTTTTCCTTATCGCCAAATGCGATACTTTGGGTTTGACGGCACTATCGCATTATGCGATATTTTGGCCATGAAGGAAATCGCCTTCACCGCCGTCGCGACCCGTCAATGGCTTGGTCTGTCCGTAAATATTCGCCAACGGATCGACGACAAATTAACGGTCTACGCTACCAACGGCTCCGGCGATGTGAAACGGCTCAAGGGTCGCGGCGGCTGCCGCCTTCGGGCCGGGGATTGGCGCGTGATCTTCATCGAGGAAAAGACCGCGATCGTCGTCGTCGCGGTCGGCAACCGCAAAGACATTTACGAATAAGGGGACAGCTCATGAACGTGCGTTTCAAGAAAACCGGTAAAGGCGAGGTCGCGATTCTGTCCCGTAAGGATTATGAGATTCTGGCCGCCAAGGCGGCCGAAGCCGACGAGGATTTGGATACGGCGCGCCTTGTCGCGCGCGCGCGCAGGGAGATCGCAGCCGGCGCTCCTGTCATTCCGAAAGCAGTCGTCGATCGCATCGGCAAGGGTGAAAATCCGCTACGGGTATTGCGCGAGTGGCGCGGCCTGACCCAGCTTTTTCTCTGTTCCAAGACCGCCATCGGTCAAGGCTACATTTCTGACCTCGAAAGCGGGCGGCGCAAGGGCACGGCCGCCGCATTGAAAAAGATCGCGACGGCGCTCAACGTGCCGCTCGACCTTTTAGCCTGAGAGTCTGGCCGGAAGTGCAGCCAATTTTGACGGCGTTGCCCGGCCATGACGAGGATCAAACACGAATTTCCACCAGCGGGATTTTCGGAATGACGCCGGCGGCGAAGGCGGACACATCGACTTCCAGGTAATCGGTATCGAAGCGCACCGGCACGTCGAACAAAAAGCCGGCGGTGACAGCAGCGTCCGGGGCGGGAATGTGGCCAGCGAGAAACGTCACGATGCCGCTGGTCAGATCGACCGAGAAGGCCGTCCCCTCGTCTACCTCGCTGCCCGCCACCGCGACGCGCACGCTGCCGGCGACTGGCTTTATGACCGGCCGCGAATAAGGCGCATAGATCGAGCCATAGGTCTTGACGAGTTGGAACGCCGCCGTCGCGCCATCGCCGGTGCCGATGATCTGGTCGGTCGGGCTCACCGCCCCCGCCGCCGAGGCATGATCGAGCCGGTCGCGCCAGCGAAAGCCGTAAAGCCGCCCGCGTCGCTCCTCGAAAAACGCCACCACGTCGCTCAACGCCTCGAAGGTCTTGACGCCATAGCCGGCGTCGTAGCGCCGCCGCGAATGCGCGAAGCGCGCGTTGCGCTCCTCGCGACCGGAGCCGAGCGCGACAATGTCGGTGCGCCGCTGCGGCCCGCCCGCGCTTTTTAGCGCGATGTCGAGCGGAAACAGGATTTCATGGAATGCGGTCATGGGTTCGGCCTCGTGTCCCGGACGCGGTGTAGCGCGCTTGCGATGCACCGCAGATCCGGGACCGTTTCAATCTGTGGCGATCCCGGGTCTGCAGCGCACCACGAAGAAGTGCTGCGCTGCGCCCGGGACAAGATTCACAAACTGCGCTGCCCGCGCGCCACCGCGCGCGCGATCTGCCCGGTGACGTAGGCCTCCGAGCGGCGAAAGCTCGCGGCGTCCGGCGTCGAAATATGCACAATGATGCTGGGCGATCCGCCGCCACTTGAGGCGACGCCGAGCCGGCCATCCGGCCCGCGCGAGAGCGGCATGATGGCTTCCGGCCCCGCCTCGCCGGCGAGGCCGAGCCCGCCGGAGGCGAGCGGAAAATAGCTCGGCGTGCCGATCACGCCGCCCGCGGCGAACGGCTTGACGGCGCCCATCGCCGCCTTGAGGTCGCTCGCGCCGCCGCCCAAGAACAGACCGGAAAACAGACTATTGAGCCCGCCCGCGATGCCGCCCGTGATCGGCTTGAACGCCTGCGTCACCGCGAGACTGGAGACGCGCAGCGCCAGGCCTTTCAGCACGTCGTCGAATTGTTTGCCGCCGACGCTCGCCTGGGTGAAGGCGCGCGCCATCGCCGTCGAAAAACTGTTGGTGCTCACCACCAAAGCGTTGGTGCTGGCGTTGAGCCGGTTGACCGTGGCGTCGAGTGCCGATCCGCTCGCCAGCGCGTCGAATTCATTGCCGTTGTTGTCGGTCGCGGCCATCGGGATACCTCATCATCAATTGCGCGAAATCGGCGCGGCGAAGCGGCGCGCTGTTGCCGCTTACCGCCTGCGCCGCCAAAGCCAGTTCGCGCGGCGTCAGGCGCCAGAACTCCGCCGACGACAGCTTGAGCACGCCGAGGCCAAAGCCGATCGCCTCGTCCCACGGAAACGGTTGCAACGTATTGGTCATGTGCCGAATGTCGCCGCGATCAGGTCGGCAGCGATCCGCACATAGGCCGGCGCGCCGCCGTCGACTTCCATTTGCGCCACCTCGTCATCGCTGACGGTCTCGCCCGCGCCGCGCAGGCCGGCCGCGATGATGCGCAGGAGATCGCCCGCCTTGAGCCGCCCGGCGCCGAACCGTTCGGCCAGCGCCACCATATCGTCGACGCCGAACGCGGCTTCCAGCTCGGCCAATGCGCCGAGGGTGAGAACCAGGCGGCGGCGCGCACCGCCGATCTCGGCTTCGATCTCGCCGCGATGGGGATTATGCATTTTGCGGTCCTCGTGTCCCGGATGCGGTGCAGCGCGTAGCGCTTGCGAAGCTGTGCAACGCTGATCCGGGACCGCTCCAAGTTGTGACGATCCCGGGTCTGCAGTGCACCACCAAGCGGTGCTGCGCTGCGCCCGGGAAACGTTAGGCCGCCGTAAATGTCAGCTCGCCCGCCGATTCCAGCGACAACTCGAACGTCACCTCGCCGTTGTGCTCGCCGGCAAATTCCATCGAAGTGATCTGGAACGCGCCCTCGACCGTGCCGAAATCCGGAATGACGACCTGGTAGTCCTTGACGCTGCCGGCGAAAAACGTGGCGCGCATCAGTTCGTCGGACGCGGCGTCCTTGAAC
>JBPCQM010000243.1:0-4138 GCA_050998115.1 Pseudolabrys sp. | reverse complement strand
CCCCGGCGTCTGTCTCTCAGCCCAGGATTTGCGCGTGAGCAGCGACGGTCAAGCCAGCGACGATGAGATCGCCGTTCTCGAATTGAACGGGCTGTGCAAGAACTTCGGCGGCTTGCAAGCTACCCGCCACGTCTCGTTCCGCATCATGGCCGGCGACCGCAAGGCGATCATCAGCCCGAACGGCGCCGGCAAGACTACGTTGTTCAATTTGATCACCGGAATTTATCCATCGAGCGCGGGTCACATTTTCCTGTTCGGCCGCGACGTCACCAAATGGCAAAGCCACCAGCGCACCGCGCTCGGCATGGCGCGCACCTTCCAGGTCACGAGCTTGTTCCCGAAATTGAAGGTGATCGACAACGTGCTGCTGGCGATCCAGGGGCTGCGCTCCTCAAAATTCGTGATGTGGCGACCACTGTCTTCCTACAATGAAATCCATGACAAGGCCCATCGCCTGCTCGAACAGGCGAGTTTCCTCGACCGCAAGGATGTCGAGGTGCGCAACCTGTCGCACGGCGAACAGCGCCAGCTTGAGATCGTGCTCGGCCTCGCCAGCGACCCGAAAATCCTTCTGCTCGACGAGCCGGCCGCCGGCCTTTCGTCTGGCGAATCCACCGAGATGGCGCATTTCCTGATGAAGCTTGATCCCGGGCTGGCGATCCTGTTGATCGAGCACGACATGGACGTCGTGTTTGACGTTTGCGACGAGATTTCCGTCCTGCATTTCGGTGAGTTGCTGGAAACCGGCACGCCTGAGCAAATCAAAAAAAGCCGCCGTGTGCAGGAAATCTATCTGGGGACCGGCTGATGGCGATCCTCGAAGTCCACGACATCCATACTTATTACGGCGACGCCTATGTGTTGCAGGGCCTGTCGTTGCAGCTCGAGCAAGGCCAAATTCTTGGTCTGCTTGGGCGAAACGGCGTCGGCAAGTCGACGCTGGTGAATTCGATCGTCGGCTTTAATCCGCCGCGACGCGGCAAGATCATGTTCAAGGGCAGCGACATCACGCGCTCGCCGTCGTTCGAAACGGTGCGCAGCGGCATGGGGCTGGTGCCGCAAGGCCGCCGCGTTTTTCCCACGCTCAGTGTCGAGGAAAATTTGTTGGTGGCCGAAGGCAACACCGAGCGGCATGGCTGGAGCCTGAAGCGGGTCTACGCGCTGTTTCCGCGCCTCGAAGAGCGGCGCCACCAGCGCGCCAAAACGCTGTCCGGCGGCGAACAGCAGATGCTGGCGATCGGGCGCGGGCTGATGACCAATCCGGATTGTCTCATTATGGACGAGCCATCGGAAGGCTTGGCGCCGATCATAATCCAGGGTCTTTGGGAGGCGATTGGCAAGCTTAAAGAACAGGGCCTGTCCATTCTGCTGGTCGAGCAGAACGCGCATCTGGCGCTCAAGCTGGTCGACTACGTCCACGTCATGAGCAAGGGCCAGGTGGTTTATTCGTCGCGGCCCGAGGAACTCAGCGCCAATGACGCAATCAAATCGAGCTATCTCGGCATTTGAAACTTCCGGCAGACAACATGGCAGCTATCTGGAACAAATACGCGAATACCGCGGCACGCAAGCACGGCAAGAACGGCCGCGACGTGAGGCCGCAGACGACTACAATCGACATGCACGCGCATGCCGGGGTGCCGGCCGCGGCGAAATTCGTCGGCGCCAATCTCGATGTCTCGACGGTCCCGCTCGTTCATTTCGCCTCGGTCGAAACCAAGGAGCTAAACGCCAAGCAGGAAGCCGACATCCGCGGCCGCATGACGCAATACGACGAGCGCTTCGCCGACATGGACCGCATGGGTGTCGACATGCAGTACGTGATGCCAGCGCCGCCGCAGCTTTATCACACCGTCGCGCTGGAATTTGCCGTGCCGGCGGCGCGCATGATCAACGAAGGCATCGCCGAATATTGCGCGAAACATCAGGATCGCTTGATTCCATGCGGCACGGTGCCGATGCAGGACGGCGACGAGGCGGCCAAGGAACTCGAGCATTGCATCAAAAAGCTCGGATTCAAGGGCGTCGAGATTCTCACCAATGTCGCCGGCCGCGAACTCTCGGATCCGGCCTTCTCGCCGTTTTGGAAAAAGGCCGAGGAACTGGGCGCGCTGGTCGCAATTCATCCGAATGGATTCACCGAAGGCAAACGGCTGTCGCGATTCTATTTCAACAATGTCGTCGGCAATCCGTTCGAGACGACGCTGGCGTTGCACTACCTGATTTTCGATGGCGTGTTCGAGCGCCATCCCGGGCTCAAGGTCTTCGCGATGCACGGCGGCGGCTATCTCGGCGGCTATTCGGGCCGCATCGATCACGCCTGGGGCGCGCGTTCCGACGTCAAGGCCGATTTGCCGAAGGAGCCCAGCCGCTATCTGCGCAACAACGTGTTCTTTGACACGGTGGTTTTCACCCCGTTGCAGCTTGAAATGCTGGTGCGGACCTTTGGTGCCGATCACGTCTTGATGGGCACCGATTTCCCGTTCGACATGCTGGAGGCCGACCCGATCGGCCATGTTGCGTCGGTCGAAGCCTTCGACGACGCAATGCGCGCAGCGGTCGCCGGCGGCAATGCAAAGAAGCTGCTCGGGCTCGTTTGACGCACTAACTGTCGAGAAAATCCAGTAGTGCGGTTTCCACGAGCACGGCGCGCTCGGTGCTGTGACGGCCGGCGCGCGACTGCTCTTCCTCGGTGCGGCTTGCTTGCAAATAGGCGCCGAGATGGCGCGCCCGCTCGATAAGGCGGCGGTTTTCCGGCAGCCGCGCCGCTTCGAACCGCGTCAGCGCCTGAGTTATATCGGCTTCGGCGTGCAGCGCGTCGACCAGCGCCGCTACGTCGTCGGCGGCCTTCGACACGCCGGCGCCGAGGTGGGGACGGGCGACAAAGGCGGCGTCGCCCAGCATGACAACATGCCCTTCGGTCATGAATCGGCTTTCCAGGTCGTAGATCGGCTGCAGCAAGGGCTCGCCGATCAACCGCACAATCTGGCGGAACTGCGGCGCCAAAAGGCGCTCGGCGTCGGCGCGCATCTGGGCGACCGCCGCGCGGCGAATAAGCGGCGGCGGTATCGAGATCGAATGGGTAGTGCCGGCCTGGTCGGTCAGCAGCCATCGCAGCTGGGCCTCGTCGGCCGGGCGGTACCAGATCACGTTGTAGCGGCGATGGCCTTCCCGCAACTCATTGTCGGACCCGGCCACCGGATAGCCGAGAAACTGCTCGCCGGGCGGCAGGCCAAAGCTCATGCCGGCGAACAATTCGCGGCGCAACGCGCGCGGAATATCGGCTTCCGCCAGCATCGCGCGCCACGCCACATAGCCGACATAACGCGGTTCGACGTCCGGCAATAACTGCGCCCGCACATTCGAGCGAATGCCGTCGGCGCCGATCAGAAGATCGGCCTCGATCCTTTCACCATCGGCAAAACAGGCGATGACGCCGCCAGCATTCTGCTCGAAGCGCTCGAAACCGCGGCCGCGGTGATAACGCTCGGCCGGAAACGCGTCGCGCAACAGCCGGTAGAGGCGCTCCCATGCGGTGAAAATTTGCGGACAGTCGAACGCCTCGGTGACCTGCCCTTGCGCGCTGTAGATCTTCCGCCCGCCCGACTGCACGCCGAGATCGCCGGTCGGCAGGCCCAGCGCCCGCAACCGCGCGATCAGCCCCGGTTGCGCCACGATGCCGGCGCCACGGCCGGCGAGTTCACTATCGACACGCTCAAAAATGTCGACATTCCAACCGGCCTCACGCAGCATCAGGCCGGCCAGCAGCCCGCTCACCGAGCCGCCAATGACCAGCGCGCGCCGTGCTTTAGCCAATTGAAATCCTCAAACTTTTCGCCAGCCCGGATATCCTATATAAGAAGCCCAATCCGACCGGAGGATAATTCATGGCTCTCACCATGCTGGACAAGGCCGCCGAGCGCAAAGATACCTCGCAATGGCCGGCCGATCTCGCCGCCGAATTCGAGCGCGAGAGCAAAAATCCGAACCCTTGCGTCGGCACACAATTGTTGTCGGAAAACGAGCGCACCCGGGTCTGGATCATTCGCCTGGCGCCTGGCGAGCGGATCGGATTTCACCGCCACGTGCTCGATTATTTCTGGACCGCGGTAAGCGGCGGCCGCAGCCGCCCGCATGT
>JBPCQM010000059.1:0-3380 GCA_050998115.1 Pseudolabrys sp. | reverse complement strand
GGTTCTGGCCGTTCAGGGGGTCGACCTGGTTTTGAAGAGTTTGATCTGGCTCGGCGTCGGCACCACCCCCGACCCCGCCAATCCGCTCAGCGCCAAGCTCAATAATGCGCTGTGGAGCGCCAGGACCGTGGCGGAGGGCGGCGACGGCAATCTGCGTTATAAGTTATCGAAGGAGACCGCCGGCAAAACCCTGTCATTTCTGTTTCAGGACAATTTCTCCGGCCGCGCCGAGTTCGGCCTGACCGGCGACGACGATTTTCACCTCAAGGTGTCGGCCGACGGCACGACCTGGCGTGACGCGCTGGTCGTCAATCGCTCCACCGGCCGCGCCTCGTTTCCGCAAAACATCACGGCGCCCGAACTCGACCTGACGCTGGCGGAACTGTCGCTCGGCGTCGCCGACGCGCTCAACATCGCGCAATTTCTCGGCGGCGCCGGCAACCGCTTTGCCGATTCGTTCGACGCTCTCTCTTATGTTGATACCGCGGCGGCCAGCAATCTCGATACGGCAACGGCCGGCGTCCTCAAGCCGTCGCAGGCCGTCACCACAATCGGCACGTTCACCAGCGCGTCGGCCGGCGGCCGCGCGGTCAATTCCGCGGCCGGCCTGCACGCCGGCTTCCAGTTCACCGCGACCGTCACGGGAAAGCTGTCGCAGGCGCGGATCACGATCACCGGCTATGTTTCGAGCGGCGTCTATGAGGCGCGGCTCTACACCAACAACTCCGGCGCGCCGGGCACCCAGGTCGGCAGCGCCAGCACCGCGCTGACGATCGGCGCCAACGGCAACCTGACGTTCACGTTTCCAACGCCGCCCAATATCACCAATGGCGCAGTGTATTGGCTGGTGTTTTACAACACCGGCGGATCGCCGAGTTTCAGCATCGATAGCTGCGCCAACTCGGCGAGCTATGGCTCGGGGCGCAATACCACGCTGGCCAACATGACCACGAGCGACCTGCCGTCGTTGGAGGACTGGCGGGTCGAGGTCAGCCAGGCGGTGCCCAACAACCTCACCGTGGCGTCGGTGGCGCTTGCCGCCGTCGCGGCGCCGGCCAGCGCCAAGCTGACGGCGCGCGTCGTCGAGCCGGACAGCATCACGCTCAACACCGACTTGATGTTCGACGTGTCGCGCGACGGCGGCACGACCTGGACGGCTTTCACGATGGCCGAGCGATTTGCCACGCCGTCGGCGTTCCACATCATCGAGAGCAATAGCCTCGATATTTCCGGCCAGCCCGCCGGCACCGCGGTGAAATGGCGCGCCCGCAGCGCCAACAACAAGATGCTCGAACTTCATGATGTTCATCTGTACTGGACGTGAGCGGCCGATGAAATCCGGGCCGGCGCGATCGGCTATATCAGCGCAACGCGGGGACGCCGGTCAGGCGCGTTTCACCAGCCGATAGACCGCGCCGAGGCCGGCCGGCTTGCCGTTGAAATACGGAAAGCCGTTTTCGATCGTGATCGAGGAGATGAATTCGCGCTGGCGTCCGGTGACGCGCAGGTCGGCCAGCGCCGCTTGATGGGACCGTTCCCAGCTTTCGCGCTCGCCGGGCATGAAATAGCCGCCGAGGAATTCCATTTCGAGGGGGGGGGGGGTATCGTTGAGCCATTGCTGCACGTCGGCGGGCCGCACGCACTTCATCACCGGCGCGCCGAGATCGGCGGTTTTCTCGAACGCGGTTTCCGGATCGAGGTCGGCCATCGCGTCGCTCTGGAAACGCCATTCGTAACCGACGCTGACCTGAACGTGAACGCTGTCGGCGTTGTAGAGCATGATGCGGGCTTCGCCGCCGGGCCGCAGCAGCCGGGAGAACTCCCGCAGGATGGCGGGCGGATCGGTCGCGCACATGATGACGCCGAGCGACTGGATATAGTCGATGCTGCCACCCTCAAGCGGCAAGCGGATGTCGGAATCCGAGTTCTGGATAAACGCGAGTTGGCCGGGTTTCGGATTGTGCCAGGTGACGCGGGCCCTCGCGAGTTCGAGCGCCTTGCGTGAGACGTCGACGCCGATGATCTTTTTTGCGCTGGAGGATTCGACAAAGCCGGCGAGGTCGTTGCCGGGACCGCAGCCGTAATCGAGAATCGTCTTGCCGCTATGCGGGCCGTGCAGCTTGCACAGTTCGCGCTTGAACGGGCGGCCGTCGGTCAATTCGGAAATATAGTCGAGCGATTGCTGGCGCGACAGGAATGCCTTGCCGCGGATGGTGTGATCGCTCCAGTATTTGTCGGTCGCGGTTGCATGGCCTGCCTCGCGCGCGCGCATGACGCGCGGCAGCCGCGAGCGTTTGGTTAGGGTCAGCAGCTTTTCGATCGGTCCGGTCACCGCCTCGTCGACCTTGCGGCTGATGCGCGAGGCCGCCATCGACGCCCAGATCGCATCCTTGCCGAACAGCTTGGCCCAGACATTGGCGAGTTTCAGCGCGGGTTTTGCAACGACGCTTTGAACGCTCATCACCGACTCCACCTGTGACCGCGCGCAAACTGGCACGGCACGACGGATCATTGCAACCAATGGACCAATCTCGATGAAAGAAAACTACCAGGAATCGCTGAGCTATCTTCTGGTTTCCGAGGGCGGCTACAGCAACAATCCGGCCGACCCGGGCGGGCCGACCAAGTTTGGCATCACGATCGCCGATTACCGCAAATTCGTGAAGCCGGACGCCGGCGCCGACGACATCCGCGCGATGAAGATGGATGCGGCGAAGGCGATCTATCGCGCCAGATATTGGGACGCGATGCGCTGCGACGCATTGCCGGCCGGCGTCGACTACGCGGTGTTCGATTACGGGGTGAATAGCGGCGTTTCACGCGCCGGCAAGGTGCTGCGGCGCTGCCTCAAGCTCGATGACACCGGCGCGCAAGTAAACGATCCGGTGATCGCGGCGGCCGCGAGGGCAAATGCCGCGATGCTGGTGATGGCGATCTGCGACGAGCGCCTGCGCTTTTTGCAGCGGCTTTCGACCTGGAGCGTGTTCGGCAAAGGCTGGGGCCGCCGCGTCGCGCAAGTCAAAGTGGCGGCGCTGGAAATGGCGAAATCGAAAATGGATGCATGATCATGGATATCGACTGGAAAGATTTGGCGGGCAAAGTCATCGGGCTCGGTGCGCCGCTGCTTGGCGAGGCGCTGGGCGGGCCGCTCGGCGGCGCGGCCGGAAAGGTTCTCGCCGAGGCGCTCGGCAGCGATCCAACGCCGGTTTCGGTCAATGATGCGCTGAGCAAGACCGATCCGGTCGCCGCCGCGGTGGCGGCGTCGGCGGCGCGCACGGCGGAAGCCAACTGGCTCGCCGCGCTCGCTCAGATCGGCAAGGAGCAGGTGTCGCAGGTCGCAGCGACCATGCGCACCGCGGCCACGAGCGGCGAAATGCTGC
>JBPCQM010000196.1:0-16550 GCA_050998115.1 Pseudolabrys sp. | reverse complement strand
CCTGACCGGCGCCGCGATCGGCGCGGGTGCCGGCGCCGTGGTGGCCGGCCCGGTCGGCGCGGTGGTTGGCGGCACGGCAGGCGCCGTGATCGGCGGCCCGCGGGTTTCGCGTCACCGTTACCGCTCGTGCCGGATCGGCAATGACGGCTATCGTCACTGCCGCTGGCGCTAATACCCCGTTGAGACAACAAAAGCCCGGACTTCGGTCCGGGCTTTTTTATGAACCGCGGATGTGGCGGATGATGCCGGAGAAGTCGCGGCCGGCCTCGCCGCTTTCGGCATATTGCGCGTAGATTTTTGCGGCGTCGGCGCCAAGCGGCGTGTTGGCGCCGCCAGCTTTAGCGGCGTCCTGCGCCAGGTCGAGATCCTTGAGCATCATCGCGGCGGTGAAGCCGGCCTGGTAATCGCGGTTGGCGGGCGAGGCCGGCACCGGACCCGGCACCGGGCAGTAGCTCGTCATCGACCAGCACTGGCCGGATGATTTCGAGGAAATGTCGAACAGTTTCTGATGATCGAGGCCAAGTTTTTCCGCAAGGACAAAAGCCTCCGACACCGCGATCATCGAAATACCAAGGATCATATTGTTGCAAATCTTGGCGGCTTGCCCGTTGCCGGCACCGCCAGCGTGCACGATGGTCTTGCCCAATTTTTCCAGGATCGACTGCGCCCGCGCGAAAGCCTGCGCGCTGCCGCCGCACATGAACGTAAGCGTTGCCGCCGTGGCGCCGCCGACGCCGCCGGATACCGGAGCGTCCAGCATCAGCAGGCCTTTTTTCTCCGCGGCCGACGCAACGGCGCGCGCAGTTTCGACGTCGATCGTCGATGAATCGATCAGCAAGGTGCCAGCATTGGCATTTTCAACAATGCCGTTCGGCCCGAGATAGGTCTCCCGCACGTGCCGGCCGGCCGGCAACATGGTGATGACAACATCCGCGCGCGCCGCGGCGGTCTTGGCGGTTTCATCGCCAACGCCGCCGGCCGCCTTGAGTTTCTCAACCGCCGCCGCATTGATATCGACGCCTTCGACTTGATGGCCGGCCTTGAGGAGATTCTGTGCCATCGGCAATCCCATATTGCCGAGACCGATGAATGCAATTCTCGCCATGTGCTTCCCCCAAACTCAAACCGGCTGCTCGCGCGCCGACTTCAACGCCAGCCACAGATAGATCGTCAACAGCGCCGCACCGATCATGTCGATCGAAAAGCCGCCGCCAAACACCTGCGGGAAAAACACGTCGACCGTGATCATCGACGCGACCGACGTCAACCAGATCACCGCGCCCCAGGCCGCCGCCAGCCAAAGACCGACCGCGGCGACCAGATCGAGCACCGCGAAGAAAATCGTCGCGGCCTGCCAGGCAACCGAGTGCGCCTCGAACACATCATCCGGCGCGACCCAGATGCCGCAGACTTGCGCCCAGTGATAAAGTCCCTTGAGCATCGAGACCGCGGCCATCAGGCGCAGAAACACAACCAGGCGGCCGGTCCAGCGCATTTCGGCTCGCGAGCCGGCTTCGCTGTGAACCGGATCGAGGCCGCGCGCCTGATTGGCCAGCGCCGAATCGCTCAGTTTCACGTCGCTCATGACAACGCGAGCTCGTCTTCTACAGGCGCGAAATGGCGCTCGACATCGGCCGCGCTGACTTGAGCGAGGCTCTGCGGCCGCCAGCGCGGGCTGTTGTCTTTGTCGGTTATCACCGCGCGCACGCCCTCATAGAAATCATGACCGTGGATGACGCGCGAGACTATGCGGAATTCAGCCTGCATGCACGTTGCGAAATCCCATGTCTCGCCGCGCCGGATTTGTTGCAGCGCGATTTTCAGGCTGAGCGGCGATTTAGCGCGGATCGTCGCAGCGATCGCCTTCGCCCAACCGGCATCGGCGGTATCCGACGACGCTTCGCGATCCAGCGCTACGAGAATGGCTTCCACAAGATCGCCCTTGAACAAGCGGTCGATTGTCGCGCGCCGCGCCAGGATCGGTCCTTCGCCAGCCGGCTCGGAAAAAGCGGACAGCACTGCGTCGACCGAAACGCTGCCATAAAGGCCGTCAAGCAGGGCCGGAAATCGCGCCGAGGAAATGCGGTGGGTGGCGACGCCGGCGGCGCAAGCGTCGGCGGCGCTAAAGCTTTCGCCTGTCAGCGCGCAGTACGTGCCAAGTTCGCCGGGCATGCGGGGCAGAAACCAGGTGGCGCCGACATCGGGAAAAAACCCGATGCCGACCTCGGGCATGGCAAATTGAAACCGGTCGCCCGCTACTCGGTGCGAACCGTGCACCGAAATCCCCACCCCGCCGCCCATCACGATACCGTCGATCAGCGCGATGTAGGGCTTGCGATAGTTCTTGATGAAGGCATTGAGCGGATATTCGTCGCGCCAGAATTGCAGAGCCTCATCGTGCTTGCCCGCCTTGCCGAGATCGGTCAGCGCGCGGATGTCGCCGCCAGCGGAGAACGCGCGGCCGCCCGCCCCGGTGACGATAACGCGCGTAACGGCCTCATCGCCTGCCCAGTTCTCAAGCTGCGCCCGCAAGGCGCGCACCATGTCGTGGGTGACCGCATTGAGCGCCTGCGACCGGTTCAGCGTGACGACGCCAGCCGCACCGCGGCGCTCGAATAAAATATCGCCGCTCAATTCAGTGCCCACAAATAGGCGACAACTGCCGCGAAGCCGAGCGCAGTGCGCCCGGCATGCAAACGTCCCCATTGCAACACCAGGCCGCGGGTCTGTTCATTCGCTTGCGCGGGCGGCGTCGATTTCAACACACGATTGGTCGGCATGATGATGAACATCGTATAGGGCCACGGCGCGAGGATCAGCGCCGCGCCGACCAGCCAGCGCCAGTCGTAACTCAGCAAGAACGCGATAACACCGAGCGCGCCCGAAATAATCGCCAGGCTCGCCTGCATGGTGGCGCCGCGTTGGTAGCTTGGCTGCCACTCGGTCAGCAGAGCTTGGGTATTGAGTGTCAGCCGCGCCGGCTGCTCGGCGATGTTCACGTAGATCGCCGCGCCCGCGAAAACCGCGGCGCTTGCCAGAGCCAGATCGCCGGTCCACATGGTCAGCTCCGTGATCAATTGCCAAGCATGGCGCGGCTGATGATCAGCCGCATAATCTCGTTGGTGCCTTCGAGAATCTGATGCACCCGCACGTCGCGCAATACGCGCTCGATCGGGTGGTCCCGCAAATAGCCATAGCCGCCGTGCAGTTGCAGGCAACCATTGACCACTTCGAAGCTGGTATCGGTGGCAAGCCGCTTGGCCTGCGCAGCGAGCCGCGTGGCATTGCCCTCGCTGCCGCTCACCGCTACTGCGGCGCGATGCAATAGCAGCCGCGCCGCATCGAGCTCGGTTGCATAGTCGGCGACACGAAATTGCAGCGCCTGAAAATCCGCCAGCCGCGAGCCGAATTGCTTGCGCTCCTTCATGTAATCGATGGTGCGATCCAGACAGAATTGGGCGCCGCCGATCGAGCAGGCGGCGATATTGAGCCGCCCGCCATCGAGCCCGGCCATCGCGATCTTGAAACCCTGGCCCTCCGCGCCAATGCGGTTTGCCGCCGGCACCCGGCAATTCTCAAAATTCACCATTGCGGTCGGCTGCGATTTCCAGCCTAGCTTCTTTTCCGGCGCACCGTAGGACAGGCCTGGGGTGCCCTTTTCCACCACGATCGCGGAAATGCCGCGCGGCCCCGCTTCACCGGTGCGCGCCATCACCACATAAACGTCGGACACGCCGCCCCCGGAAATGAAAGCCTTGGCGCCGTCCAGCACGTAAAACTCACCGTCACGGCGCGCCCGCGTCTTGAGCGCGGCTGCATCGGAACCGGCGTCCGGCTCGGTCAGGCAATAGCTGGCGAAATGCGCCATTGAGCAGAGCTTGGGCAGAAATTTCTTGCGCTGCTCGGCCCCGCCGAACGCGTCGATCATCCAGGCCGCCATGTTGTGGATCGAGATATAGGCGGCGGTCGAGGTGCAGCCTTGCGCCAGCTCCTCGAAGATGATTGCGGCATCGAGCCGCGACAGCGCGGAGCCGCCGACGTCTTCCTTCACATAGATGCCGCCAAAGCCGAGCGCCGCCGCCTTGCGCAGCGCTTCGACCGGGAAGGTCTCGTCCTCGTCCCAGGCGCGCGCATACGGCATCATCTCGTCGCGCGCGAACTGGCGCGCGGTGGCCGCAAAGGCGCGTTGATCTTCGGTGAACTCGAAATCCATCGCTATCGCCCTGCTCCAAGTCGATTAGCAACTAGCGCGGGGTTGGCGCAACCGGGCGCGGAAAGGCCGGGTAGCGGGGCCTCCCTGGACCAGCTAAAAAGAGAATCTGGAGGCTCCAATGGCCATCAAGTTCGGCCGTCCGATCGAATCGCGTTCCCGGCTCACCCCGGTCGAGATTGAGACGCCGGCCAGCGCCGGGCGGCTCGACCTGACGACGCGCATGCGGCGCAACCGGCGCGCCGATTGGGCGCGGCGGCTGGTGCGCGAGCACGTCCTCACCACCGACGATCTGATCTGGCCGCTGTTCGTGATGGACGGCCACAATGCACGGGCGCCGGTGGCGTCGATGCCGGGCGTCGAGCGGCTATCGGTCGATCAGGCGGTGCGCGAGGCCGAACGCGCGGCCCAACTGACGATCCCCTGCGTCGCGCTGTTTCCCTACACCGATCCGAAGCTGCGGGACGATGGCGGCTCCGAGGCGCTCAACTCGGACAATCTGGTGTGCCGCGCGATCCGCGCCATCAAGAAGGAGGTACCCGAGGTCGGCATTCTGTGCGATGTCGCGCTCGATCCATTCACCAGCCACGGCCATGACGGCTTGCTGCGCGACGGCGTTATTCTCAATGATGAGACGGTCGATGTTCTGGTCAAACAGGCCTTGGTGCAGGCGCAGGCCGGTTGCGACATCATCGCGCCGTCCGACATGATGGACGGCCGGGTCGGCGCGATCCGCAAGGCGCTCGATGCCGCGCATTTCTCCGACGTATCGATCATGGCTTACGCGGCGAAATACGCCTCGGCGTTTTACGGTCCGTTCCGCGACGCGGTCGGCTCGGCGAAGACGCTGACCGGCGACAAGCGCACCTATCAGATGGACCCCAGCAATGCCGACGAGGCGTTGCGCGAAGTCGCGCTCGATATCGAGGAAGGCGCCGACATGATCATGGTCAAGCCCGGCCTGCCTTATCTCGATATAGTCTCGCGTGTGAAAGAGACATTCGCCATGCCGACCTTCGCCTATCAGGTGTCGGGTGAATACGCGATGCTGACGGCGGCGGCGCAGAACGGCTGGCTCGACGGCGAGCGCGCGATGATGGAAAGCCTGATCGCGTTCAAGCGCGCCGGCGCCGACGGGGTGCTGACCTATTTCGCGCCGCGCGTGGCAGAGAAGCTGAAATCCGAGAAGTAGTCTTCGGCCATGCGATTCACACTCCGCTCATTCCCGCACTCGGGTCCGGCTTCGCCGGCCCGAGCACAGGCTCCAGCGGGAATCCAGAATCACAATCTCAGTCCTTGTCGCTTCGCTCTGGGTCCCCGCCTCCGCGGGACGGGCGGCACGAGGTTTTTCGTACTCTCCGAAAGTAAACATGGGTGAGTTTGCAATCGGCCAAGGCGTATCGCGCTTCGAGGACCCGCGGCTGGTTCGCGGCGGCGGGCGTTATACCGACGACGTGCAGCTGCCCGGCATGGCCTATGGCGTCGTGCTGCGCTCGCCGCACGGCCATGCCAACATCAGATCGATTGACACGGCGGCGGCCAAAGTGGCGCCAGGCGTCCTCGCGATCCTGACCGGCGCCGACTGGAAAGCCGCAGGCCTCGGCGACCTGCCTTCGCATTCAGGCCTCAAGCGCCGCGACGGCTCGGCGATGTACAAATCGCGCTACCCGGTGCTGGCGGAAGATCGCGTGCGCTGGGTCGGCGATTGCGTGGCGTTCATCGTTGCCGACACCACGGCGCTGGCGATGGACGCCGCCGAGCTCATTGAGGTCGACTACGCAGAATTGCCGCCGGTGGTGTCGACCGCCGGCGCCGCCAAGCCCGGCGGACCACGGGTCTATGACGATTGCCCCGACAATATCTGCTTTGTCGAACTGATCGGCGACAAGGCGGCGGCCGATGCCGGCTTCGCCAAGGCCGCGCACACCATCAAGCATCGCTTCGTCATCAACCGCGTCACCGCCGCCTGTATGGAGCCGCGCGGCGCGGTCGCTCATTTCAATCCGGGTGACGGGCGTTACACCATCCACACGCCGACCCAACGGCCGCACGGTTTTCGCGGCGAGCTGGCGCAAATTCTCAAAGTGCCGGAAAGTGCCGTCCACGTCATCACCGGCGACACCGGCGGCAGCTTCGGCATGAAGACGCCAGTGTTCAACGAAATTCCATTGGCCTGCTACGCCTCGAAGCTGACCGCGCGGCCGGTGAAGTGGATCAGCACGCGCACCGAAGCGTTTTTGAGCGATGCGCAGGCGCGCGACAATGTTACCGAGGCCGAACTGGCGCTCGACAAAGACGGCCATTTCCTCGCGATGCGCGTGAAGAGCACCGCGGCGATCGGCGCCTATCTGCAGAACAACATGCCGGCATTTTTCCTCAACGCCGGAACGCTGGCCGGCACCTATCGAACGCCCGCGATCTTCGTCGACGTCACCGGCGTTTTCACCAACACCAATCCGGTGCGGCCCTATCGAGGCAACGGGCGCCCCGAAGCCGCCTTCGTGATCGAGCGCATGGTCGAACTCGCTGCCCGCGAACTACAGATCGACAGCGTGGAACTGCGGCGGCGCAATTACATCCGCCCCGACCAGATGCCGTTCAAAACCGGGCTGACTTTCACCTACGACTGCGGCGAATTTGAAAAGAACATGGATCTGGCGATGGAGCTTGCTGACTTCGCTGGCTTCGGAAAAAGGCGCAAGGAAGCCCGCCAGCGCGGCAAATTGCGCGGCATCGGGCTTTCCAACACCATCGAACGCGCCGCCGCGCCCGGCACCGAGGGCGCCGAGGTGCGGTTCGACAAATCCGGCAGTGTTCTCTTGTTTGCCGGCGCCGATAGCCAGGGTCAGGGTCACGAAACGGTGTTCAAACAGATCGTCGCCGACCGGCTCGGCGTGCATCCCGACGACATCCGCTATGTGTCAGGCGACACCGACCAGGTGTTCTACGGCGAAGGCACCGGTGGCTCGCGCTCGGCGACGATGGGCGGCTCGGCATCGCTGCTGGCGACGAACAAGGTGATCGAGAAAGCGACCGCGATTGCCGCCCACACCCTCAAGCTCGATGCCATCGACGTGAAATTCGCCGACGGCGTATTCTCGTCGGCCAAGACCAACCGCACCATGACGATGAGGGAAATCGCGGCGGACGCCCAGACGCCCGCCAAAATTCCCGCCGGCATGGATCCGGGATTGATGGCGACCGCCGTTCACAAGACGCCGGTCAACAACTACCCGAACGGCTGCCATATCTGCGAAGTCGAGATCGATATCGAGACCGGCGTCACCGGCGTGGTGCGCTACAGCGTGGTCGACGATGTCGGCACCGTGCTCAATCCGATGCTGCTGCACGGTCAAATCCACGGCGGCGTGATGCAGGGCGCCGGTCAGGCGCTGATGGAAGACATCCATTTCGAGGCCGGCGGACAAATGGTGACCGCCTCATTCATGGATTACGCCATGCCGCGGGCGCATAATATCTGCGCGATGAAAGTCGAGAGCAATCCGGTGCCGACCAAGACCAATCCGCTTGGCACCAAAGGCGCCGGCGAAGCCGGCTGCGTCGGCGCCTTGCCGGCCGTGGTCAATGCGCTGGTCGATGCGCTGACGGAATTCGGCGTCAAGCACGTAGAGATGCCTGCCACCGCCGAACGGATGTGGCGGATCATTAACGAGGGGCAAAAGCGCCCGACCTGAATTCTATTCGAGATATTCAACGCGCAAGGTTGTCAGGCTGTTCCCGATCCCGAAGGCTCGATCACCTGGACCATATAACCATCATCCGCCAGCGCCTTGAGAATATCCTGGACGTGGCTGGCATCGCGCGTTTCGACGGTAACGTCGAGTTTGGCGCCTTTCGCCGGGACATCGAGGAATAGACGCCGGTGGTCGACCTCGAGAATATTGGCGCCAAGCTCACCCAGCTTGCTCGCGATGATGCCGAGCACGCCCGGCCGATCCGGAATTGCCAGCCGGAACGAGGCGATCTGCCGCCCACGCTCCAGCTCGCGCAGCATGATCGAAGCGAGAATGCGAGGGTCGATATTGCCGCCAGACAGGATGACGCCGACCTTCTTGCCGCGAAAACGATCCGGCGCCGCCAGCATGGCGGCGAGCCCGGCGGCGCCGGCGCCTTCGGCTACGGTCTTCTGCGCCGTCGCAAAGGCGTTCACGGCGCGCTCGAGATCGGCTTCGTTCACCAGCAGAATATCGGAGACCAGTTCGCGCACGATCGACACGGTAAGACCCGTGACTTTTTTCACGGCGATGCCGTCGGCGAGCGTCGATCCGCCGGAAATATGCTCGGCCCCGCGCAGCGCATTCCACATCGAGGGATAAAGCGCGGCCTCCACGCCCACCACCTCGGTGCCAGGCTTGATTGCTTTCGCGGCAATGGCGTTGCCCGCGATCAGGCCGCCGCCGCCGATCGGAACCACCAGGACTTCGAGGTCCGGCACGTCTTCCAACATCTCAAGCGCGACGGTGCCTTGACCCGCGACGATGCGGGGATCGTCGTACGGGTGAACCTGGACATAATTCCGGGCGGCCATCAGTTCCTCGACCTGAGCCTGCGCTTCGCCGACCGATTCCCCGTGCAGCACAACGTCGGCGCCATACGAGCGGGTCGCCGAGACCTTCACAAACGGCGTCGTCACCGGCATCACGATCACTGCCGGAATACCGAGCCGCGCCGCGTGGTGCGCCACCGCCTGCGCATGATTGCCCGCCGACATCGCGATCACGCCGCGCGCGCGCTCGGCTTCGCTCAGCGAAGCGAGCTTGATAAACGCGCCGCGGTCCTTGAACGAATTGGTGACCTGCAGATTTTCGTATTTGACGAAGACCTCTGCGCCGGTAAGCGCCGAAAGCTTCGGCGCCGGTAGAATCGGCGTGCGCACCGTCTGCCCGGCCATCACCCGCCGCGCCGCCTCTATATCTGCGATCGTTACGGTCAATCCGGCCTCCAGCCCCGCCGGCCAGCTTGCCGCAGGCCGGGACAACGATCCACCATCATCTACCCCTCTTGCGCCGGAATCGTCTAATCTCCATCTCACGATCGGACGAGGAGACATTCGCCGTGGCCATCGACGTTCAGCCGCACGCGTACGACCCGGGCCGCAATCCTGAATTATTCGACGGGGTGCTGGCGCGCCGCGTGGTCGCGTTCCTGATCGATTTCGTCATCATCGCGGTGCCTATCGTCCTGGGCGCAATGTTCATCTTTGCGTTCGGCGTGGTGACGCTGGGGCTCGGCTGGGCGTTGTACTGGCTGCTATCGCCGGCCTCGGTGATCTGGGCGATCGTCTATTTCGGCATGACACTGGGCGGGCCCCGCTCGGCCTCGATCGGCATGCGGATCATGGATCTCGAAATGCGCACCTGGTACGGCGAGCCGGGCTATTTCGTGCTCGGTGCCGTCCATGCCATCGCTTTTTGGTTTACCGTCTCGTTCTTCACGCCATTGGTGCTGCTGGTGGCGTTTTTCAATCAGCGCCGCCGGCTGCTGCATGACATGTTGCTCGGAACGGTGGTGATCAACAATACGGCGCGCGCGCAATCCTTGCGTGCGGCCGGCGCCTATTAAAAGGCTTTGACGCGATTCCCGTGACGCGCGATGCTGGTCACCTGACCGGAACGATTTAAGGCGAGATGTCGTGACCCAACATTCCCGCGACACCCCTCAATTCTATCTGACCGCGCCCTCGCCCTGCCCTTATTTGCAAGGTCAGGAGGAGCGCAAGGTGTTCACCCATCTGGTCGGGCAGCGCGCGGGCGAACTCAACGATCTTTTGACCCATGGCGGGTTTCGCCGCAGCCAGTCGATCGCCTACCGGCCAGCCTGCGAAACCTGTCGCGCTTGCGTTTCGGTTCGGGTCATCGCGGCGGCCTTCACCCCGACGCGCAGCATGCGGCGCATTGCCGAGCGCAATTCCGATTTGATCAGCGAGTTGCGGCCGGCGGCGCCGACCTCGGAGCAATATTCGGTATTCCGCGCCTATCTCGACGCCCGCCACCGTGACGGCGGCATGGCCGACATGACGGTGCTCGACTACGCGATGATGATCGAGGACAGTCACGTCGACACGCGCTTGATCGAGTATCGGCGGCGCGGCCCCGATAGCGGCATCAATGGGCGCGGCGACGGCCCCTTGCTGGCTGTCGCGCTGAGCGACGTGCTCAGCGACGGGCTTTCGATGGTGTATTCGTTCTTCGACCCCGATGCCGCTGACCGCTCGCTCGGCACCCAGATGATCCTCGATCACATCACGCGGGCCACAGAGATGGGGCTGGCCTACGTCTATCTGGGCTATTGGGTGCCGGGCTCGCGCAAGATGGACTACAAAGGCCGGTTTCTGCCGCAGGAACGCCTGATGCCGTCGGGCTGGACCCGGATTGAGCGTTAGAAGCCCGGCAACGACACCCCGAAGGTGTCGAGGATCAGAAACGCATTGAGCGCCAACACGATGACCGTGCCGACCACAGCCACGATATTGATCAGCGGCTTGTTGGCGAAAACGCCCATGATGTCGCGCCGCCGCGTGAACATCAGCAATGCGATCATCGGCAGCGGCAGCGCGATGCTCAGGATCACCTGACTGACGACCAGCGCGGAGGTGGCGTTGACGCCATAGCCGACCACCACGAAGGCCGGCGCCATGGTGATCACGCGGCGCAGCCAGATCGGAATGCGGAAACCGACGAAGCCCTGCATGATCATCTGTCCGGCCATGGTGCCGACCACCGACGACGAAATCCCCGACGCGATCAACGACAGCAGGAACACGCCGGCGGCGCCGATGCCGAGCAGCGGCTTCAGCGTGTGGTAGGCGGTCTCGATTTCGGCCACGTCGGAATGGCCGGCATGGAAGGCGCTCGCGGCCATCATCACCATCGCCATGTTGACGAGGCCGGCGGCGGCCAGTGCCACCAGCACTTCCCAGTTCGAAATTCGCACCACGATGCGCTTCTCGTGGTCGTTATTGGCCGGAATGCGCCCCTGCGTCAGTCCGGAATGCAGATAAACCGCATGCGGCATCACGGTCGCGCCGATGATGCCGACCGCCAGCAGCAGCGCGCCGGCATCGGCGACTTGCGGCCGCACGGTGCCAATCGCGGCCGCCGCCCAATCCACCTGCGCGATGAACATTTCGACCAGGTAGCAAAGCGCGATGATCGCGACGAAGCTGCCGATGATCAGCTCGACCGGCCGGAAACCGCGGCTCTCCACCATCAGGATGCCGTAGGTGACGACCGCGGTGACGATCATGCCGGCGAGCAACGGCATGTTGAACAACAGGCTCAGCCCGACCGCGCCGCCTAGAAACTCCGCCAGGTCGGTCGCCATGGCGGCGACTTCGCTCACCGTCCACATCGCCCAGACGATCGGGCGCGGAAAGCGGTCGCGGCACATTTCAGCGAGGTTGCGACCGGTGACGATGCCGAGCTTGGCCGACAGCGCCTGGAACAGCATGGCGATCAGATTGGCGAGCAGCACCACCCAGAGCAGGCTGTAGCCGTATTTGGCGCCGGCCTGGAGGTTGGTGGCGAAATTGCCCGGGTCCATGTAGGCAATCGAAGCGATGACCGCCGGACCGCCGAAGGCGAGATAGCCGCCGACGCCGGGGCGCTGGCCGCGGACCAGCGCCTGTGCGGCCGCCACGGTGTGCGCTGTGAGGGATTTCGGGAGCGGAGGTGTCGGCGCGTCCATCAGGATAAGCGATTCAAATGCCTTGGCTTTCATCATTCCTCGGGTAACTGAAGCAGGATAGGCTTGTTGCGAATAGTTTGCAATTGCAATTGTTTGGAACTTATCCCCAGCGCTTAAGTTGACGCGGTCTTGTGACTTGCGATCGAGGCCGTCACTTTCGGTCGCGTCATGCGCGAACCGCCGCTTCGCCACGGCGGCAAGGATAAAGATACGAATGACGGCACAGCCCTGCCCGCTTCTCGATCGACGGGAAGCACAATGACCCGCGCCCGCCTGTGGCTGTGCGTGGTGGCTTTGCTGCTTGCGCTTGCCGCGCCGGCTTTGGCCGCGGGCGAAGCCCAGAAAAGCCCCTCCGAGGTCGTTTTCATCGCGCAAATCCTGGCGCTGATGATCGTCGGCCGGCTGCTCGGCGAAGCCATGTTGCGCATGCGCCAGCCGGCGGTGATGGGGCAACTGATCGCCGGCCTCATCCTCGGCCCCTCGCTGTTCGGATTTCTGCTGCCTGACATTCAGCACGCGCTATTCCCCAAGACGCCCGAGCAGAAGGCGATGATCGAGGGGATCTCGCAATTCGGCATTCTCCTGCTTCTGCTGCTCACCGGCATGGAAACCGACCTCAAACTGGTGCGGCAGACCGGGCGCGCTGCTGTGTTCGCCTCGCTGCTGGGCATCCTGATCCCGTTCGCGTGCGGCGTCGCGCTCGGCGAATTCCTGCCGGAGTCGATGCTGCCCGACCCCGGCAAGCGGCTGATCACCTCGCTATTCCTTGGCACCGCTCTGTCGATCGCCTCGGTCAAGATCGTCGCGATGGTCGTTCGCGAAATGAACTTCATGCGCCGCATCGTTGGCCAGGTCATTCTCGCCTCGGCGATCATCGACGACAGCGTCGGGTGGATTCTGGTTTCGATTATTTTTGGGCTTGCCTTGCACGGCTCGATCGACCCACTGACATTGGCGCAAGGCATTATCGGAACCTTGATCTTCATGGCGGTCAGCCTGACCATCGGCCGCCGGATCGTGTTTTTCATCATCCGCTGGGTCAACGATACATTCGTCAGCGAATTTGCGGTGATCACCGCCATCTTCGTCATTATGGGCGGCATGTCGCTGATTACCTATGCGATCGGCGTCCATACCGTGCTGGGCGCCTTCGTGGCCGGCATCCTGGTCGGCGAGTCGCCGATCCTGACCAGGCACATCGACGAGCAACTACGCGGCATCATCACCGCGTTTTTTGCGCCGGTGTTCTTCGGTATTGCCGGACTGAGCGCCGACCTGACCATCCTGGCCGATCCGAACATGCTAGCGCTAACCGTGGGGCTTATCCTGATCGCCAGCATCGGCAAGTTCGGCGGCGCTTTCGTCGGCGCCGAACTGGGCGGGCTGACGCGGCGCGAGGGATTGGCGCTCGCCTGCGGCATGAATGCCCGCGGTTCGACCGAGGTGATTATCGCCACGGTCGGCCTGTCGATGGGCGCGCTCAACCAGAACCTCTTCACGATGATCGTCGCGATGGCGGTGCTCACCACCACGGCGATGCCGCCGACGCTGCGGTGGTCGCTGTCGCGCATTCCGATGCGCAAGGAGGAAAAACAGCGCATCGAGCGCGAGGAACAAGAGCAAAAGGGTTTCGTGCCGAACCTCGAACGGCTGCTGGTTGCGGTCGATGACAGCCAGAACGGGAAATTTGCCTCCCGCCTCGCCGGCATGCTGGCCGGCACCCACAGCATGCCGGCGACGGTGATGCACATTACCGATCCGGGCAAGATCGAGGGCCGCAAGCCCGAGAATAAGGACGCGGTAGCCGCCAAGCCCGATGGCAAGGCGTCGGACAAGAAAGCCGAGCAGAAAAAATTAGAAAAAGAGGAAAAGGAAGAACCGAAGACCGCCAAGGAACAAAAGGTCGAAAAACGGCGGGAAAAGCAGGCCGAAAAAGCCGGCGAGACCCTCAAGGAGGCGGCCGCGGAGATCAAGAGCCAGCAGAACAGGGACGAAAAATCCGACGCGCCGGTCGAGGTCACGACGATCGCGCACGAGGCGCCGAGCCCGCAAACCATCGCCGACGAGGCCGAGAAGGGTTACGACCTGATGATCATCGGTCTCGACAAAACCAACGTCAACGGCGGCGAGTTTCACGACAGCATCACCAAGCTCGCGCTCGGCTTCAACGGCCCGCTGGCGATCTCCGACGTGCGCGGCGAGCTCGAGAAGGGACCCGAAGGCAAGCTGAGCATCCTGGTGCCGGTCAACGGCACCGAAGCCGCGCGGCGCGGCGCGGAAGTCGCGCTGACTATGGCGCGCGCCACCAAAGCGCCGCTCACCGTGCTGTATGTCGCGCCGCGCTCGCCGGGACGGCGCCGCTTGCGCAGCCGCCGCCACGAGGAGGCCATCCTCAAGGACATCGTGGCGATCGCCGACGGTTACAACATGAGCATTCGCACCGAAGTGCTGTCCGAGCGCGCCGCCGACGCCGCCATCCTCAGGCAGGTGGAAAAACACAAGAATAACCTGATCGTAAGCGGCGTCGGCCGGCGGCCGGGCGACAAGCTGTTCTTCGGCGACACCGCCGCGGCGTTGCTCGCCGATGCGAAATGCTCGCTGCTGTTTATCGCCAGCTGATCGCTATTCGCCTTCGGCGCCGCCGGCACCACCATTCTTGGCGCCCGGCAACGGCGCGCCAAATTTGAGGTTTGTGAGGAAACGATCCGGCTTGACGCGACCCGCATCGCCGCGGCTGCCGCGCCACACTTTCAGTTCCTTGATGCTCTGCGTGAAGCTGCGGCCGGCGGTGTCGATCCAGGTCAGCCCGTCATCGGCGCTGAATGTCGTGACATCCGACAGGCCGCCGTCCTTGTAGCGTTGCAGCCGCACGCCGCGCCCGCGGGTCATCTCCGGCACGTCCTTGACGTCGAAAATCACCATCTTGCGATTTTCACCGACCGCCGCCGCAAGTTCGCCCGAAACAATCGCGAGCGCCCGCGCAACGTCGCCCTTGAGATTAAGCACCTGCTTGCCCTTGCGCGTGGTCGCCAGAACCTCGTCCTCCGCAACGACGAAGCCGTTGCCGTTGCGGCTTGCCACCAGGAATTTGCGGCCGCCCCGGTAGGCCATCGCCGCCACGATGTCGGCGTCCTGCTCGAGATCGACCGACAGGCGGAGCGGCTCGCCGTGGCCGCGGCCGCCGGGCAATTTCGCGGCGTCCAGCGTGTAGAACTTGCCCTTGCCGGCAAACAACAAAGCTTTGGCGGTCGACTCGTTCGGAAACGCGCACCGCATGCGATCGTCGGCCTTGAAGGCGACGGCGGAAAGATCGCTGACGTGGCCGCGCAAGCCGCGAATCCAACCTTTTTCCGAGACCACCAAGGTGATCGGCTCGCGCACCACCATCGCCTGTTCGATCGCCGCCTCGTCGTGCGCCGGCGCCTCGCCGAACGCGGTGCGGCGCTTGCCGAGCGTGGTCTTCGGCCCGAAGGCGGCGCGCACTTCCTTGATCTGACCGGCGACCGTGTTCCATTGCTGCTTGGTCGATCCAATCAGCGCCTTAACCGAGGTGCGTTCGGCGCGCAGCGCCTTGTCCTCGGTCTTGATTTCCATTTCCTCGAGCTTGCGCAAATTGCGCAGCCGCATGTTGAGGATAGCGTCTACCTGCACATCGCTGAGTTTGAACGCCTTGATCAGGACGGGCTTCGGCTCGTCCTCCTTGCGGATAATCTTGATGACGCGGTCGAGATTGAGATAGGCGACCAAAAGACCGCCCAGCACTTCGAGCCGATGCTCGATCTGCGCGAGACGGAATTTCGAGCGGCGCAGCAGCACCTCGCGCCGGTGATCGAGCCATTCGCGCAGCGCTTCGGCGAGGACGAGCACCTTGGGCACGCGGCCCTTAACCAGCACGTTCATGTTGAGCGGAATGCGGCTCTCAAGCTCGGTGAGCTTGAACAGCGATTCCATCAACAGCTCGGGGTCGACGGTGCGCGCGCGCGGCTCGATCACCAGCCGGACGTCTTCGGCTGATTCATCGCGCACGTCGGCGACCAGCGGCAGCTTCTTCTCGTTGAGCAAATCGGCAATCTTTTCGACCAGCCGCGACTTCTGGACCAGCCAGGGCATTTCGGTGATCACGATCTGATAGGTGCCGCGGCCGGTTTCTTCCTTCTGCCAGCGCGCCCGCACCCGAAACGAGCCGCGACCTGAATTATAAGCCTCGCCGATCTCGGCTTTGCTGTCGACGACGACGCCGCCGGTCGGAAAGTCCGGGCCGGGGACGTATTTGAGCAGCGTGCGGCTGCGCGCGTTCGGATTGTCGATCAGGAATAGCGCGGCGTCGCACAGTTCGGCGGCATTATGCGGCGGGATCGAGGTCGCCATGCCAACCGCGATGCCCTGCGAGCCGTTGGCGAGCAGATTGGGGAACGCAGCCGGCATGACCACCGGCTCTTCGCTGGTGCCGTCGTAGCTCGGCCGGAAATCGACGGCATCTTCATTGATGCCATCGATCAACAATCCCGCCACCGCGGTCAGGCGGCTTTCGGTGTAGCGCATTGCCGCGGCGTTATCGCCGTCGATATTCCCGAAATTGCCCTGCCCGTCGATCAGCGGATAGCGCTGCGCAAAATCCTGCGCCAGACGCACC
>JBPCQM010000178.1:0-8578 GCA_050998115.1 Pseudolabrys sp. | reverse complement strand
CCTTGCGGAAAAACGGCGGCGTGGTCATTTCGACCGGCAGCCGCCGCTGAGCGACGGCGAGCGCGGTCTGCACGTCAAGCGAGGCGCCGTCGATATTACGGTTGAGATCGAATTGAATGGTGATCTGCGTATTGCCGAGCGACGACGACGAGGTCATCGACGAGATGCCGGAGATGGTCGAAAGCTGCCGTTCAATCGGCGAAGCCACCGAAGCCGCCATGGTTTCCGGGCTGGCGCCGGGAAACGTCGCCGTGATCTGAATGGTTGGAAAATCGACGGCCGGCAGAGCCGCCACAGGCAGCAGCCGGTAAGCGAAAGCCCCGAACACAATCAGCGATGCCGTCAGAAGCGTCGTCAGCACCGGGCGGCGAATACAGAGTTCGGAGATATTCATGATCCGCTAACTTCCCGCCTTGCCGCCATCTCCTGCGGTCTTTTCGGGCCGCCGGCTCACTCGCGTCCCCTCGGACAACAGCAATTGTCCATCCGTCACCACGGTTTCGCCGCCGCTAAGGCCGGATGCGATCACCGATTCAGAGCCCGCCTGGCGCTCGACGTTGACTGGCTGGACTTGTGCGACGTCGCCGTTGATCGTGAAAACAAAAGTGCCGGTCTGGCTGACCTGAAGCGCGCTGGTGGGAATGACCACCGCCTGTTCGCTTCTCAATGTCAGTTGGGTGGTCACCAGCGTGCCCGGCCAGAGAATTTCGCCTTCGTTCGGCATCGTCGCGCGCACCGTCGCCATGCCGGTCGCGGTATCAACGGTATTTTCGATCATCGTCACCTGCCCGCTGGCGTGGCTCTGCGTGCCGGGAACGATGGCGTCAAGCGTCGCAGTTTCGGCGGCCAGCGCCTTGCGGATATCCGGCAAAACTTTCTGCGGCACCGTGAAGCTGATATAGACCGGCGCCATCTGATTGATGGTCGCCATCGCCGCGGCATCGGCCTGGCGCACGAAATTGCCGACCTTGACGGCGGCGGCGCTGATGCGGCCGGGGATCGGGGCGACGATCTTGCAATAGCTTAGCTGAACTTTGAGATTTTCCAGCGACGCTTCGTCGGATTTGATGGCGGCGCGATAGACATCGGCCTGGGTTTTCGCGTTATCAAGATTGACCACCGGAGTCGCATTTTTCATCACCAGGTCGGTGTAGCGGGCGACGTCGCGTTCGGCGCCGGCGAGTTGCGCATTGTCACGCGCGACCATAGCAGCGGTCTGCGCCATCTGCGCCTCGATGACGCGGCTGTCGAGCGTAAACAGCAACTGACCTTTCTCGACCCGCGCGCCATCCTGGAAATGCACACCGACGATTGTGGTATCGACTCGCGGCTTGATCGCCACGCTGGCGATTGGCGTCACATTGCCGAGCGATTCAATATGCACCGGCACTTGTTTGCGCTCGGCCAGAGCGACATTGACCGGGACGGCTCGACCGGCTTGCGCGCGCATCGCCGCTCCGCTGTCGTTGGTCCAAAGTCCGCGTAACAGAAAAACGCCGGCCACCAGGATGAGCGCCGCGCCGGCAAAGAGCCACTTTCGCTGGATCATCGACGAATTTTTGGCCCGGGGAGCAACATCGCCGGACACTTCCTCTTTGCGCGGATGTTTTTAAGGTTTAACCCGCGCTCTAGCGCCCACGCCGGGCCGCCTTCTAGCATATAAACGGCTGTAGGGGCATATCCCTGCGGTCGTTCTTATTTGGAAAAGCAGCCATTTTCCGGCTGTTTTACGTGGAGTTTAGGAAATGCGCGTGGCGACCTGGAACGTCAATTCGGTGCGGCTGCGGCTCCCAGGCATTGTGGCGTGGCTGGCCGAACGTTCGCCCGACATCCTCTGCCTGCAGGAGATCAAATGCATCGACGAGGCCTTCCCGTGCGAGGCGTTCGAGCGGCTTGGCTACAACGTCGCGGTCCACGGCCAGAAAGGATTTAACGGTGTGGCGTTGCTATCGAAACACCCATTTGAGGATGTTACGGCCGGCCTCCATGGCGACGATAGCGACGTGCAAGCCCGCTTTTTGGAAGCGCTGGTTTCAACCAAAGATGGCGTGTTGCGCGTGGTGAGCCTGTATCTGCCTAACGGTAACCCGCCAGCGACCGAAAAATATCAATACAAAATCAGATGGATGGATCGACTTATTCGCTTTTCATATGAAAGACTTAAACTGGAAGAGCCCTTGCTCCTCTGTGGCGATTTCAACGTCATACCGGCGACGGCCGACGCCAAGAAGCCGGCGGCCTGGGTTAACGACGCGCTGTTTCTGCCCGAAACCCGGGAGAAATTCCGCACGCTCGCCAATCTCGGCCTCACCGACGCTATTCGCGCTGTCAGCGGCAGCGATCAACTCTACACGTTCTGGGACTATCAGGCCGGCGCGTGGCAGCGCGACAACGGCATTCGGATCGACCATATCATGCTGTCGCCGCAAGCCGCAGACCGGTTGCGGACCGCCGGCATCGACCGGCACGTGCGAACCTGGGACAAGCCGTCCGATCACGTCCCGGTCTTTGTCGATCTGGATATTCAGGGTCGATGAAACGAGCGGCTACTCGCGCCTACTCGCCATCCAGCGCTGCAAGTAGACCAACGCGAGCGCCCGCTCGTCCTCGGTCGCCTGCTTGAATGCGCTGTCATAAAGTTTGTTGACCCAGGGCTGCTGATCGGCGACCGCGCCGTCCTTCGCCAGGATCAACCACATCAAGCCGCGCGCCGCCTGCCGCGGCACTTGATCGCCAGAAAACAGCATGGCGCCGAGCATCGCCTGCGCCTGATATTGACCCTTGTGCGCCGACAATCCCAGCCAGCGCGCCGCCTGTTTGGCGTCCCGCGCCGCGCCGTTGCCCTCGAGATAAATCCGCCCGAGATAATATTGCGCATCGGCATCGCCGAAATACGACGCCGCGTAGGAGAACATTTCGCGCGCACGCGCCGGGTCCGCCTTGATCGCCGTCTTCGGAATGCCGTCGAGATAATAGTGGCCAAGCGCGACGAAGGCATTGGCGACGAAGCGCGCCTGCTGGGTGCCCGGGTTGTCGTCGGCGTGGCTGTTGGCGATGCGGCGGAAATATTCGAAGGCGCGCAGATCGTTCTGCGGCACGCCGTCGCCTTCGGCGTACATGCGGCCGAGCTTCCATTGCGCCAGCGCATGACCGTTCTCCGCGGCATATTCCAGCGACGGCAGCGCCTTGTCCTTCTCGCCAGTCTTGAGCGCGGCCGCGCCATAGCGAAACGCCTCGACCGGCGTGCGATAGTCTTCGGATTTAGTGCCGTCGAATGCCAGCGCCGGCGCCGCGATGCAACTTATCGCGCAGCCGATCGCCGCAAGGCGCAACGCCTGCTCAAATATCCGCATAGCACTCTTTCTCGGCGCCGCCGCCCGGATGGGTGACCGCGCCTTTGACCGCGGGGCCGACCTGCTGGGCGTATTTCCACAAATAGCCGGAGCCGAAATTCAATTCGCGCGGCTTCCAGTCTTTCTTGCGCTTGGCAAGCTCGTCGGCGGAGACATCGACATCGATGGTGCCGGCAACCCCGTCAATCGAAATGATGTCGCCGTCGCGGATCAGCGCGATTGGCCCGCCGAGCGCGGCTTCAGGGCCGACATGGCCGACACAGAAGCCGCGCGTCGCGCCGGAGAAACGGCCGCCGGTGATCAACGCGACCTTGCCGCCGGTGCCCTGCCCGTACAGCGCCGCGGTGGTTGAAAGCATTTCACGCATGCCGGGGCCCCCGCGCGGTCCCTCGTAGCGGATGACGAAGACATCGCCCTCCTTGTATTTCTTGTTCCTGACGGCTTCGAAGCAGGCTTCCTCGCCATCGAAGCAGCGCGCGGGGCCGTTGAACTTCAATTCGGTCATGCCGGCGACTTTCACGATCGCGCCGTCGGGCGCCAGATTGCCCTTGAGGCCGACCACGCCTCCGGTTTTCGTCAGCGGCTTGTCGGCGGAGTGCACAACGTCTTGGTGCGGATTCCATTTCACCGATTTCAAATTGTCCGCGATGGTGCGCCCGGTAACGGTCATACAATCGCCGTGCAGGTAGCCATGGTCGAGCAGCGTCTTCATCAGCAATGGAATGCCGCCAGCCTCGAACATGTCTTTGGCGACATAACGGCCACCCGGCTTCAAATCCGCGACATACGGTGTCTTTTTGAAGATTTCGGCGACGTCGAACAAATCGAACGCGATGCCGCATTCGTGGGCAATCGCCGGCAGGTGCAGCGCAGCATTGGTGGAACCGCCGCTCGCCGCCACCACCGCGGCGGCATTCTCCAGCGCCTTGCGAGTGACGATGTCGCGCGGCCGAATATTCTTGGCGATCAGTTCCATGATTTTTTCGCCGGCGATCGTGCAGAACTTGTCGCGAATTTCGTAAGGCGCGGGAGCCCCGGCCGAATACGGCAGCGCAAGCCCGATCGCTTCGGACACCGTCGCCATGGTGTTGGCGGTGAACTGCGCGCCGCAGGCACCGGCTGACGGACACGCCACCTGTTCCATCTCATCGAGGTCTTCGTCGGACAGCGCGCCGACCGAATTCCGGCCGACCGCCTCAAACATGTCCTGCACGGTCACGGTCTGGCCGCGGAAGGAGCCGGGCAAAATCGAGCCACCATAAATGAAAATCGACGGCACGTTCAGCCGCACCATCGCCATCATCATGCCGGGCAGCGACTTGTCGCAGCCGGCAAGGCCGACCAGCGCATCGTAGGAATGGCCGCGGATCGTCAACTCGACGGAATCCGCGATCAGGTCGCGCGACGGCAGCGACGCATACATGCCGGCGTGCCCCATCGCGATGCCGTCGGTTACCGTGATGGTGCAGAATTCACGCGGTGTGCCGCCAGCGGAGGCCACGCCTTTTTTCACGGCCTGAGCTTGGCGCATCAGCGCGATGTTGCAGGGCGCCGCCTCGTTCCAGCAGCTCGCCACGCCGACGAACGGCTGGTGGATCTGCTCTTTGGTCAGGCCCATCGCGTAGTAGTAGGAACGATGGGGCGCGCGGGCCGGCCCTTCCGTGACATGCCGGCTGGGCAGTTTCGACTTGAGACTGGTCTTAGCGTCCATTTCCGTCTTCTAGGCCCCTTGGCCCCTCGCAAATCACCGTTTGACGTTCCCTTTCCGCCTTCAAAGGCGGCAAATCGGGAGCCTCGCAAACAGCTTGCGAAACCCCCGATGAAGGCAAAGGGTATGGCCAAATCGCGGCGCGGCGGAGACCAAGCAGCGCAACTTTCAAATGTTCCAGACCTGTTGCAACGAAGCCACAATGGCCATTGTCGGCAGCGAAAATCATGGCCTTTTCCAGCAAGCTGACGCCCGTATTTTTTAACCGTTCGGTGCACGTCGTCGCGCCCGAGTTGATCGGCGCGACATTGATGATTGGCACGACGGGCGGGTTGATCGTCGAGGTCGAGGCCTATCACCACACCGATCCGGCCGCGCACAGCTATGGCGGGATGACCGAGCGCAACGCCGTGATGTTCGGTGAGCCGGGCCGCGTGTACGTCTATCGCTCCTACGGCATCCACTGGTGCATGAATTTTGTCTGCGAAGCGGAAGGCAGCGCCAGCGCGGTACTGCTGCGTGCAATCGAGCCGACGGCGGGATTGGCTGCGATGCGGCGTCGGCGCGGCGTCGAGGACCCCCGCAATTTGTGTTCTGGTCCCGGAAAATTATGCGAAGCGCTGGCAGTGACGCAAAAACACAATGGGTTGCGGGTCGACCGGGCGCCATTCGAGTTGCGGGCGCGCGCCGCCGAAATGGATATCGTCGTCGGACCGCGCGTCGGCATCACCAAGGCGATCGATGCGCCGTGGCGCTATGGGCTCAAGGGCTCAAAATTTCTGAGCAGGCCGTTCCGGTGACATCCTTGTGAAGCACTCGTGCAGACGAGCGTATGCGTCCCTGTTCTTTGCGGCGCGGGGGCGCCGTCGTCCCCCCGCTGTCGCGGAGGCATCTCTTTCCCCCCGCCTTTAAGGCGAAGGGGACGGAGCGCCGGGCGGCGCAACGTCCTCAAGTCCACGCCTTGCGGCGCGGGAGCCCTTGGCGAAAGGGCTCGCGCCGTCCGGCGCTCCATCGCGGCGTTTTCCTTCGGCGCCGGGCCGCGCTTTCGCGCCGACTGTTGGCATGCCGCCGGGCTTGTCGCCCTTCGGCCGGCCGAGCCAGCTACGTCAACGAGCTCCTCGCGGGGACCCGTAGTGGTCCCGGGCGGAGTCCCGGCGCCGCCCGGGTGCAGGTTTGCGAAACCTATCCGCGGGCGCCGCGTCCGGTTCCGCTTTCACGACGCCTCATGACAGCGCCCTTCGACGAACCGAACTATGGAATATAATCCTAGCGCGCCAAGAATGTCAAGCGTCCAAATGGACGGCATTACGCAGTAATAGCACCAGGCCGCGGCCGATGACGCCGGGGATGCCGGCGAGAAACACCGTCAGGGCGAAAACACATGACGTGAAGCTCGGCGCGTCGTGGGCGATTAGGTGGCATCCTTCAGCCGCTCCAGCGCCTCGGCGATCTTCGTCTTGCGCGCCAGCGCCTCCTCGCGTTTTTCCTTTTCTTCCTCGACGATTTCCTCCGGCGCGTTGGCGACGAATTTTTCGTTGGCGAGCTTGTTGTCAACGCGCTTGATGTCAGCTTCAGCTTTGGCCATTTCCCTGCCGAGCCGCGCGCACTCGGCGGCGAGATCAATGACCCCCTTTAACGGCAGCGCCGCCACCTCGCCGCGCACGACCAGTTGCAAGGAGCCTTGTGGCGCGTTCGCCGCGAAAGATATCTCCGAGACGCGCGCCAGGCGCTTGATGAATTCGGCCCAGCGCTGCGCGCGTCCCTGACTTTCGGTGGAAGCTCCCGCCAGCACCAGCGGGATCGCCGCTGTGATATTCATTTCCGCCCGTACCGAACGGATCGTGGTGACCAGATCGATCACCCAGCCGATCTCGGCTTCGGCGTTTTCGTCGGCCAGCCCGTCCTGCTTCGGCCATTGCGACAACGCAAGCAGCGCACCGCGCCCACCGGTCACCGCCCATAATTCCTCAGTGATGAACGGCATGAAGGGATGCAACAGCTTGAGAATTTCGTCGCGTGCCCAAGCAACCATTGCGCGAGTCTCGATCTTGGCGAGACCGCCCGTGCCCATCAGCACGGGCTTCGCCAGTTCGAGATACCAGTCGCAATAGATGTTCCAGACAAAGCGATAGGCAGCGCCGGCGGCGTCGTTGAATCGGTAGCCTTCAATCGCCGCAGTGATCTCGGCCGCCGCTTTTTCTGTTTCGTGCGCGATCCAGCGGTTGAGGGTTTCCTTGGCGGATTTCGGATCGAAACCGATAACCGTAGTGACCTCATTCATCTCGGCAAAGCGCGCTGCGTTCCACAGTTTCGTCGCGAAATTGCGGTAGCCCTCGACGCGCTGGGTCGACAGCTTGATGTCCCTACCCTGCGCCGCCATCGCCGCTAGCGTGAAGCGCAGCGCGTCGGCGCCGTAGTCGTCAATCAGGGCCAACGGATCGATCACGTTGCCCTTCGACTTCGACATCTTGGCGCCTGTGGCGTCGCGCACCAGCGCGTGGATATAGACATCGTGAAACGGTATTTCCTTCATAAAATGCAGGCCCATCATCATCATGCGGGCGACCCAGAAGAAGATGATGTCGAAGCCGGTGACCAACGTGGAGGTCGGGTAGAAGCGCGCCAAGTCTGGCGTTTTATCCGGCCAGCCCAGCGTCGAGAACGGCCACAGCGCGGAGGAGAACCAGGTGTCGAGCACGTCTTCGTCGCGCGTCAGCGTTGTCTGCTGGCCGTAATGTTGATCGGCTGCGTTCTGCGCTTCGCTTTGCGTCAGCGCAACAAACACCTTACCGTCCGGTCCATACCACGCGGGAATCTGGTGGCCCCACCACAATTGCCGTGAGATGCACCATGGCTGGATATTCTCCATCCAGTCGAAATAGGTCTTCTCCCAATTCTTTGGGATGAAATTTGTCTTGCCGTCGCGCACCACGGCGATAGCCGGTTTCGCTAGCGTCTTGGCATCGACGTACCACTGATCGGTCAGATACGGCTCGATGATCACGTTGGAGCGGTCGCCGTGCGGCACCGCATGGGTAACGGTTTCGATCTTATCCACCAGCCCGAGCGCTTCGAGATCGGCGATGATCTGCTTGCGCGCCGCGAAACGATCGAGCCCACGATATTGCGGCGGGCAATTCTCGTTCATCCTAGCTTCTGGCGTGGACAGATTGATCAAGCCGCCGTTGAGTTGCTTATTGAAATAGTCATTGTCGCGATGGCGCGACCATACATCGAAGTCGTTGAAGTCGTGCGCCGCCGTGATCTTCACCGCGCCCGAGCCTTTTTCGGGGTCCGGATATTCGTCGGCAATCACCGGAATCAAGCGGTTCGCGAGCGGCAGCGTCACCAATTTGCCGACCAGATGCTTGTAGCGTTCGTCGCCGGGATGCACCGCGACCGCGCCGTCGCCGAGCATCGTTTCCGGCCGCGTCGTCGCGATCGTCAGGAACTTCGTCGGGTCATCCGCCAGCGGATAGCGGAAGTGCCACATCTGGCCTTTGCTCTCGACCTGCAC
>JBPCQM010000122.1:0-2505 GCA_050998115.1 Pseudolabrys sp. | reverse complement strand
CGCTTGAAGTCGCCGACGATCGGGATCGAGCCGCCGGCGCCGACCGTCACCGCCTTGGTGCCCCATTCCTCGGTGAGCGCTGAGCGCGCCTTGTTGAGCGCCGGGTTGTCGAACGACAACTGGATCGGCGGCGCCAGCCCGAAATTGCCGAACGCGACCTGGCAGTCCGCCGGCACGCGCTCTTTGACGAAGGCGCGAAACGCGTCGCGGATGCTCTGCGGGTCCTGCGCCCCGACCAGGCGGAACGACACTTTCGCCGAGGCCTGGCCGGGAATCACGGTCTTGGCGCCCTCCCCGGTATAGCCGCCGCTGATGCCGTTAAATTCCGCGGTCGGCCTCGTGATGACCTGCTCGATCAGCATGCGGTCCTTTTCGCCGGCGGATTGTTTCAGCCCGATCGGGCCGAGGAATTTCTCCGGCGTCAGGTCAAGCGCCTTGAGGTCGGCCTCGATGTCGGGCGGCAAATTACTCACGCCGTCATAGAAGCCGGGAATGGTGACGCGGCCGTTGTCGTCGTGCATCGCAGCCAGAATTCGCGCCAGCACGCGGATCGGGTTCTGCGCCGCACCGCCGAACACGCCGGAATGCAGATCGCGGTCGGCGCACGTGACCTTGACGTCTTCGTAGACGAGGCCGCGCAGCGAGGTGGTGACCGCCGGCGTCTTGGCGTCCCACATCGCGGTGTCGCACACCAGCGCGAGGTCGAGTTTGAACTCGGCGGCGTTGTCGGCGACGAATTTGAACAGATGCTGCGAGCCGCACTCTTCCTCGCCCTCGATCATCATGGTGACCGGCAGCGGCAGTTTGCCGGTCACCGCCTTGAAGGCGCGGCAGGCCTCGATGAAGGTCATCGCCTGGCCCTTGTCGTCGCAGGCGCCGCGCGCCACGATGATCTTGCGGCCGCCCGGCAGCGTGTCGATGCGCGGCTCGAACGGCGGCGTCTTCCACAAATCGAGCGGGTCGACCGGCTGCACGTCGTAATGGCCGTAGAACAGCACTTTCGGCCCGGCGGCGGCCTGCTTGTTCATCGATTTGCCGACCACCACCGGATGGCCTTCGGTCGCCCGCACCTCCGCCTCGAAGCCGATGCTGCGCAGATCGCTCGCCACATGTTCGGCGGCGGCGCGGCACTGCGGCTTGAAAGCCGGGTCGGTCGAGATCGAAGCGATCCGCAGCAGCGCGAACAGCCGCTCGACGCTTCCGTCGATGTCGGCGTCGATGCGGCTCAACACCGCGTCCAGGGTGCTCATGAAAAACTCCGGCTTTTAAATTTGGCGTTATTTTGAAAGCTAACAACCGCCGCCGCCGCTGAACAGGTGGCAACGGGCGGTGTGAGGGCCGGTCACACGCCGAGGCAGTTTCCGCTTGACATCGAAAGGACATGGCGGCTGACGGCGGACGCGCGGCATGGTATACCTGAGCCTATGAGCCCAGCCGTCAAAGAAATTCTCCAGCACGTCGCCTCCTGGCCGGAAGAGGACCAGGAGGAGCTCGCCGAAGTGGCGCGTGAAATCGAGGCGCGGCGCAGCGGTGTTTATGTGTTGAGTCCTGACGAGCGTAAAGCCATCGAGGAAGCGCTCGATGAACTCAAGCAAGGCAACAGAGTTCCCGAAAGTGAAATGCAGGCATTCTGGAAGCGCGTCGGCGCGGCATGAGATTGTATTTCTCTCCGCGTGCCACCCGCGATCTGTCCTCCATTTTTTTATATCTCGATGCTCGGAGTAAAGGCGGTGCGCGAAATGTGATGCGCGCGATCCACGATAGTATTCGATTCATTGCCGCTCATCCGCATGGATCACGAGTAACAGATATGCAAGGAGCACACACAAAGACGGTGCGAGCATATCCTTTCAGAATTTTCTACCGGATCCTCGAAGATAAAAACGAGATTGAAATCCTCCACATCCGTCACGCGTCCCGGCCGCCGTGGCAGGGTGACTGAGGCCGTGAACCCATGGACCGGAGGAGCGAAGCGTGACCCTTGAAAATACCGTCGAGTTCATCGCCCGCGGCCGGGCTCGAATGCAACTTTCATGTGCCGGAGGAGCGGAGGCGCCTAAAGACTTCATCTGCGGGAATTCTATTCGAACTGGGGTTAGCCAACCGCCGCCGCACCTCAGCCGCTTGCTCATCATAGAGCCGCAGCGGCCTTCTAGCTTGCTCTTCCATGAACGTGCGCATTTCGGCCGCGTCGTGCTGTCGCTGCGGCGGCCAAGACAAACACCCGGTCGAGATTTCCTGACCTGATCTTTGTCATAACGGCATTATACCACATCAAACCACATCGAGCATTTTCAGCACCAAACCCGTGATGGCCTGCACCCGGCCCGCTAGCTCGGATTAGCGAAGTCGGGAGCGCAGGCTGACGATGGGGAAGCGGCATGGTATACCTGAGCCTACGAGCCCAGCCGTCAAAGAAATTCTCCAGCACGTCGCCTCCTGGCCGGAAGAGGACCAGGAGGAGCTCGCCGAAGTGGCGCGTGAAATCGAGGCGCGGCGCAGCGG
>JBPCQM010000117.1:0-13853 GCA_050998115.1 Pseudolabrys sp. | reverse complement strand
ATACGGTGCTCTCGGGGCGCAAGGATTTCACCAACTCGATGGTGGACTTCCTCAACACCGCCTCCGATAACCTCACCGCGACGGATTCCAACGCGGACGGCGCGGCGCTGCTCGCCTTGCAGACCCGCCAGCAGATCGCCGCCTCGACGCTAACCTTCACCACCAATGCCGACGCCAATGTGCTGCGGCTGTTCGGGCTGACCGGCTAGTCCGCCGAGTTCGCGAGCGTTAGCACCAGCGCCGCCGCCTGCAGTTCGGCGAAGCGCGCCTCGCGGCGCTTGAGCACGGCGTCGTCGCGGCCCCACGTTTGCATGTTCCAGTCCTCGTCGAGATGCGCGGCGGCCCAGGCCTGTTCCGTTGTAAGATGGCCGTGGGCGAGCGCCACTGCGATCAGCGCCGAGCCGGTCAACGTCGTGATGCTCGACAGCGCGCCAAGTTTCCACGGATCGTCGGGTATCGCTTTGGCGACGGCTTCGATCGCCTCGCGCGGCTGCGCCACGTAAACGACGCCCTGCCCCAGCACGAAACGCGCGCCGAATTTGTCATGCGCGAAAGTGACGACCGGATCCCAAATTGCGGCCTGACGCGCCACCAGCTCTTGCGGCGCATCGGCGCGATAGAACACCAGATCACTGCCGAGATATTTCACGATCTCGTCCGCCACCAGCCCACTCCGCGCGCCAACCGCGTCGATCACCGCGTTGGCCAGCCGTGTCAGCGGCATCGCGGCCGGGTCGATCACCTCGCGCTGCGCGTGCCATTCGCCGGCGATGCTTTGCGCCAGCGCGCGAGACGGCGCCGCCAATGCACGGCGCGCCGGGGTCTTGACCGGCTTGCCGTCGAGCATGATGGCAAAGCCCCCCGCGCCCTCCGCCACCTCAACAGTCTTGAAAAACCGCTTGCGTAATTGCGGGCGCATGTTGCGCCGGGCCGCCTCAGTCGGCTCAATGGCTCCTTGCGGCTGGCTGGTGAAGAGCTTGAAAATATCGCGCATTCGGGCCAATCGATCAGTTTTGTGCAACGCAGCAAAACGCCGCGTCCAAAATAACCATTCCCGCCAAGATAACCACCTGCCGTCTCACCAAAGGCGTTACGCCGTGCCATTCTGCCGCCGCTTTCGGAGCGCGAAACCGTCCATTCGTCAAAGGGATGGGTGGCGTTTGCGCCAGCGTCCCGATAAATTCCGCGGCGGAATCGGCCGGCTCAAAGGCCGCTCCGGGGGAACGACCGGCACGAACGTTACGCGCTTCGACAGAGCTACGCGGCGCGTTTCGAGGAGTGAATGAAGAATACCGATATTTCCGCGCCAGACTACTTTCACAAAGTGGTCGATTGCCAATGGGCCTGCCCGGCGCACACGCCAGTCCCCGAATATATCCGGCTGATCGCGGCGGGCCGTTATTCCGACGCCTACATGATCAATTGGCGCTCCAACGTGTTCCCCGGGATTCTCGGGCGCACCTGCGACCGGCCGTGCGAGCCCGCCTGCCGGCGCGTGCGCGTCGAGGACGAGCCGGTCGCGATCTGCCGCCTCAAGCGCGTCGCCGCCGACTACAAGGATGACATCACCGCGCGGCTGCCGCCCCCCGCCAAGCTCAAGAACGGCAAGAAGATCGCGCTGGTCGGCGGCGGTCCTGCCTCGCTCACCGTGGCGCGCGATCTCGCGCCGCTCGGCTATCATTGCGTGGTGTTCGACGGCGATGCGAAAGCCGGCGGCATGATCCGTAGCCAGATCCCGAAATTCCGTCTACCCGACGCAGTGATTGACGAGGAGTGCGGCTACATCCTCGGCCTCGGCGTCGAATTTCGCGGCGGCGCCCGCATCGACAGTATGACGCAATTGCTGGCGCAGGATTTCGACGCCGTCTTCGTCGGCTCCGGCGCGCCGCGCGGCCGCGACCTCGCCATTCCAGGCCGCGCCGAGGCCGCCAAGAACACTCACATCGGCATCGACTGGCTGTCCAGCGTGTCGTTCGGCCATATCAAGAAGATCGGCCGCCGCGTCATCGTGCTCGGCGGCGGCAACACCGCGATGGATTGCTGCCGCTCGTCGCGCCGGCTCGGCGGCGAGGACGTCCAGGTCGTGGTGCGCTCCGGTTTCGAGGAAATGAAGGCGTCGCCTTGGGAAAAGGAAGATGCCATGCACGAGGGCATCCCGATCCACAATTACCTGGTGCCGAAGCATTTCACCCACGACGACGGCAAGCTGACCGGCGTGGTGTTCGAAAAGGTAAAGGCCGAGAAGGACGACAAGGGCCGCCGCGAGCTGGTGCCGGTCGGCGAGCCGGATCAGCATTTCCTCTGCGACGACGTTCTGGTCGCGGTCGGCCAGGAAAACGCCTTCCCGTGGATCGAGCGCGACGCCGGCATCGAATTCGACCAATGGAACATGCCCAAGGTCGACAGCGTCACCATGCAGTCGAGCAACCCGAAAGTCTTTTTCGGAGGCGACGCGGCGTTTGGCCCGAAAAATATCATCTGGGCGGTGGCGCACGGACACGAGGCGGCGGTGTCGATCGATAAATTCCTCAACGCCGAGAATATCGCCGAGCGCCCGGCCCCGGCGGTCGAGATCATCAGCCGGAAGATGGGCATTCACGAGTGGTCCTACGACAACGAGATCGCGCTTGACCAGCGCTACAATGTGCCGCTGCGCGACAAGGTGGTGGCGCTTAAGGACATCAAGGCCGAAGTCGAGCTCGGGTTCGACGAGCAACTCGCCTTCGCCGAAGCCGGCCGTTGCCTCAATTGCGATGTGGAGACGGTATTCACCTCGTCGCTATGCATCGAATGCGACGCCTGCGTCGATATCTGCCCGATGGACTGCATCACCTTCACGGAAAATGGCGCGGAAGCCGAGCTACGCAAGCGGCTCACCGCGCCGGCGCTCAATTTGACCCAGGACCTCTATGTCGCGAACGACCTGAAAACCGGGCGCGTCATGGTCAAGGACGAGGACGTCTGCCTGCATTGCGGCCTGTGCGCCGAGCGCTGCCCGACCGGCGCATGGGACATGCAGAAGTTCTTTCTGGATATGACACACGCGGGTTCTTCATGCCGGCCACAACGCCGATCAGCAGCGTAAACGACTTCGTCGTTCGCTTCGCCAACGTCAACGGCTCGGGCTCGGCGAGCGCCAACGAGATGTTCGCGCGCGCGATTTTGCGCATGGGCATTCCGGTCGCGCCGCGCAATATTTTCCCGTCCAACATTCAAGGCCTGCCGACCTGGTACGAAGTGCGCGTCACCGAGGCGAGCCATCTCGGCGCCCGCGGCGGCATCGACCTGATGGTGGCGATGAACCTGCAGACGTTCGACAAGGATATCGCCTCGATCGATCCCGGCGGCTATCTGCTGTACGATTCCACCAAGCCGTTGCCGGCGTCGAAATTCCGCTCCGACATCACGGTGATCGGCGTTCCGCTCACTGCGATTACTAACCGCGAATACACCGATCCGCGCCAGCGCCAGTTGTTCAAGAACATCATCTATGTCGGGGTGCTGACCGCGCTGCTCGACATGGACGTCAAGGTCGTCGAGCAACTGATCGGCGAGCAGTACCAAGGCAAGGACAAGCTGATCGCACCGAACATCAAGGCGCTGCACATCGGCCGCGACTACGCCACGCTCAACCTCAACGGTCCGCTCGGCATCCGCCTCAAGGCCTGCGACAAGGTCGGCGACCGCATTTTCGTCGAGGGCAACGCCGCCGCCGCGCTCGGCGCGGTCTATGGCGGCGCCTCGGTCTGCGCCTGGTATCCGATCACGCCATCGTCGTCGCTCGCCGATGCCTTCACCCGGCATTGCGCCAGGCTGCGGGTCGAGCCGGAAACCAAGAAGGCGAAATACGCCATCATCCAGGCCGAGGACGAACTCGCTTCGATCGGCATGGTAATCGGCGCCGCCTGGAACGGCGCGCGCGCCTTCACCGCGACCTCCGGTCCCGGCATTTCGCTGATGCAGGAATTCATCGGGCTGGCTTATTTCGCGGAAATTCCGGCGGTGATCTTCGACGTGCAGCGCGCCGGCCCCTCGACCGGCATGCCGACCCGAACCCAGCAATGCGACATCATTTCCTGCGCCTATGCCTCGCATGGCGATACCAAGCACGTGCTGCTGTTCCCGGAAGACCCGGCCGAAGCTTTCGACTTCGGCGCACTGTCGTTCGATCTGGCCGACCGGCTGCAGACGCCGGTCTTCGTGATGCTCGATCTCGACATCGGCATGAACCACCGGCTGTCCAAGCCGTTCGTCTGGGACGACGCCAGGAAATTCGACCGCGGCAAGGTAATGACCGCAGAGGAGCTTGAGGCCGGCAAGGAATTCGGCCGCTATCTCGACGTCGACGGCGACGGCATCGCCTATCGTACCTATCCCGGGACCCACGCCACCAAAGGCTCGTTCTTCACCCGCGGCACCTCGCGCGACCGCTACGCCAAATATACCGAGGACGGCGCGCCCTACGTCGACAACATGCAGCGGCTGATCCGCAAGTTCGACACCGCCAAGGATCTGGTGCCGCGGCCGGTGCAGGCGAGCTCCGGCAAACCGAGCAAATGCGGCGTGCTTTATTTCGGCTCGGCCGCGCCGGCGATGGACGAGGCGATCCATATGATCGAGGCGCGCGGCCATTCGCTCGATCGCATGCGGTTACGCGGCTTTCCGTTCCACTCGTCGGTCAATAGCTTCGTCGCCGACCACGACTTCGTGTTCGTGGTCGAACAAAACCGCGATGCGCAGATGCGTTCACTCGTCGTTAACGAATGTGGCATAGACCCGATTCGTCTGGTGCCGATCCTGCATTACGATGGCACGCCGATCACCGCGCGCTTCATCGCAAAAGCAATCGGCGACCATCTCGACGCGTTGAAAATAAAGCCGCTGCGTGTGGCCACCTAGCACTCCTAATTTCTGTGAATTCGTGCTATTTTTCTCTAGGCGATTCGCGCCTTTTCTGAGCGATTCGCCGGTTTTGTAACCTCCCCCATAGTGTTCCAGTTGTTGGTTCGAGTCGTGACGGGCGCCGATTGCGCCCTCCGCCGCGAGGCAAGACGCTATTGGAGTGACGCGATGCTGTCGCGAAGAACTGCCAGCACGGCAATGTCCGTTGCGCTGCTGATCTCGGTCGTCATTTCGGTCCTCGCCGTCTCGGCACCGGCCGCGCTCGCCGAAGCCTTGTCGCAGCTTGTGCTGTCGTCGGTCGTCGTCGTCGTGCTCTGCCTGACCGCCGGCATGCTGTTGTCCGCGTTGCGCCTGAAATTCATCAGCGTCGACCTCGGCTACCGGCTTTCGATGCGCGACGCCGCGGTGACGCTGAGCATCGGCCAACTCGCCGGCAATCTGTTCTTCCAGTTTGCCGGACAGATGATCGGCCGCGCCACCATGCTGGCGCGGCTCGGCATCACGCCATCAGCGAGCGTCATCATTTCAGGTTATGAACGCATCTTTGCGCTCGTCATTTCGGTGATGCTGGCGACCGGCGGCTCGATCTATTTGTTTGGGCGCCTGAGCTTCGACCTTCAAGCCGGCGGCATGGCGCTGATCAAGCTCTTGCTCGGCCTCCTCGCCGTTACCATCGCCGGCGCAGCGATCGCCTGGGGTTCGCGCGCCCGCGACGCCTTGCAGCAACTTACGCCGGCGATGTGCCTGCGCATGCTGCGCAGTGGCGCAATTTCGCTGGCGATCCAGCTTACGACGCTGGCGGCTTACGTCATCGCCGGCCGCGCTCTGGCGCCGAACATCGATTTCCTGTCGCTGGCGGCGGCCTCCAGCGTCATCATGCTCGCGGCCAGCCTGCCGATCAGCTTCGGCGGCTGGGGCATGCGTGAAATGAGCGCGGTCTTTACGTTGCAAGCCGTCGGCCTGCCGAGCGCCTCGGCCTTGCTGCTGGGGCTGCTGATCGGCGTGCTGTCGATCGCCGTGGTCGCGGCGACCGCCGGGCTGCTGCTGTTGCCGGGAACGCGCCGCACGCGCCCCGCCGCAGTGACGGCAACGCCGGCGTTCGATTACACCTTGGTGCTCGACTGGGCGGTGCCGATCGCCGCCGCCACCGCGGTATTCTTTCAAATCTATGTCCCGGTCGGGCACGGCGACCTCAATGTCAATCTGGCCGACCCGCTGGTTCTGATCGGCGCCGCGCTGTTCGCGCTGCGCCACCTCGGCAAGGGCTGGCCGTCATGGCGTGTACCAAAACTCAACGGATATTTCGCCGCCGCCAGCATCGTGATCGGCCTGGCGTTCTTGCACGGCCTGCTGACCTTCGGCTGGAGCGACTGGGCGTTCACCAACCGGCTGCTCGGCTGGGGCATGCTGCTATGTTACCTCGCGACCGGCGCGCTGATCGCCTTGCGGGCCCGCGAGGATGGCTTGCAGGTTCTGCTCGCGACCTTTGCCGCGACTGGCGCGGCCATCGCGGCTTTCGATCTCGGCATTGCCGCGCTGATCCAGCTTGGCGCAACCTCGTTGAGCGGCCTGATCGGCGAGCGCGTTTCCGGCTTTTCGCAGAACCCCAATGCATTTGCCTTCATGCTGATCCTGGCGCTTTGCGCTACTTTGGTGCTGCAGGATCGATTGCGCGGCCGCGTCCTGCTGATATCGGTTATTCTGGCCGGGCTATGGTATTGCGCGTCGCGTGCCGGGCTGATCACGGCGCCGCTGGTGATCGCACTGGCGTTCCTTTGCGGTATCAGGCCGCGGCCGGTGTTTACCGGATTTGCGGGAGCGCTCGCGCTGCTGCTTGCGATTGCCGTACTGCCGGTTTTGCAGTTGCCCGCTCTGCATTTCACGCCGGGCGCGTTTATCGGCAGCGACGCGCTCGACCTCGCCGCCCAAGGTGCCCAAGGTGCCCAAGGTAGCGCGACCGGCACGACCGGTCTCCATGCCGGCATTGCCGCGCCTCGCGTTGTTGCGCAGGCCGCCGCTGCGACGCAGTCGCTATTCCAAATGCCGTCGTTCGGTCCAATGCCATCAATTCAAATGCCGTCACTGCAACTGCCGCCACTTCAGATGCCGTCATTCGCAGGACCGTCCTCGACAACCGAACACCTGCTCACCGTCCGGCAGGGCCTCGCGATGTTCGCGGCGCATCCGCTGTTCGGCGCCGGGCTCGGCGCCTATATGGCCGAGCAGCTTCGCGCCACCGGCGTGCCGCTCCTGATCCATTCGACGCCGGTCTGGCTGCTGGCGGAAACCGGCCTTGTCGGCTTCGTCGTGTTTGCCCTTCTGGCATGGCGGATTTTCTCGGTGGAATTCGCCCGCCGCCGGCAGACGGCGGCGCTGATGATCGTACTGACGCTTGGCGGCTTTGCCGTGATGGCGCAGGTCCATGACCTGTTCACCCAGCGCGCACTCTGGCTGCTGCTTGGAACCGCGCTGGCCGGGCCGGCTCGCAACAAAGCCAGCAAGAAACCGCTGGAAAGCCATTAACTGCTTGATCTAGCGGACTTTAAAAGCGGCGGTCGCTGGGCTATGGTCCGCGCCTCATGACCTATCTTGCCAAGCCGAAATTCCAGCATCCGGATCTGCCGAAAAACGATCTCGGCTACACCCACCGCGACTACGAGGGCACGGTTTCAACGCTGTGCGCCGGCTGCGGCCACGATTCGATCACCGCCGCGATCATCCAGGCCTGTTTCGAGCTGTCGATCGAGCCGCACCGGGTGGCGAAGATTTCCGGCATCGGCTGCTCGTCAAAGACTCCGACTTATTTCCTCGGCAATTCGCACGGTTTCAACTCGGTGCACGGCCGCATGCCGTCGGTCTTGACCGGCGCCAATCTCGCCAACCGCGACCTGATCTATCTTGGCGTGTCGGGCGACGGCGACTCGGCATCGATCGGGCTCGGCCAGTTTGCGCATTGTCTGCGGCGCGGCGTCAACATGGTCTATATCGTCGAGAACAACGGCGTCTACGGCCTGACCAAGGGCCAGTTCTCCGCCACCGCCGACCGCGGCTCGAAATCCAAGCGCGGCGTCATCAATACCGACAATTCGATCGATCTGGCCGCGATGGCGTTGCAGCTCGGCGCCAGCTTCGTCGCCCGCTCGTTCTCCGGCGACAAGCACCAACTGGTTCCGATCATCAAGGCGGCGATCGCGCACAAGGGCGCCGCCTTTATCGACGTGATCTCGCCCTGCGTCGCCTTCAACAACCATGCCGGCTCGACCAAGAGCTTCGATTTCGTGCGCGAGCACAATGAGGCGGTCAACCGGCTCGACGTTATTTCGAGCCGCATGCCGATCGAAGTGAAATACGAGCCCGGCAGCGTCGAGATCGTCGAACAGCATGACGGCTCGACCATCGCATTGCGCAAACTCGCCGCCGACTACGAGCTGCACGACCGCGCCGCCGCCCAAGGTTTTTTGCAGCATCACGCCGCCAAGGGCCAGATCGTCACCGGGCTCCTGTACGTTCAGCCGGAATCCGAGGACCTGCACGCGCATCTTCACACCGTCGACGCGCCCCTCAATTCGTTGGGTGAACGCGAGCTTTGCCCCGGTCAGACAGTTCTCGACAAGATCAACGCCAGCTTGCGGTAGACGCATTCAAGGCTTGTCATGGCCGGGCTTGTCCCGGCCATCCACGTCTTTACAAAGACGGCAGCAAGTCGGGGATGCCCGGCACAAGGCTTGTGCTCGGGCCGGCGAAGCCGGACCCGAGTGCCGGGCATGACGAAGGGAACAGAGCAGGTCATGGAATTCCGCCCGCTTGGCCGCTCCGGTATTTCGATCGCCCCGCTGATGCTGGGCGGCAATGTGTTCGGCTGGACCGCCGACGAGAAAACCTCGCACGCCATGCTCGATGCCTTCGTCGACGCCGGCTTCAACGCCATCGACACCGCCGACAGCTATTCGCGCTGGGTGAGTGGCCATCCGGGCGGCGAATCCGAGACCATCATCGGCAACTGGCTCAAGAAAAGCGGCAAACGCGGCCAGGTCGTGATCGCCACCAAAGTCGGTTCCGACATGGGTGACGGCATTTGCGTGCGCAAGGATTACATTTTTCGCTCGGCCGAAGCCTCGCTAAAGCGCCTGCAGACCGACCGCATCGATCTCTATCAGACCCATTTTGACGACGAGGCGACGCCGGTCGAGGAGACGCTCGGCGCCTATGCGCAGTTAGTCGCGCAGGGCAAAGTGCGCGCGATTGGCGCGTCCAACATGAGTCCGGCGCGGCTCAACGAATCGCTCGCCGCCAGCAAAAAACTCGGCATCGCGCGCTACGAAAGCCTGCAGCCGCTATACAATCTGTCCGACCGCAGGGAGTTCGAGAGTGAATACCAGCCGATCTGCCAACAGGAAAACATCGGCGTCATCAACTATTATTCGCTGGCGGCAGGCTTTCTGACCGGCAAATACCGCACGTTAGAAGAGGCCGAGAAGAACCCGGAACGCGGCGCGCGGCTCAAGCGCTACGCCAATCCGCGCGGTTTCGGCATCCTCAAGGCGATCGACGTGGTCGCCGCGCAGCATCATGCGACGCCGGCGCAGGTCGCGCTGGCGTGGCTGATCGCCAAGCCGTTCATCACCGCGCCGATCGCCTCGGCCACCAGCGTCAAGCAGCTCCAGGAAATCATGACGGCGCGTGAGCTCAAGCTGGCGCGCGAGGAAATCGCCGCGTTGGATAAGGCGGGGGCGTAACTCCGTCATCCTGAGGAGCGAACCAACCGGTCCGCGCAAAGCGCGGCCCGATGACAGCTCCGCGAGCCTCGAAGCCTCGAAAGATGAGCGGCTAGAACCATTGGGCACAGGCCGTCGCCCTTCGAGGCTCGCCGCTTCGCGCCGAGCGCCTCAGGGTGACGGGTTAATGCGTAAGCCACGGCTTCTCGGCGACCGCCTTTTCACGGCTTCGATCATGCCGGGCGGTGGACCCGACTGGTCCAGCTTCAGCGGCTTGCCGGTCTCCAGCACGCTCATGAGGTCACTCCACCACCTCGCCGATCGCATGCACCCGGCCGTCGGGGTAGAGCAGCTTGAACACGCCGCCCGTCTTCGGCTCGACATCGACCGCGAAGCCGAAGAAGTACTGCTTGCTGAAGGCCGGGTCGGTCAGCGCCTGCCACACCCTCTCGGGCGTGGCGGCGATGAGGTGACGTAAATCGTCTTCGGCTTGAACTTGTCGGGTCGATCATCATTTCGTCTCAAGCGCGAGCGCGCCCGTTTCCAGCAGTGACTTGAGGTTCGACAGGATCTTCGGCCAGCCGCCGGACACCGCGTCGATCAGCTTGCGGTTGTCGGTTTCCGAAACGTGGGTGATGGTCAGTTTCACCGCTTCGCCTACCGGCTCTATGTCGATCGTGCAGCGAGACGGGCCGGCTTCCTTGACCTCCGGCATGAACTGGTTTTGCCAGTTGCCGATCACCAGCCGGCGCGGCGGATCGTATTCGACGATCTTGCCGGCGTCGGCGATACGGCCGTCGCCGAGCAGCAGCTTCCACGCGGCGCCGGGTTTCCACTCAGTCTGGTGGACCGCCCCGAACCAGACCTGTTTGGTGAATTCCGGCGCGGTCAGCGCCTGCCAGACCTTCTCCGGGGTGGAGCGGATGTAGGTGACGTAGACGAAGCTCGGCTTACTCATTCGATGACTCCAACGCTTGTTTCATGTCGCTGAGGGCCTGAAGCCGCCCCCGTTCGAATTTCCCGATCCAGCGCTCGCCGATCTCATGGATCGGCACCGGATTGAGGTAGTGCAGCTTCTCTCTGCCCCGCCGCACGGTGGCGACCAGATTGGCCGCCTCCAGCATGGCGAGATGCTTGCTGACCGCCTGCCGCGTCATGTCGAGACGCGCGCAGAGTTCGTTTAGCGTCTGGCCGTTGTCGGCGCGCAGCCGGTCAAGCAATTCGCGCCTGCTCGCGTCGGCCAACGCCTTGAACACCGCGTCCAAGCTATCTCGCATGGTTACAATATGCAACCTTTTGGTTGCCTGTCAATGTGAAATATCTGTCGTTTGTCATCGTCCGCGAAAGCGGACGATCCAGCGCTTCTTAAAAAGCTGGGTCCCCGCCTTCGCGGGGACGACGGCAGAAGTTCACTGATTAATGCAGGTGCCGAGATAGCTGCCGCCGGTCTCGCCATAGACGCCGGCTTGATGCGCGCAACGCACCGCGCGATCCTGTCCGGTCTCGGCGCCGCCGAGCCCCGAGCCGCGCAGTGTCGGGAGGTTCGGCAGCGCGCGCCCGGTGTCGGGTGAGACGACATAAGGCGGCACGGCGCGGACGTTCGGCTCCGCGGTGATGGCACGCAGCGGCACGAAATGGTCGGGCTGCGGCAGCCGCGCCGGATAGACCTGATTGGACGAGCCGTGCGCCCGGCGCACCGGCTTGGGGAGAGGCACGCCCCACGCCTTGAAGTCACCGCGGGTGCCGTTCTCCTGCGCCATGATGTCGCTGTCCGATTGCGCGCGCGCCGATGGCGCTGGCGCGGCGAACGTTAGCGCACAGACAATGATCGTAGGTAGATTTACCGCGCGCATTCTTTGCCCTTGTCGCCAGGCCCGGCCATCTCGCTCAGGAAGTAACGCCGTACCATATGATCGGGACCGCCGGAACAAGTCCGGCGATGACAAATGAAGGTGACTAGTCCTCCTCCGGCGTCTCGTCGATCGGGTCATAGCGCGTGGCGTCGAAGCCCAGCAGGTTCCATGACTGCGCCATATGGTCCGGTAACGGCGCGGTGACATCGATAGGCTTGCCGCCGCGCGGATGCGGCACCGCAATGCGCCGCGCCAGCAGGTGCAGCTTGTTCTGGATGCCGCCCGGCAATTGCCAATTCTCTTTATTGAAATATTTCGGGTCGCCGATGATCGGATGCTTGATATGCGCGGTATGGGCGCGGAGCTGGTGGGTGCGGCCGGTCACCGGCTTGAGCGACAGCCAGGCCAGCTGCTGCGCCGCGGTTTCCACCACGGCGTAATAGGTCACCGCGTGCACCGCGTCCTTGTCGCCGTGCGCGGCAACCCGCATGAAGCTGTCTTCCTCCATCTCCTGCTTGGCAAGATAGGTCGAAATGCGGCCCTGCTTCGGCTTCGGCACGCCGACCACCAGCGCCCAATAGGTCTTTCGGGTCGAGCGATGACGGAACGACTTCGCCAGCGCCGCGGCGGCAAAGCGCGTCTTGGCAATCAGCAGACAGCCGGAGGTATCCTTGTCGAGGCGATGCACCAGCCGCGGGCGCTGCGAATCCTTCACTTGGCTTTGCAACGCGCCGAGCATGCCATCGATATGGCGCACGGTGCCGGAACCGCCCTGCACCGCGAGCCCCATCGGCTTGTTGAGCACGAGCACGTCGTCGTCCTCGTAGAGCGTGATGTCGCGCAGGAAGGCGCGGTCCTTTTGGTCCTGCGGTGCGTCATCGCGCGGCTTGGGCGGCTCGATCTTCAGCGGCGGAATGCGCACGCTGTGTCCGGCGGTGAGCCGCGCCTTCGGCTCGCTGCGCTTGCCGTTCACCCGCACCTCGCCCTTGCGGATGATGCGCTGGATATGGCTGAACGACAGGCCGGGAAACCGCGCCTCGAAGAAGCGGTCGAGGCGCATGCCGTTTTCGTCCGGCGTCACGGCAACGGTGGTGACGCCCTGCGAGACGAAGGGCGCGGGCTTTTCTCCGTCATCCTGAGGTGACGGGCGCAGCCCGCCCTCGAAGGATGGACGGCCACCTGTGGTAGACGCGAAAGCGCCGGCGGCTTCCGGGCCGTCGACCTTCGAGGCTCGCGACCTTGCCGCTCGCGCCTCAAAGTGACGGAGAGAGCTTGGCCGCTCCGTCCGGCGGAACGACTTGTGCTTGGGCCGGAGCTTGGACTGCCCGTTTCGCTTGCGTGGTCCCGCCTGCTGGCGGCCGCCGCCGGGCTGGCGCGGGCCGCCTTTGCTCTTTCCTCGTCTCACATCGCGCTCCGCCGCACAGGCCCACATCGCCACGCTTCATTTGGAATCGAAAGCTGGCCAAGGTCCAAAAGCAAAATACCATAGCGCCAAGATGTTAAGCCCCGGCACCACCGAAACTAAGACCCACCACCCGCTATATCCAGCGCGCTGAATAATTCGCACGAGGGGGAGTCCCGTTATCAGCAACACGCTCAAATACAGCAAAACAAAAACAACAGAGATTAAGTGGAACTCGACAAAATAATCGCCAAACTGAAAACCCATACCCGCCCTCCAATCTTGCCGCTTTCGTTCTACGAATCTCGCTCTTTCCGCAGCTTGGCCCAATATTCCATCCGTTTCTTGATCTCACGCTCGAAGCCGCGCTCGACCGGCGAATAGAATTGCTGGCGGCCAAGCGCGTCAGGAAAATAATTCTGGCCGGAAAACGCCTCGTCCTGATCGTGATCATAGGCGTAACCGCGGCCGTAATTCTCCTCCTTCATCAGCCTGGTCGGCGCATTGAGGATGTGCTTAGGCGGCAGCAGCGAGCCGCCTTCCTTCGCGGCGCGCATCGCCGCGCCATAGGCGGCATAGCCGGCGTTGGATTTCGGCGCGGTGGCGCAATAGATCACCGCCTGCGCGATCGCCAGTTCGCCCTCCGGCGAGCCCAGAAAATCAAAGGCGTCCTTGGCGGCATTGGCGATCACCAGCGCCTGCGGGTCGGCGAGGCCGATGTCCTCGATCGCCATGCGCACCACGCGGCGCGCGACATAGAGCGGGTCCTCGCCGCCGTCGAGCATGCGGCACAGATAGTACAGCGCCGCATCGGGATCGGAGCCGCGCACCGACTTATGCAGCGCCGAGATCAGGTGGTAGTGGCTGTCCTGCGACTTGTCGTAGATCGGCGCGCGGCGCTGCACGACCTCCTGCAACGCGACCGCGTCGAAGGTTTCGCCGGCGCGCGCGGCGCGCCACACCTCCTCGATCAAGGTCAGC
>JBPCQM010000105.1:0-6714 GCA_050998115.1 Pseudolabrys sp. | reverse complement strand
TGATCCAGCCGATCGGCCGCGGCGCGACGATGGCCTTGAACGGATCGTGCGGCAGCGTGCGGCTGTTGTCGCGGGTGTCGTAAAACATGACGGTTAGGTCCGATGGCGGGTGGTGATGTCGGGAAGGCTTGGCCGCGGCCGATCCTGCGGCGGTTGTGCCGGACGGCCGATATGCACGAAGGCGGCGATGCGTTCGTTCGGCGCAAGGCCGAGCGCGTCGAGCACCGCGCGGTCATAGGCATACCACTCGGTGAGCCAACTGGCGGCATAACCGATCGCATGGGCGGCGATCACCAGGCTCATGGCCGATGCACCGGAAGAGAGCTGCTGCTCCCATTCCGGGATTTTCACGTGCGGCGCGGCGCGCGACACCACCGCGATCACCAGCGGCGCGCGGGCCAGTCGCTTGCGCTCGAAGTCGACCTGCTCAGTGGTCGCCTGGGGATTTTTCTGCGTGAAAATTTTGGCGATGATGTCGCCGGCCGTGAGCCGGGCGTCGCCTTCGAATATGACGAATCGCCACGGCGTCAGCTTGCCGTGATCCGGCACGCGCGAGGCGACCTTCAACAGCGTTTCGATTTCGCCGGGCGAAGGACCGGGTCCGCGCAAATCCATCGGCTTGACGGACCGGCGGGTGGTCAGAAGTTGCAGCGCGTCGTGCCGGGCTTTTTGCATGGCGTCTTGCGTGAAATCTTGCATCGAATTTTTTGTCGCTACTTCGTGAACAGTGCGCCTAGCATAGTGGTTGCGGTGTGACAAAGCGCCGGGTGCTTCCGGACCGTGGCTTGAAATCGCCGCGATTTGGGCCGAAAACGCGGCATATGCGCAAGATCATTCGAGCGACAATTCAAAGCGCGGTGTGGCGACCGGTAGCGCTCGCGTTGTTCACAGCAGCACTGGTTCTGACGGTGCCTGGCGACGCGCGCGCGCAGGCGCCGACCCAGTCGCTATTCTCGAACGTCCCGTCGAATCAGACACCACTGATCATGCCGCCAAGCGCGACGCCGACCCAGCCGACGCCGATGGTGCCGGCCGGACAGGTCGCGCTAGAACTCGGCGCACGCTTCGGCAAGGATGCACCGCCGATCACCGCCGGACTGACCTGGCGCGTCTACGCTGCAAAGGCCGAACCGGGCGGCACGTTTCGTCTCGTCAAGGAAGACAAGGCGCCTTCACCGACGCTGGTGCTGCCGCCCGGTCCCTACATCGTCCACGTCGGTTTCGGTCTCGCCAATGCGGTGAAGCCGGTGACGCTGCGTGGCGAGACCGTGCATGAAATGTTCGAACTGCCGGCCGGCGGGCTGCGGCTCGAGGGTCGCGTTGGCGACGTGCGCATACCGGCCGGGCAGATTTCGTTCGATGTGTACCGTGGCAGTCAATTCGAGCCCGGCGACCGCCGGCCGATCGCGGAACGAGTCCTTACCGGAGATGTTATCATGGTGCCGGAAGGCACCTATTACATTGTCTCCAACTACGGCGACGCCAATTCAACCGTGCGGTCCGACATCCGCGTGCAAGCCGGCAAACTCACCGACATCGTCGTCACGCATCGGGCCGCCGCGATCACGCTCAAGCTGGTAAGCGACAAAGGCGGCGAGGCGCTCGCCAACACCGCCTGGTCGGTGCTCACGCCGGGCGGCGACGTGATCAAGGAATCGATCGGCGCGTTTCCCCGCGTCATTCTGGCGGAAGGCGAATATCGGGCAATTGCCCGCAACGAAGGCAGAGTTTTCGAGCGCGAGTTCAAGGTTATTACCGGCGTTGACGGCGACATCGAAGTGCAGGCGCGTTGAGCCACCAAGATTCTTTTCAATTTTTCACGGAATTTTATTGTGACCCAACTCGCCTCCCGCGACCGGATTTTAGAAAATTTCACCGCGCTTGATCTGTCGTCGGTCGCGCTGCTGCTCGATGTCGACGGCACGCTGATCGATATCGGCCCGACGCCGCAGCAGGTTCACGTGCCGGCCGATCTGATGGACTCGCTGGCGCGGCTTGACGAATTGACGCACGGCGCCACCGCCCTGGTGAGCGGCCGCCTTATTGCCGATCTCGACCGGATGTTTGCGCCGCTGAAGCTGTCGGCGGTGGGCGCGCATGGCGCCGAAATGCGGGTGCAGGGCGTCACGATCGAACGCGGCATCGCCGTTTTGCCGGCCGCGATGCGCCGCCGCCTGTCGAAGGTCGCAATGCCCGGCGTGATCGCCGAGGACAAAGGCTATTCGCTGACGCTGCATTTTCGCGGCTCGCCCGGACGCGAGCACGAGTTGCGGGAATTCGCGAGAGCCGTCTGCGCCGAATTTCCCGATCAGACCGTCGATCTTCTGCCGGGCAAAGCAATCATCGAGATCAGGCGCGCGCAGGTCAACAAGGGCGAGGGCGTGATCGCCTTGATGAAGCATCCGCCGTTTCGCGGCCGGATGCCGCTGTTCATCGGCGACGACGTAACGGATGAAGCGGCCTTCGCCGTGCTGCCGGAAATCGGCGGGCTCGGCTATTCGGTGACGCGGCGCTTCGATGGGCTCGCCGGGATGTTTGACTCTCCGGCCGACGTGCGCGCCGCGCTGGCTCGGCTGGCGCAAGCCGGCGGGTCTGGCGGGCAAGGCGCAGGAAATGGCGCAGGAAATGGCGTCGGAAATGGCGTCGGGCAGGGGCGGCGATGACCGACTACGGCCTCGACCTCGCCGTCATCGGCAACGGGCGCACCGCGGCGCTGATCGAGCCGTCCGGCCGCATCGTGTGGTGGTGCCTGCCGCGCTACGACGGCGACCCGGTGTTTTGCCGGCTGATCGCCGGCAACGAGGAGAAGGGTTTCACCGATATCATCGTCGAGGATCTGGCCGAGGTCCGCTCCAACTATGTGCGCAACACCGCGGTGGTGGTGACGGAACTGATCGACCGCAACGGCGGGGCGGTTCGCATCACCGATTTCGCGCCGCGGTTTCAGACCTATGGCCGCACATTCCGTCCGCCGCAATTGATGAGGGTGATCGAGCCGATTGCCGGCATGCCGCGCGTTGCGATCCGCTTTCGCACCACGCACCGCTATGGCGAGCCCGTGACCTCGCGCTCGGCCGGCAGCAACCACATCCGATATTGGCGCGACGAAATCCCGGTGCGGCTCACCACCGATGCGCCGCTGTCCTATATCGAGAACGAGACGCCATTTGTCCTGGCGCGGCCGGTGCACATGGTGTTCGGCGCCGACGAGCCGTTCGAAGGCACGCTGGAAACCACCTGCCGGGAATTCGGCGAGCGCACGCGCGATTATTGGCTCGAATGGGTGCGCCGGCTGGCGTTCTCGATCGACTGGCAGGACGAAATCATCCGCGCGGCGATCACACTAAAGCTCAGCAATTTCGAGGAGACCGGCGCGATCGTCGCGGCGCTGACAACGTCGATCCCCGAGGCGCCGGGCTCCGGCCGCAACTGGGACTACCGCTATTGCTGGCTGCGCGATGCGTTCTTCGTCGTCAGCGCGCTCAACCGGATCGGCGCCACCAAGACGATGGAAGATTTCATCTCCTACATTCTCAGCATCACCGTCGGCCGTGCCGAGACGTTGCGCGCGCTTTACGGCGTGGTGCATTCCGACGCGCTGGAGGAACGCGACGCGCCGGCGCTCGCCGGCTATCGCGGCAACGGGCCGGTGCGGGTCGGCAATGCCGCCTGGGCGCAGGACCAGCACGACGTCTATGGCAGCGTGATCCTCGCCGCGGCGCCGATGTTTTTCGACCGGCGGTTGCCAAAACCGGGCGATGAATCGCTGTTTCGCCTGCTCGAGCCGCTCGGCGAGCAGGCCGCCAAGCGGGCGATGCTGCCGGATTCCGGAATCTGGGAATTTCGCGGGCGAAAGCGGGTCCACACCCATTCCGCCGCGATGTGCTGGGCCGGGTGCCAACGGCTCGAAGCGATCGCCGCCCACCTGGGTCTTGCCGACCGCGCGCAACATTGGGGCGCCGCGGCGGAAAAGATAAAAGTCGAATTACTGGCGCGCGCCTGGAATTCCAAGCGCGATGTTTTCGCCGGCGCGTTCGACAGCGACGATCTCGACGCCAGTGTGCTGTTATTGGCGGATTTGGGGCTGGTTTCGCCCGATGACCCGCGTTTTGTGAGTACTGTCAATGCGATGGAGCGTGAACTTCGCCGCGGCCATCACGTTATGCGTTATGCGGCGCCGGACGATTTCGGCGTGCCGGACACGGCGTTCCTGATTTGCCGGTTCTGGCTGATCGATGCCATCGCGTCGATCGGGCGTCGCGACGAGGCACGCGAAATGTTCGTCGATGCGCTACGATTGCGAAACCGCTACGGCCTGTTGTCGGAAGACGTGCATCCGCGCACCGGCGAAGTGTGGGGGAATTTCCCGCAGACCTATTCGATGTCGGGCCTCATTCAATCGGCGATGAAATTGTCGCGAAACTGGGGAGACCGGTATTGGCGCGGCTGATCGTCATTTCAAACCGTGTCGCGGTGCCCGAGCAAGCCGCGCGGGCCGGCGGGCTCGCGGTCGCGCTCAAGGGCGCGCTTAAGCGCGAACGCGGCGTCTGGTTCGGCTGGAGCGGGCGGGTCGCCAATCCGGGGCCGGCCAAAATCGTAAAGCGCGACGGCATCACTTATGTCACCGTCGATTTGGCCAAAGGCGATCATCAGGAATTTTACAACGGCTTTGCCAACGGCGTGCTGTGGCCGATTTTGCATTACCGGCTCGACCTGATCGAATTCACCCGCCGCGATCTCGGCGGCTACATGCGGGTGAATGATTTCTTCGCGCGCAACCTCGAAACCATCCTGCAACCCGACGACATTGTCTGGGTGCACGACTATCATTTCATCCCGCTGGCAAAAGCGCTGCGCGAGCGGGGCCATAAAAACCGCATCGGTTTCTTTCTACACATCCCGTTCCCGCCGCCGGAAATCGTCACCGCGCTGCCCAATCACGACCGCATCATCCCCTCGCTTTGCCACTACGATCTGGTCGGCTTCCAGACCGACGTCGATGCCGCGAACTTTTCGCGCTATCTGGCGCATGAATGCGGGCTGTCCTGGGCCAACGGCAACAGCTTTCATTACCATGAGCGCACCGTCGAGTTCGGCGCGTTTCCGATCGGGGTCGAAACCGAGAAGTTCGGCAGACTGGCGCGCCGCGCGGTTGAAACCAAGTTTGTCAAGGACGTGGTCGGCAGTCTGTCCGGGCGCGCCATGATCATCGGCGTCGACCGGCTTGATTACTCGAAAGGCTTGCCGTTACGGCTGGACGCGTTCGAGCGCCTGCTGCTGAATTTCCCGGAGTGGCGCGGCAAGTGCACATTTCTTCAGATCACGCCAACCAGCCGCACCGACATTCCGGAATATACCGAAATCGGCCGCCAGGTCGGCGAGGCCGCCGGCCGCATCAATGGCGCCTATGGCGAGGCGAGCTGGACGCCGATCCGTTACGTCAACCGGGCGCATAGCCAGGCCGCGCTGGCCGGCCTTTATCGCGAGGCGCGGGTCGGCCTGGTGACGCCGCTGCGCGACGGCATGAACCTGGTTGCCAAGGAATATGTCGCCGCGCAAAATCCGGATGATCCCGGTGTGCTGATCCTATCGCGCTTTGCCGGCGCCGCGCGCGAGCTCAACGCGGCGCTGCTGGTCAATCCCTATGACACCGAAGGCGTCGGCAATGCGATCAACCAGGCGCTGTCGATGCCGCTGCCTGAACGCCAGCAACGCCACGCCGCCATGTTCAAGATTCTGACCGATAACGATCTGGCGAACTGGGCCGGCAGATTTCTCGCCGTGCTGAAAAAACCGCCAGCCGCGGTCGATCTGCCGCAGCGCTTCCGCGCGGTGTTCTAGGCGCTGTTTACAAAGTGGTTGGCGCGCCAGACGCCCCCATTTTCGTCATGGCCGGGGCATAGCCCGTCGAAGACGGGCGTCAATGACGCCGTCCTCGACGGCTATGCGCGGGCATGACGGGCAAACAACTAAAGTCCGGTTTCCTGGCTGCATTTCCGGTCAGGCCCTTAATCGCTCTTTGGTTTCTTCTGAGAGCGGACGGGGCGAGCGGTGGCTCGCTTCGACGTGTTCAGCGCCACGGCCGCGCGAATGAGCGCCTTTAACGCCTTTGCATCGATCTTGTCGCCCTCATGGAAATCGATGGCGCGCCGAGTGTTGCCTTCGAGGCTGGAGTTGAAGAGGCCTGAAGGGTCCTTGAGCGAGGCGCCCTTGGCGAAGGTCATCTTCACGACAGACTTGTAGGTCTCACCGGTACAGATGATTCCGTCGTGCTCCCACACCGGAACGCCTCGCCACTTCCACTCCTCGACCACGTCGGGGTCGGCCTGCTTGATGAGTGCTCGGAGCCGAGCGAGCGTCTCACTGCGCCAATCACCCAGCTCCTTGATCCTCGCATCGATTAGATGAGAGGGGGAGTTGGCCCCTTTTCCTTTCTTCGAGCCGCGCTTCGTCTTCTTCATGGTTGTTGTCGCTTCCTCATGATTGTACAGGGCCTCCTGCCGCTCACATTCGTTCGCCGGGCAATTGGCTGGCGTGCTTCACCCAAGCGGCGAGCTGAGTTTCGTCGAGCTGGTCGTCCTCATGGATGTCGAGGTAGCGCGTGTCCTTGCTCTTGGATTCGCCGGGGGGGACAGGACGCAGCGACGTGCCGCGGAAGAAAGCCACCTTGACGTACTTTGTGAAGCAATGGTGGCCGAGGAACCAGCCCTGGCC
>JBPCQM010000048.1:0-11640 GCA_050998115.1 Pseudolabrys sp. | reverse complement strand
CACTTAAATTCATGCCACGCATGAATGGCTTGCGCTGGTCGTGACGGCGATCAGCCGATAGCGTCGCCGTGTCAAATGGTCCCTCCCCGCGTAAAACTTGGCCTGGCGCTGGCCGTTGCCGGCACCTTCCTGTTTGGCGCCACGCTGCCGGCGACCCGGCTGGCGATCGCGGCGTTCGATCCGTTTTTCGTCTCGGCGGCGCGCGCCGCGTTCGCCGGATGCGCCGGCCTTGCCGTGCTGCTGGCGTCACGGCGGCGCTGGCCGCGGCGCGCCGTCATCGCCGAGCTGATCGCCGCCGGCCTTTGCACGATCGTCGGCTTCCCGGTGCTGGTGGCGCTCGCCATGACCACGGTGCCGGCCTCGCATGGCGGCGTGGTGCTCGGCATCATGCCGCTTGCCACGATGGCCGCAGCCGCGCTGCTGATGCGCGAGCGGCCGAGTCTCGGATTCTGGCTCGCCAGCGCCGCCGGCAGCCTGATCGTTTTTGTTTTCATCGTGCGCCACAACGAAAGCACCACGATCAGCGCTGGCGACCTTTACCTGCTCGGCACAGTCGTGATCGGCGCGCTCGGCTATACGCTGTCGGGCAAGCTGTCGGGCAAGATGCCGGGCTGGGAGGTGATCTCCTGGCAAGTCGTGCTGTTCTTGCCGCTAACGGTGCCCCTCACGCTGCTGCTGTGGCCCGACAACATCGCGCGAGTGCCGGCGTCCGCCTGGGCCGGTCTCGCTTATGTGGCGTCGGTGAGCATGTATCTGGCGTTCTTCGTGTTCAACGCGGCGATGGCGCTCGCCGGGGTCGCGCGGGCCAGTCAGATCATGCTACTGCAACCCTTCTTCATCGTCGCGCTGTCGATCCCGGTGAACGGCGAGCGTTTCGAGCCGGAGACGCTGATCTTCGCGGCCGCGGTGGTCGTTACCGTGGTGGTCGGCCAGCGCATGCAGGTGAAGCGGCCACGATGAAAATCGGACGCCGTATGGCGTCCGATTTCAGTTTCGGATGTAACGCGGATTATTTCTTGTAGGCTGCGATCACCGCTTCGCCCTCAGGCCCGGCTTTCTTGACCCAGTCGGCGGTCAACTGGTCGCCGATTTTCTTGAAGCCGGCTTTAAGCTCGGGCGATGGCGGCAGCACCTTCATGCCCTTGGCCTTGAGCTGGTCGAGATACCACTGGCTTTTGTCCTGCCACATCTTCCAGCCGCGGGTTTCCGCGGTCGCCGCCGCCTTCATGACGGCGTCCTGGGTCGGCTTGTCGAGCGCGTCGAACGCCGCTTTGTTGACGAAGGTGATGTTCTTCGGAATCCAGGCCTGCGTATCGTAGAAGTGGTCGAGCGACTCCCACACCTTGCTGTCGTAGCCGGTAGCGCCCGACGAGATGAAGGAATTGACGACGCCGGTCGCCAGCGCCTGCGGCAGTTCCGCGGCCTGCACCGTGACGCTTTGCGCACCGGCCAGTTCGCCGATCTTGGCGGTGCCGACGTTATAGGCGCGCCACTTGAGGCCCTTCATGTCCTCGATCGAGTTGATGTCCTTCTTGGCGTAGATGCCCTGCGGCGCCCACGGCACTGCGAACAGCACGATCAGGCCCTGGGCGGCGAGTTTCTTCTCGATCGCCGGCTTGGAAACCTCCCACAGCTTCTTGGCTTCCGGGAAGCTGGTGGCGAGGAACGGAATGACGTCGATGCCGAACATCGGGTCTTCGTTCTCGTGCAGCGAGATCAGCACCTCGCCGGCTTGCGCCTGGCCGGTCTGCACCGCGCGCTTGATGTCGGGCGCCTTGAACAACGAAGCAGCCGGGTGGACCGTGATCTGCAACTTGCCACTGGTCGCGTCGGCGACGTCCTTGGCGAACAGCGCCAGATTTTCGCTGTGCGGATTGTCGGCCGGATAGGCGGCCGGCAGATTCCATTTGGTCTGGGCGAAGGCCGGCTGGGCGGCCAACGCGGCTGCCGCGAAGGCGGCGAGCAACAACGAACGATACATCTTCATCTGACGCCTCTTTGTTTTAGCGTGCGCAATTGCAAACGACGTTCAAGCAACAAGCCTAGCAGAAATCCGGGGCCGTTCGACAACCTCTTTGCCTTGCCTCTTTACCCTTGCGGGAACGCCAGCCGCGGCAGCACCAGCACGATCTGCGGAAATTCGGTGATGATGAAAACCGCGGCGATCAGCAGCAGAAAGAACGGGAACGCGGCTTTGGCGACCGTGAAGGTGTCGCGCCCGCTCATGTTTTGCAGAACGAACAGATTGAAGCCGACCGGCGGCGTGATCTGCGCCATCTCGACGTGGATGACGAGATAGACGCCAAACCAGACCAGATCGAGCCCGGCCTGCTTTATCATCGGCAGCACAATCACCATCGTCAGCACGATCATCGATATACCGTCGATCAGGCAGCCGAGGATGATGTACATGATGGAGAGGTAGAGCGCGAGCATGCCGGGCGTGAGATTTTGTCCCTTCACCCATTCGGCGAGCGCCACCGGAATTCCGGTATAGGCCATCGCCGCCGTGCAATAGGCGGCGCCGGCCAGGATCAGCATGATCATGCAGGTCAGCCGTGTCGCGCTCATCACGCTGTCGAAGAAGGTCTTGCGGTTGAGCGTGCCGCTCCACCACGCCAGCATCAGCGCGCCGGTGACGCCCCACGCCGCGCATTCGGTCGCGGTGGCGAAGCCGAGTACCAGCGACAGGAACACCGCCAGGATCAGCAGCAGGCACGGAATGAGCTTGGTGGATTCCTGGAGCTTGCGCGTGAACGACATTGGCGGGTCGCGCGGCGGAATTTTGCTCGGGTTGAGCAGCGACCAGCCGATGATGTAGCCGGAGTAGAGCGCCATCACAAGGGCGCCCGGCAGGAAGCCGCCGAGAAAGACCTGCAGCACCGACACGTTGGCGGTCACTGCGTAGACCACCATCGGGATCGACGGCGGGATCAGCAGGCCGAGCGTGCCGGAGCCGGCCAGCGAGCCGAGGCTCAAGCTTTTGTCGTAGCCGCGCTTGTCGAGTTCGGGCAGCGCGATCTTGCCGATGGTGGCGCAGGTAGCGGCCGACGAGCCCGACACCGCGGCAAAGATGCCGCAGCCGATCACGTTCACATGCACCAGCCGCCCCGGCAACCACTGCAGCCACGGCGACAGGCCACGAAACATTTCCTCCGACAGCCGGGTGCGGAACAGTATCTCGCCCATCCAGATGAAAAGCGGCAGCGCGGCCAGCGTCCATGAAGCGCTGGCGCTCCACACCGAGGTCGCCAGCACATTGCCGATCGGCACCGGCGTCGTCAGCGCCATCGCGACGAGGCCGACCAGGCCCAGACCGACCGCGATCCACACGCCGCTGCCGAGAATGACGATCAGCAGCGTCAGCAGAACGAGCGACAGGTTGACCAGGCCGAGATCATGCACCATCAGCCGGCCCCGCCCGAGGCGACGCGCTCGACGAATTCATCGGGCGTGGTCGGCGGCTCCTTCTCGTAAGTCGGCTTGTTGCCCTTGAGGACGTGGACCATTTCGTCGATCAGCGCGATCGCCAGAACGATCAGGCCGCCGCAAAAGCCGAGTTGCGGAATCCACAGCGGCACCGCCAGCACGCCCTGCGCCATGTCGTTGAAGCGCCAGGAATCGTAGGTCATCGCGGTGGCGTACCAGGTGAAATACAGCGTGAATGCTGTGGCGATGCTCAGCGCGATGACTTCCGCGCCCCAGCGCAACCGGGCGGGAAGCTGCTCCAGCAGGATGCCGACCCGGATGATCTCGCCCTTCCTGAAGGTGTGGGCGAGGCCAAGAAACGCCATCGCGCACATGAACCAGGAGGCGAAGTCGTCGCCGGCCGGAATGTTGAGCCCGAACTGCCGGCCGACCGACATGAACATCATGATGCCGAAAATCAGGACCAGCATCACGCCCGCCGCGTAGCCGGCGAGCAGATAGAGCCGATCGAGCCAGACTCGCATTCGTCTAGTTCCGGTAAGCGGCCAGCATGGCTTCGCCATCGGCGCCGGCGGCGGCCGCCCATTCGCGAGCGATGGTGTCGCCGATTTTTGCCAAGCCGGATTTGAGCGCGTCGCTTGGCGGCAAAACAATGATGCCGGCGTCTCTGAGCGCTTTGGTCTTGATCGTCATTTCCTCAAGCGACAATTCCCAGCCGCGGATTTCGGCGGCTTTCGCCGCCTCCGTGACCGCTTTCTGCTCCGCCGGCGAGAGTCTGTCGAACGCCGCCTTGTTGACGAATACCATGTTGCGCGGCAGCCAGGCCTGCGTATCCATGTAGTGCGTCAAATATTGCTCGGCCTTCGATTGCACGCCACTCGACGCCGACGTGATCATCACGTCGACCCGCCCCGAAGCAAACGCGGCGGGCAGGTCCGGCACCTCGATCTGGGTCGGTTGCGCGCCCGTCAGTTCGGCGATCCGCTTGATCATCACATTATAAGTACGGAATTTCAGGCCCTTGAGGTCGTCAACCGACCTGATCTCGCGCTTGGCATAGATGCCTTGCGGCGGCCAAGGCACCGAGAACAGCAGCATCAAGCCTTCTTTCGCCAGCTGTTTTTCGAGAAACGGTTTCTGCGCGGCGTAGAGCTTGCGGGCGCCATCGTAGCCGGTGGCCAAGAAAGGAATTGAGTCGACGCCATAAACCGGCGCCTCTTCGGCGGCGAGCGAAATCAGAATTTCACCGGCCGCGGCCTTGCCGTCACGCACCGCCTGCTTGATCTCGGCATGCTTGATCATGCTGCCGCCAGGGTACACGACGATCTTCAGCGATCCGCCGGTCGCCTGGTCGACGTCCGCGGCGAATTGCACGATATTCTTGGTGTGAAAGGCGCCGGCCGCGTAGTTGGTGGGGAGATCCCAGGTGGTCTGCGCCTGCGCGCTGGCGGCGAGCAGGCCAGCGAACGACGTGGCGACGAGCGCAATCCACTTCGGCATGACGCAAGCTTCCCCCGGTAATCTCGCTCCAAGCCTAGCAGCCTCGCGGCGCGCGCCATAGTCCGGCATTTGGCCACGCCGGTCTCGAATAAAAGCAACGGGCCCGCCCGGCGGCGAGGCCCGTTTTGGTCTTACCGCCGCGGTCGTTCAGGCGACGTCGGCCGTCAGGACGCGGCCTTTGGTTTCCGGCAGCAGCAGCGCCGCGATGATCAACAGGCCGTAGGCGATCAGCGCGAATACCCCGATCGATTGGCCGAGCGGCAGGGTCGCGCTCAGCAAGCCGACGAACAGCGGGTTCATCGCCGCAATGCCCCGGCCGAAATTATAGGCGAAGCCCTGACCCGATCCACGCACCCGGGTCGGGAACAACTCAGTCAGGAACGGGCCCATGCCTGAGAAGATGCCGGAGGCGAAGAACCCGAGCGGGAAGCCGAGCCAAAGCATCGTCGCGTTGTCGAGCGGCAGTTGCGTGTAAGCGATCACGGTGATGATCGAGCAGATCGCAAACAGGATGAAGTTCGAGCGCCGGCCGATCCGATCGTTGAGCCACGCGCTCACCAGATACCCGACGAATGACCCGATGATGATAACCGCGAGGTAACCGCCGGTCGCAAACACCGTGAGCTTGCGCTCGGTGCGAAGGAAGGTCGGCAGCCATGTGGTGATGGCGTAATAACCGCCTTGCGCGCCGATCGAGAGCAGGCACGTCAGCACCGTGGTCTTGAGGACCGCCGGAGAAAAGATTTCCAGGAAATTAGCTTTCTTGCCAGCGGAGGCGAGATTCTTCCGGGTCTGCTCGAATACTTTCGGCTCGTCGACCATCCGCCGGACGAAGAACACCAGCAACGCCGGCGTCAGCCCGATCCAGAACAGCACGCGCCAGGCGGTGTCCTGCGGCAGATTGCTCATCAGGATCGTCGCCGCGATGGCGGCGATGCCCCAGCCGACCGCCCAGCCGCTTTGCATGGCGCCGACCGCCTTGCCGCGGTGCTGCGGGCGAATGACCTCGCCGATCAGCACAGCCGCCGCGGCCCATTCGCCGCCGAAACCGAAGCCCATGGTCGCGCGGAAGAACAGCAACTGCCCGTAATTCTGCGCGAAGCCGCACAGGAAGGTGAAGATCGCAAACCACGCGATGGTGATTTGCAGCGTGCGCACGCGGCCGAACCGGTCCGACAGCGCGCCCGCGAACCAGCCGCCAAACGCGGAGGCGAGCAAGGTCGAGGTGCCGATCAGGCCGGCATCGGCGTTGGTGAGCTGAAAGGCAACGATAATGACCGGAATAACGAAGCTGTAGATCTGCACATCCATCGCATCGAGAATCCAGCCGCCGGTGCAGGCCCAGAACGTGCTCTTTTCCTTCGACGTCATCTCCCCGTACCACGCGGTCGGGTGGTGATCCTCGACTGCTTCTGCTTGCATCGCCATGGTCGTTCTCCCCAGATATCGATGACGCATTTGCGCCGGTTGCTTTTTCAGACTCAAAACAACGAGAGATGGCTGTTCTTCAAATCGGTCACCAGCATGCAGCCCGGCGCGTGCGTGATCGCGAACGGCGGCTTCGCTGCTGCGATCACCGCTTGCGGCGTGACGCCGCACGCCCAGAACACCGGGAGTTCGCCCGCTTCGACCGGCACGGCATCGCCATAATCCGGCCGTTCGATATCCGCGATGCCGATCTGCTCCGGAAATCCGACATGAACCGGCGCGCCGTGCACCGCCGGCAGCCGCGTCGTGATCTGAACGGCGCGGATCGCGGCGGCCGGCTTCATCGGCCGCATCGAGACGACCATCGGCCCGTGAAAGCGGCCGGCCGCCTGCGTCGCCACGTTGGTGCGGTACATCGGCACGTTGACGCCGAGCGCGATGTGGCGCACCGGCACGTCGCCCTGCAGCAGCGCTTCCTCGAACGAAAACGAGCAGCCAAGCACGAAGCTTACGAGATCGTCGCGCCATACCGCCTTGAGGTCGGCCGGCTCGTCAATCAGTTCGCCGTCACGCCACACGCGGTAGCGCGACAGATCGGTGCGGATATCGAGATCCTCGCCCAGCGCCGGCAGCTTTGGGTCGCCCGCCTCGCTCACCCCGAGCAACGGACACGGCTTGGGATTGCCCTGGCAAAAGCGCAGAAATTCTTCGGCCCAGTCGCGCGGCAGGATGGCGAGATTGCCCTGGACAAAACCGGGGGCGAGCCCGGAGGTCGCGCCGGCAAAGGCGCCGGACCGGCAGGCGAGCCGCACATCGAGCCCGCTGTCGAGTTGCAGCGCACCGCGCGATACCGCAAGATTGCCTTGACGCATCGCAACAAATCCTTGGCTGTCATTCCCAGCCGTCAGACGACCACTGCGCCGTCATTGCGTCCAATCGTGTTTTTGGATGGCGTCTGATAAGGTGTCGTTATCAGGCTTCGGGTGTGTTGCGTGATCGATTTCAAGACGCTGGAAACCTTCATGTGGGTGGCGACGCTGCGCAGCTTTCGCGGCGCCGCCGACAAGCTCAACACCACGCAGCCCGCGGTGTCGATGCGGATCGCGCAACTGGAGGATTTCCTCGGCATGCGGCTGCTCGAGCGCGACCGGCGTCAGGTCGCGACGACGCACAAGGGGCAGGAACTGCTCGGCTATGCGGAACGGCTCATCCGTTTGCGCGCCGAGATGGTCGAGGCGGTCGGCGACCGCTCGACCATGCGCGGACTGGTGCGGCTCGGTGTCTCCGAAAGCATCGTGCATACCTGGCTGCCCGCGCTGATCGAGCGGGTCAACGCCGCTTATCCCAACCTCGAACTGGAAATCGAAGTCGATATCTCGCCGAACCTGCGCGACCGGCTGGTCGCCAAGGACCTCGATCTCGCGTTTCTGATCGGTCCCGTGAGCGGCCCGAACGTGCAGAGCCGGCCGCTCTGCTCGTTCCCGGTCGCCTTTATTTGCGGCGACAAGATCAAATTCGGCAAAGCGCCTTTGGCGCTCGAAGACATCGTGAAGTGGCCGATCATCACCTTCTCGCGCAACACACAGCCCTACGCGGCGGTGCGCGAATTATTCGACCGCAAGGGCCTGCGCGCCACCATCCACGCCAGCGCCTCGCTTGCCACCATCATCCGCATGGCGCTGGACGGCATCGGCATTGCGGTCATCTCGCCGGCGATCCTCGAGAACATCGCAGCGCCGGCCGGGCGCCTGCGCGTGCTCAAGACCAGGATCGAATTGCCGAAGCTCAATTTTGTCGTGAGCTGGCCGAACACGCCCGGCAGCTTCGCCGCCCAGAAGGTCGCCGAGATCGCCAGTAAAGTCGCCCGCGAAATGAAGCACCCCGCCTCGTGATAGTCTCTGCTTATCAAGCTGCATCCAAAAACACGATTGGACGCGATCAGCGGCTCGATGTTTGCTCGCGCCTGTTACGGGGCGGGAGCACAGTATGAACGCGGCGGCGGCGTGGGATTTCTGGATCGATCGCGGCGGTACTTTCACCGACGTGGTCGGCCGCCGGCCCGACGGCACGCTGGTGGCGCATAAGCTGCTGTCGGAAAACCCCGAGGCCTATGCCGACGCCGCCGTGCACGGCATCCGCGAGTTGCTCGGCTTAAAGCACGGCGAGCCGATCCCGCGGGGCCGGGTCGGCGCAGTGAAGATGGGCACCACGGTCGCCACCAACGCGCTGCTCGAGCGCAAGGGGGAGCGCACGCTACTGCTGATTACCAAGGGGTTCCGCGACGCACTGAAGATCGGCTATCAGGCGCGGCCGAAGATTTTCGCCAAGCATATCATCAAGCCGGAGATGCTGTTCGAGCACGTCGCCGAAGTCGGCGAGCGGGTGCGCGCCGACGGCACCGTGGAGCGCGAGCTAGACCTCGACGCGGTGCGCGCGGATCTTGCGAGCGCAAAGGCGGACGGCATTAAAGCGGTCGCTATCGTGTTTATGCACGCCTACCGCTATCCCGATCATGAGAAGCGCGTCGCCGCGCTGGCGCGCGACATCGGATTCCCGCAGGTTTCGGTCAGCCACGAGGGGTCGCCGCTGATCAATTTGGTCGGCCGCGGCGACACCACCGTGGTGGACGCTTATCTGTCGCCGATCCTGAAAAACTACGTGGCGCGGGTGCAAAACGAAATGCGGACTCCATCCCTCCCGGGCATGGGGAGGGGTGCCGCGCGCGCAAGCGACCGGCCGGGTGGGTTCGCCGAGAAGAAAACCTCGCCCCACCCGGCCGGCTCCGCCGGCCACCCTCCCCCTTCGGGGGAGGGATCAGGGGCCCGCCTGATGTTCATGATGTCGTCGGGCGGCCTGACCGCCGCCGAACTCTTCCAGGGCAAGGACGCCATCCTCTCCGGCCCGGCCGGCGGCGTGGTCGGCATGGCGCAGACCGGGCATGAAGCCGGCATGGACCGCCTGATCGGTTTCGACATGGGCGGCACCTCGACCGACGTGTCGCACTACGACGGCGAATACGAGCGCGCCTTCGACACCGAAGTTGCGGGCGTGCGCATGCGCGCGCCGATGATGCTCATTCATACCGTGGCGGCCGGTGGCGGATTGATCCTGCATTTCGACGGCGCGCGCTTTCGCGTCGGTCCGGATTCGGCTGGCGCCAATCCGGGGCCGACATGCTATCGCCGCGGCGGGCCGCTCGCGGTCACCGACGCCAACGTGATGGTCGGCAAGCTGCTGCCCGATTTCTTTCCGAAGATTTTCGGCCCCAACCAGGACCAGGCGCTCGACGCGCCGTCGGTGAAGCGCGGCTTCACCGAACTCGCCGGCCAGGTCGGTGGCAAATCGCCGGAGGAAATCGCCGACGGCTTCAGTCGCATTGCCGTCGAAAACATGGCGAACGCCATCAAGAAAATCTCGGTGCAGCGCGGCTACGACGTGACGCGCTACGCGCTCAACTGCTTTGGCGGCGCCGGCGGCCAGCACGCTTGCCTGGTCGCCGACGCACTCGGCATGACACGCGTTTTGATCCATCCGTTCTCCTCGCTGCTATCGGCCTACGGCATGGGGCTCGCTTCGATACGCGCCACCCGCCAGCAGGCGGTCGAGGAGAATTTCGCCGATGCCGTGCTGCAATCAATCGCCAATACGAGCGGCCGGCTCGGCGCCGAAGCGCGCGACGAGGTAATCGGCCAGGGCGTGCCAGCTGCCAATGTGACGATTCACGTCCGCGCCCATATCCGCTACGCCGGCACCGACACCGCGCTGGTGGCGCCGGCGGGCACGCTCGCGGAGATGAAATCCGCCTTCGAGGCGGCGCACAAAGCCCGCTTCGGCTTCATCGACCAGAGCAAGCAGATGGTGGTCGAGGCGGTGTCGGTGGAGGCGGTCGGCGGCGGCGCCACCTTCAGCGAAACCGAACTGCCGCTGACCTGCGATGCCCTGCCCGTCCCGGCGCTACGCACCAAATTCTTCACCCAGGGCCGTTGGCACGACGCCGGCGTCTATACCCGGGACCAGCTCAAGCCCGGCCACAAGATCACGAGCGCCGCCATCATCATTGAACCGCACCAGACCATCGTGGTCGAGGACGGCTGGCAGGCCGAGCTGACGGCCAAGAACCACCTCGTTCTGTCGCGCGCGGCACCGTTGAAACGCGAGCACGCCATCGGCACGCAAGCTGATCCGGTGATGCTGGAAGTGTTCAACAACCTGTTCATGTCGATCGCCGAGCAGATGGGGGTGTCGCTGCAAAACACCGCCTATTCCGTCAACATCAAGGAGCGGCTCGATTTCTCCTGCGCCTGTTTCGCGCATGACGGCACGCTGGTCGCCAACGCGCCGCACATGCCGGTGCATCTCGGCTCGATGGACCGCTCGGTCGAAACCGTCATCCGCGACAATGCGGGCAAAATCTCGCCGGGCGACGTCTATGCGATCAACGCGCCCTATAACGGCGGCACCCATTTGCCGGACATTACCGTTTGCACCCCAGTGTTCGACGACGCGCAGAAGGAAATTTTGTTCTGGGTCGCCTCGCGCGGTCATCACGCCGATGTCGGCGGCATCTCGCCCGGCTCGATGTCGCCCAAGGCCACCACGATCGAGCAGGAAGGCGTCTACATCGACAACTTCAAGCTGGTCGACCGCGGCCGCTTCCGCGAAAAGGAGCTCAACGAGGTGCTGACCGGCGCGAAATTTCCGGCGCGCAACCCTGTGCAGAACGTCAACGACATGAAGGCGCAGATCGCCGCCAACGAGAAGGGCGCGCAGGAACTGCGCAAGATGGTGGCGCAGTTCACCCTGCCGGTCGTCAAGGCCTACATGCAGCACGTGCAGGACAACGCCGCCGAAAGCGTGCGCCGCGTGATCGACCGGTTGCACGACAGCGAGTTTTCCTACGAGATGGACCAAGGCACCTTCATCAAGGTGAAGATCAGCGTCGACAAGAAGAAGCGCGAAGCCACCGTCGATTTCACCGGCACCTCGCCGCAGCAGCGGACCAATTTCAACGCGCCGGAGCCGGTCACCCGCGCCGCGGTGCTCTACGTGTTCCGCGTCATGGTGGATGACGACATCCCGATGAACGCCGGCTGCCTGCGGCCGATCAACATCGTTGTGCCACCGGGCTCGATGCTGACACCGGAGTATCCGGCGGCGGTGGTGGCCGGAAACGTCGAGGTCTCACAGGCGGTGACGAACTGTCTGTTCGGCGCACTCGGCGCGCTCTCCTGCGCTCAGGGCACGATGAACAACCTGAATTTCGGCAACGCCAAATATCAGTAC
>JBPCQM010000082.1:0-19622 GCA_050998115.1 Pseudolabrys sp. | reverse complement strand
AACCTCCCATCCGTTTCATCAGGAGCATAACATGTCAGTCGGCCTCATTCTCGTCATCGTTCTTATCATTTTTCTGCTCGGTGGATTTAGCGGCCGGTTCGGCGGCTAGGGGTATGGTTATGGAAACCGCGGCACCGGCCTGCTCGGCATCATCCTGATTATCGTCGTGATCCTGATATTGCTGGGCCGGATTTGAACTGACGATCGGTCGACGCGAGCCGGTATGTTTGTATGATCAAAGCGATCTGTGCCGCGGTCCTGACGGCCATGCTGGTGCCCGCCGCCGCGGCGGCGCAAACGCCGGCGCCATATCGCTACGCCGCGACGACGCCGCGCAACTGCGTCGACCGCGCCAAGTTTCCAGCTTTTCTCGAACAGATGCGAACGCAAGCCGCGTCGCAGGGTGTCGGTCAACGCGGACTTGCCGCGCTTAACGGATTGACCTTCGACGAAGCCATCGTCTCGCGCGACCGCGGGCAAAAGGTATTTTCGCAGACCTTTGAGGAGTTTTCCGGCCGCATGGTGCCGCCGCGATTGGCCCGCGCCCGTGCGATGATGCAGAAACACGCGCAACTGCTCGGCCGCATCAAGCAGGAATTCGGCGTGCCGCCGGGTCTGATCGTCGCGATCTGGGGCCTCGAAACCGATTTCGGTGCGTTCCTCGGCTCGTTCCCCACCGTCAAGGCGCTGGCGACGCTGGCTTATGACTGCCGGCGCCCGGAGAAATTCCGCCCCGAATTGATCGATGCGCTCAAGATCGTCGATCGCGGCCACCTCGATCCCGCGACGGCGAAGGGCGCCTGGGCCGGCGAGATCGGCCAGACGCAATTCATGCCGTCGAGCTTCGTGAAATTCGCGATCGACTACGACCGCGACGGCCGCATCGACCTGGTCCACAGCGTGCCGGATGTGCTGGGTTCGACCGCCAATTTCTTTAAGGGCAACGGCTGGCAACGGGGACAAGGCTTTCAGCCGGGTCAGCCGAACTTCGCCGCGATCGAGCAATGGAATCAGGCGCCGGTCTATGCCCGTACCATCGCTTATTTCGCCGAGCGGCTGGAGAGCGGGCGCTAGCTCGCGCAGCTTGCCCCCGGCCGTTAAACACTTTGTTTAAAGGCTTTTTCGCGCCGATTTCACCCATGCCGTTTCCGCAGATACCGGCTACAGTAGTGGCCACAGGCACTAGGTGAGTGCGTGATGAAACCGTATCCCAAGTACACAACGACCGTGATCGGCGCCTATAGCGTGCCGGACTGGTACGAGCCGCTCGATCGGCTGGTGTCGTTCGGCCAGATGTCGATGGCGGCCTTCAACGACGCGCAATTTCGCGCCAGCCAGGCCGCGGTGCTCGACCAGGAAGCTGCCAATATTGATGTCATCACCGGTGGCGAAATGCACCGGCGCACGCACAACCGCCACTCGCCGCCGAACGCAATGCTCAATTATTTCTGGGCGAAGATCCCGGCGTTTCAGGGCACCACGCGGCCGAAGCCGATCACGCCGCACGATCCTAACGTCTATCACCCGGCGCTGACCTGCCAGGCGCGCATTGCCGACAATATCGATCTCGGCCTGGTCGAAGAGTTCAAGACCGTTTCGGCGATCGCCACTAAGCCGGTCAAGGTCACGATGACCGGACCGCACATGCTGGCCAAGGTCGCCTATGACGAGCATTACAATGACATCGGCAAGATGATGGGCGACCTCGGCAAACTGCTACGGCACAATTTCAAGATGCTGGCCGGCGCCGGCTGCAAGCACATTCAGATCGACGAGCCGCTTTTCACGATGTCCGAGGATACCGAGGTGAGTGCGGCTGTCGACGCCATCAACATGGCGATCGAAGGGCTGCCCGGCGACATCCACACCTCGACGCATATCTGCCAGGGCAACTATGCGGTTGGCAAGGAATACGACGGCCAGATCGGCCATCGCTATTTCGACGCCGGCCGCTATAAGGCGGATCTGGTCTGCAAGATCGAAACCGCGTCTTATCTGATCGAACACGACATGACGCCTCACTACGAAGGCTTGCTCGGCAATCGTCAGCTCGGCGTCGGCGCCATCGACGTGCAGGATCCCAAAGTCGAGAGCGGCGAAGCGGTCGCCGAGCGCATCAAAAAATATAAATGGCTGGCGCCTGAACAAACCATCATCACCAGTTCCTGCGGCTTCAATCATCTGCCGCGGCAGATTGCCGCCGGCAAGCTGCGGGCCATGACCGAAGCCAAACGTATTCTCGGCGGCTAAGGCGTGACGAATATCCTTACCGCATTCAGCCTCCAGGAAAGCGCCGAACTGCTGGCGCTTGCCGAGCAGATCGGCCGCGGCGGTGTCATCGACTGGGACGTCAAGGCTGGCACCGTGCGCCTGTCTGAGCACGCCAAGACGATGTACGGAGTCACCGAATTCGATGGCCGCTACGACAGTTGGATCGCGACCGTTTTTCGCGAGGATGTGGTGCGGGTGCGCGAAATTAACGCAACGGCGTTTGCGGCCAAAGACCGCGAATTCGAGCTGGAGTTTCGGATCGTGCGGCCGAGCGACAACGAACTGCGCTGGCTGCATGCGCGCCGCCTGTGCTTTTACGATGCGGCGGGAGAGCCGGTCCGGGTCGTCGGGGTCAGCGTCGACGTCACCGAGCGCAAGCAGGAATTGGTTCAGTTACGCAATTTCACCGAAGCGCTCGAAGCGGCGGTGAAGGAGCGCACCCGCGAACTCGAAGCCGAGCACGAGGCGCGCCAGAATGCCGAGGACTCGCTGCGCCAGGCGCAAAAGATGGAGGCGATCGGCCAGTTGACCGGCGGCGTGGCGCATGACTTCAACAATCTGCTGACCATCGTGCTCGGCGGCCTCGACATAATCGGCCGCCATGTGCCGGAATTGCCGCCGTCGCCGGCAGTGACGCGCATCACCCGCGCGCGCGACATGGCGCTGCAGGGAGCACATCGGGCGGCCACGCTGACCAACCGGTTGCTCGCCTTCTCGCGCCAACAGGCGCTGGCGCCGCAGCCGCTCAACGCTAACAGATTGGTAACCGGCGCCAGCGATTTTCTACGCAGTTCGCTCGGCGAGGCGGTGGCGCTGGAAACCATTCTGGCAGCTGGTTTGTGGAGCACCTTCGCCGATCCCCACCAATTGGAAAACGCGCTGCTTAATCTGGCGGTCAACGCCCGCGATGCCATGCCGAACGGCGGCAAGGTCACGATCGAGACCGCCAATTGCCATCTCGATCAGGCTTACGTCACGACGTTGCCGGAGCCGGTCGAGCCCGGCCAATACGTCATGATCGCGGTGGCGGATACTGGCACCGGGATGGATCAGGCGACGCTGGCGCGCGTATTCGATCCGTTCTTCACCACCAAAGCGGTCGGCCAAGGAACCGGGCTCGGCTTAAGCCAAGTTTACGGCTTCGTCCGCCAATCCGGCGGGCATGTCAAAATCTATAGCGAGACCGGCGAAGGCACGACGGTCAAGATCTATCTCCCCCGTGCCGACGCCAAAGACGATGTCTTGAGGGAGCCCAATCAGCCAGGCGAGACGGCTGGGGCGATCGGCAGCGAAACGGTCCTGGTAGTCGAGGACGACGACGCGCTGCGCAGTTATACGTCCGATTTGTTGGGGGAGTTGGGCTACCGCGTGCTGGCGGCGTCGAACGGGCCGGCTGCCTTGCGGACGCTCGAACAGAACCAAGTCGATCTGCTGTTCACCGACATTGTCATGCCGGGCGGCATGAACGGCCGCCAGCTCGCCGACGAGGCGTTGCGGCGCAAGCCCGATCTCAAGGTGCTGTTCACCACCGGCTATACGCGCAACGCAATCGTGCATCACGGCCGCCTCGACGCCGGCGTGGAGATGATCGGCAAACCCTATTCACTCGGTGAACTGAGCGCTAAGGTCCGCGAATTGCTCGACGCGGTTCCGTAGCGCTAATCTTTCCGTTTTGCGTTGACCGCCAGCGACAGCAACGCGCGTTGCGCGATGGGCGTGCCGGATGTGCTGGGTTCGACCGCCAATTTCTTTAAGGGCAACGGCTGGCAACGCGGACAAGGCTTTCAGCCGGGTCAGCCGAACTTCGCCGCGATCAAGCAATGGAATCAGGCGCCGGTCTATGCCCGTCCCATCGCTTATTTCGCCGAGCGGCTGGAGAGCGGGCGCTAATCACGGTGGGCCGCCGCGCGGCGCTAGACCGCCGTCGTAGCAAGAAACCTGCGACTATGTGCGAGCGAGGCGACGGCCTCAAGTATGGTCAGCGCGTCGGCACTCCCATCGTGCGCGCCTTTTTCAAAGTCGTGCGCTGTCTGGCCCATCGTGTTGGTGACGTGAGCGAGGCACAACACTGGGTAGCGTGACGTTTGGGCGAGCGTGTACAGCGCCGCAGCTTCCATCTCCACCGCCAGAATTCCCTCGGACCTCGCCGTGTCGATTGCTTCGGCGGTTTCGCGGAAAGGAGCGTCGGTAGTCCAAGTCGGTCCCACGATCACTCTCAAGTTTTTGCCATCCGCGGCTTCACGGGCGAGCGACACAAGTTCCGTATTAGCGTCGGCGTAGTCTGCCGGGGACGCGTAGTGATAGCTGGTTCCCTCATCGCGCAAGGCGCGGTCGATGATAATAAAGTAGGGAGGCGTTCCAATCGCGGTGATTTGGCCAGCTGACGTAAGGCTAATGAGCAACCGGCAGCCGCTCGCGAATAACTGTTCAGCAACAAGCACCGCGAACGGCGCGCCCACGGCGCAGCCGACAATGCCGGCGCGGAGTGGACCCAACGCGAAGGTATCAAGCTGCGTGTGGTAGCAAGGCCACGCCTCGAACGACGATGCCTTGCCGGTCCGCCTCAACTGGCGGACGATATCGCCATCGGGGTCGAGAATGCAGAGGGGCGGGACCTCGGCGGTTGGAAGGCCCCTCTGCCGACGCGCCTCACGGAGCAGCGCGCTGGGCGCGAACACGGAGGGGGAGAGCGGATGTTTGTTTTGCAGGATCCGGGGCATGATTGTCTTAGGAGGCTCAAGACTCACCGTAGTGATGCGCAGACCCGTCAACAATCGGTGGTCTTGGCGCAGACGCGCGCGAGAAATGGCTAATCTTTTCTCCTGGTATTATAGGCCAGCGACAGCAACGCGCGCTGTGCGATGACTTCGGCCAGTGCGGACTGGCGCCGGCTTTCCAGCGAGGCTTCGGCCAGTTGTCCCATCGCCCGCAACAGCCGCTTCGACGTCCAGACCCGAAGCGCGGCTTCGACCGCCGGCTTGCGGCTGAAATGCACCGGCGGCGCACCGCGCATCATGACGGTTTCAATGCTGTCGCCGCCGTCGAGCGCGAGCCGCATTTTGTGCAACTGCGCGACTTGCCGCAGCGCCGCGGAAACGATGGCGTCGGGGCTAGAGCCTTCACCGCGCGCCTTGTTAAACTCAATTTCGACCTCGCCGGCGCGGCCGGCGAACGTCGCGTCGACGACGCCGTCGAGCGAGATCGCGGACGCGTCGGACACGATTGCAAGAATATCGTCGATTTCGACGCGGGTCTTGCCGCGCGCGTATAGCGCGAGTTTTCGCACTTCACTGCGAGAGGCGAGGCGATCACCGCCCAGCAGCCCGGACAGCGCGATCCGCGCTTCCGCGGACAACGTCAGGTTTGCCGCGCGCATTTCCTCGTCGATCACGCGGGCCAAATCTCGCTCGCCGTCGCCATAGCAGGCGAGCGCCGCGGCAGCCTTGGACTTCTCGCAGAGCACACGAAGCGGCGCGTTCTTGCGTAATTCGCCGGCTTCGATGATGACGCGGCAGTCATGCGGCGGCGCTTGCAGCACGGCTTCGACCGAAGGCAGAACGTTGTGGCGCGAGTTCACCCGAAGCAGCACGGCACGGCGGCCGCCGAACAGCGGCACGGTATTGGCCTCGTCGGCCAGCCGCCCTGGATCGATAGATAGCTCCTCGCTCTCGATGCGCACGAGCGCGAATGGATCGGCAGGGTCGTCGACCGCGGTCCGGATCAACGCCTCGGTGCGCTCGCGCACCAGTCCGGCATCGGGACCGTGAACCAAAACGATAGATTGCTTCGGGTCTGGCTTGGCGACGAAACGATCGACCTCGGCTGGCTTGATCGCGGTCATGGCAATATTTTACGAAAAATGAATCACGTTCCCGCGATGAAATACGACGCGAGGCGATTGCGGATATTCTCGGCGATCACTTGCGCGGCGCGGTTTTCGGCATCGCGCAATCCGCGCTCGCCGGCGAAGCGCTGCTGCTGGCCCGGGATGTCATAGGAGACGGGGGCGAAGATCGAGCTGTTGACCACCAGCTTGCCGGTCGCGAGGTCGGTCAGGGTATATGTCGCATAGAGAGTGTAATTCTGAATGTCGGGCCGGCCCGATTGAATATCGACGATGATCTGCTGTTGTGAACTGGTCAAACTGATCGCGAGCCGGTGGGTCGGCACCGGGCGTTCGGCGCCGCCGGTCAGAGCGAAGATAATATCGTTGCGCAACGCGACGCCGACCCGGTCGATGCGGGTGCCGCGCGGTGTCTTGAGCTCGGCGACGTCGACGCTGCGCATCGCAGCGACAATTGTATTTTCACCGGTTGGCCCGGTGCGATCGCCGTACAGCGGCTGGAAGGAGCAACCGGCGGTCAATCCCGCTATCGCCAGAACGGCGGCGAACCGGATGAAACGCCGATTGCTCAAGCGGAATGCGCGCAAGTCAGGCCACCACATTGACGATCCTTTGCGGGACGACAATGACCTTTTTCGGGCTCTTGCCATCAAGCGCCTTTTTTACCGCATCAAGCGCCAAAACGGCAGTCTCTATATCGTGTTTTCCAGCATCGCGGGCGACCGTGACGTCGGCGCGCTTCCTGCCGTTGATCTGCACCGGCAGGGTAATAGTGGCCTCAACCAGCAGGCCGGGCTCGACTTGCGGCCAGGCCTCGGTCGCAACCAGCGATTTGTGGCCCAGCGCCGCCCAGCATTCCTCGGCCAGATGCGGCATCATCGGCGCGACCATCTGCACCAAAATGTCAAATCCTTCCCGCGCCGCCGCTGCATATCCTTTGTCTTTTGCAATGTTGTGAACCGGATCATCAACGACAGCATCAAGCGTATTCACAAATGTATAGATCTTAGCAATGGCTGTATTGAACTTGAGGCGTTCTATTTCCGTCGAGACCGCGCCTAGCGTTTGGTGTGTTTGCATACGGAGCGCTTTGACCCCGTCCGCATGCGTCGAATCAAAGCTCGAACCGGGTGGCGGGAGAAATGGCGCCGCTTCATTAACCAGTCGCCAAATCCGCTGAGCAAATCGCGAAGCGCCTTTAACCCCATCTTCCGACCAGATCACGTCGCGGTCGGGCGGCGAATCCGACAGCATGAACCAGCGCGCCACGTCGGCGCCGTAGCTGTCCATGATGTCGTCCGGATCGACGGTGTTTTTCTTCGACTTCGACATTTTCTCGACCGGACCGATCTCGACCGGCTCGCCGGTCGCCATCAGCGTGGCGCGGCGGGCGCCTTCGCCGCCTTCGACTTTGACCTCGGCCGGCACGACCCAGTTGCCGGTCTGGTCGCGGTAGGTTTCGTGCACGACCATGCCCTGGGTGAACAGACCGGCGAACGGCTCGTCCATGCCGACGTGGCCGGTCTTTTTCATCGCCCGGGTGAAAAAGCGGCTGTAGAGCAGATGCAAGATCGCGTGCTCGACGCCGCCGATATATTGATCGACCGGCAGCCACTCATCGACCATCTTGCGGTCGGTCGGCGCGCTCTCGATCCACGGATCGGTGAAACGCGCGAAGTACCAGGATGAATCGACAAAGGTATCCATGGTGTCGGTTTCGCGGCGCGCCGGCCCGGAGCATTGCGGGCACTTCACGTTCTTCCAGCTCGGATGGTGGTCGAGCGGATTGCCCGGCTTGTCGAACGAGACATCCTCCGGCAACGTCACCGGCAAGTCGGCTTGCGGCACCGGCACGACGCCGCATTTCGCGCAATGGACGATCGGGATCGGGCAGCCCCAATAGCGCTGACGCGAAATGCCCCAGTCGCGCAGCCGGTAGTTGACCTGGCGCTGCGCCACCGGGCGGTTGCCGCGGGTTTCCTTCTCAAGCCGCTTGGCGACCTCGTCCTTCGCCCGCTCGATGCTCATGCCGTCGAGGAAGCGCGAATTGATCATGCGGCCATCGCCGTCATAGGCGGTTTGCGTGACGACGAAAGTTTTTGGATCTTGATCCGGCCGGCAAACCACCGGCGTGTTGCCGAGCCCGTACTTGTTGACGAAATCAAGGTCGCGCTGGTCGTGCGCGGGACAGCCGAAAATCGCGCCGGTGCCGTAGTCCATTAGGATAAAGTTCGCGACATAAACCGGCAACATCCATTGGGCATCGAACGGATGCACTGCCTTGATGCCGGTGTCGAAGCCGAGCTTCTCCGCGGTGTCGATCGCCGCTTGCGACGTCCCCATGTGGCGGCATTGCTCGATGAAGGCCGCTAGCCTCGGATTTTTCACGGCGGCGGCGGCGGCAAGCGGATGGTCCGGCGATAGCGCCATGAATTTCGCGCCGAATAAGGTGTCCGGCCGCGTCGTGAATATCTCCAGTTCGCTCGCGCTGTCCGGCGTGGTCAGGCTCTGCAAGGATTTAGGCTCAAGCGCGAAGCGAATCAGCAAACCCTCCGAGCGGCCGATCCAGTTCTTCTGCATCAGCCGCACCTTGTCCGGCCAGCGGTCGAGCGCATCGATCGCCTCGAGCAGGTCTTGCGCGTAATCGCTGATCTTGAAGAACCACTGGGTCAACTCGCGTTGCTCGACCTCGGCGCCGGAGCGCCAGCCGCGCCCGTCGATCACCTGTTCATTGGCGAGCACGGTCTGATCGACCGGGTCCCAGTTCACTTTTGACTGCTTGCGCTCGACCAGTCCGGCTTTGAGAAAATCGAGAAACATTTTCTGCTGGTGCTTGTAATAAGCCGGATCGCAGGTCGCGATCTCGCGGCTCCAGTCGAGTGACAGCCCCATCGACTGCAGCTGTTTCTTCATCGCGGCGATGTTGTCGTAGGTCCAGCCTTTCGGATGCACCTTGCGCTCGATCGCGGCATTTTCCGCCGGCATGCCGAAGGCGTCCCAGCCCATCGGGTGCAGCACGTTTTTGCCCATCGCGCGTTGAAAGCGCGCGACGACATCGCCCATCGCGTAATTGCGCACGTGACCCATATGAATGCGCCCCGACGGATAGGGGAACATCTCAAGCACGTAATATTTCGGCCGCGGATCTTCGTTCTTGGTGGCGTAAATGCCGCGCTGATCCCAGGTTTTTTGCCAGCGGCGCTCCACCTCGCGGGCGTTGTAGCGCTCATTTTTCTGCGATGCGGCGGTCATTTCCGGCTCTTGTTACGGCCGGCGGACGGAACACGAAAGCGGCTGGCGGGTCAACGGTTCCGGAAACCGTCGGTGACCCGGCGGGTTAATTCAGCAGGAAACAGCCGAAGGACGGAGCGCAAAATGAACGCCAAACAGGACATCAAGGAAATATGAACGCGGCTTAGGCTCTTTGCGCAGAGCGCGGGGTAACAGTCGCGAATTGATGCTTTGCGTAACGCGGCAAGGAGCTTGTCGCCGTCGAATGGCTTGACGACGACCGGCACCGTACGAAATCCGGTTGGCACCGCTTGAGCTGAAGCGCCGGTGATAAAAATAAACGCCACGGCCAACGTCGCGAGCCGTTCCGCGACCGGCAGGCTGTTGTCGCCGTTGAGCTTGAGATCGAGAATCGCGACGTCGAAGCGTTCGGTCTTTAGCCTTTCGAGCGCGTCGCGGTTGCGGCTGACGGTAACAATATCGTTGGCGCCGCCGGCTTCTAGAATGCGCTCGACGTCGAGCGCGAGCCGGACTTCATCTTCGACCACAAGGAAACCCTTGCCGGAGAGGCCGGCCTCCCCAGGTCCGTTGGTTGTCGCGATCATGCGCGCAATTCTTCGTCACGGCGCGGGGGCGCCAGGTTCAGGGGGCCAAGGGGCCAGACAAATTCTGCTGTAGGATCGCCGGCGCGAGAGGCCGCCCCGAACGAGGCGTGCGGCCAGTTTCCGCCCGAGGGAACTTTGACTCAACACTGTTCCATAGGCATTTAAAAAAGACATAGTGGGCTGGGTATTTTTTTATGGCGATTGGGTCGACCAACGGCCGCTACACCTCTTGCGAGGCATGCCCGCTGCGGTCTCGCAAAAATTTGCGGGATTTCACGGCGGCGGAGCTGGCTTTCGTTAAGTCTTTCAAGGCTGACGAATTGCGGCTTGGCGCCGGCACCAGTTTCCTGCGGCAGGGCGTGCGCAACGAAAATCTCTACACCGTGCTGCACGGCTGGGCCTTTCGTTACAAAATGCTGCACGACGGCCGCCGCCAAATCCTCAATTACGCGCTGCCGGCCGACATGGTGGGCCTGCAAGGCTCGCTGATGGAGGAGATGGAGCATTCGGTGGAGACGCTCACCGAGGCGGTACTGTGTGTTTTCCCCCGCGACAAATTGTGGGAGCTCTACAGCCGCTTCCCCTCGTTGGCGTTCGACCTGACCTGGCTTGCCGCGCGCGAAGAACTGTTGGTCGATGAAAATCTGGTCAGCCTCGGCCGCCGCAACGCCCTCGAACGCACCGCCTATCTGTTGCTGCATCTGTTCGTGCGGGCGCAGGAAGCCGGCATCGCCAAAAACAATACGGTGCAGTTTCCGTTCACCCAGCAACATCTCGCCGACACGCTGGGAATGTCGTTGGTCCACACCAACAAGACGTTGAAGCGCCTTTACGCGACCAAAGCGATGTGCTGGAAGGACAAAGTGTTCGAACTGGTCGATCGCGCGGCGCTGGCGGAAATCGCCGGCGAGGACGTGGTGTTTCACCGCCAGCGTCCGTTCATCTGAACAAGCCGCCTCCTGCTTGATCGCGCCGGCAAAACCCGGCAGGTCTATCGCATGACAGCGGAACAAAACGTCTTGCCCGCGATCGCCGCTTTAACCGAGGTCCGCACAGAAATCGCGCGTGCGTGCCGGGACGCCGGCCGCGATCCCGCATCCGTCACACTGGTCGCGGTATCGAAGACATTTGAAATGCCGGCGATTGAACCGGTGATCGCCGCGGGCCAGCGCGTGTTTGGCGAAAACCGCGTACAAGAGGCGAAATCGAAATGGCCGCTGCCGGGCGCGCGCCAAGCCGGTATCGAACTGCATTTGATCGGGCCGCTGCAATCGAACAAGGCAAGAGAAGCGGTGGCGCTGTTCGACGCCATCCATTCGCTCGACCGCGCAAGTTTGTGTGAGGCGCTGGCTAAAGAAATCGAAAAGCAAAACCGCCGACCGGCATTATTTGTCGAAATCAACACCGGTGCTGAGCCGCAAAAGGCCGGCGTTTTGCCGCAGCAAGCCGACGATTTTCTGAAACGTTGCCGCGACCAACATGGGCTGACGATTTCCGGGCTGATGTGCATTCCGCCACAGCACGAAGCACCGGGCCCGCATTTCGCGCTGACCGCCAAGATCGCCAGCCGCAACGGTCTTGCGATGCTGTCGATGGGCATGAGCGCGGATTTTGCGACGGCGATCCAGCTCGGCGCCACCCACGTGCGGGTCGGCAGCGCGATCTTCGGGCCACGAGGCTGATACATGAACAATCCGGAATTTGACCGCTGGCAGTCTCGCTTCGCCGCGCCGGATTATCTGTTCGGCAAGGCGCCGAATGCATTTCTGAGCGCCAGCGCATCTCTGCTGCCGCGCCACGGCGCCGCGCTTGCCGTCGCCGACGGCGAAGGCCGCAACGGTGTTTTTCTTGCCGAGCGCGGACTCGATGTGCTGTCGATCGATTTTTCGCCGCACGCGCAGGCAAAAGCGCGCGCGCTCGCTGCCGAGCGCGGCGTCGCGCTTGGGGTCGAGCAGGCCGATTTGTTGAACTGGGCGTGGCCGCGCGCAGAGTTCGATGTCATCGCGGCGATCTTCATTCAGTTCGCGCCACCCGCAGGCCGCGACGCGATGTTCGCCGGGATTCAGCACGCGCTCAAGCCTGCAGGGCTCTTGTTGCTGGAAGGATATCGCCCGGAGCAACTCGCTTACAAAACCGGCGGGCCCTCGCAAGTTGAAAACCTCTACACCCGCGGCTTGCTCGAAGCGGCGTTTGGCGATTTCGCTTCGCTGGATATCCGCGAATACGATAGCTCGATCGATGAAGGCGGCGGCCACGCCGGCATGTCGGCCTTGATCGATCTGGTCGGCCGGAAATAGAGACGTTCAACGAAACCGCGGCGGAGAGGGCGGGCGGAACTGCGGACTTTGATCGGGCCCGGGCTGCGCGGGGGCGAGCGGCGGGCGGGTTGGTGCCGCCGGCCGGATGGGAGGAGCATAAAGCGCGGCGCCTTCGATCGGCTTTTTCAAGAGACTCGGCCGTTGCGGCGCCGGATAGGCCTGCGCCGGCTGCACCGACGGCGACGGCATGGCGGGTTGCAGCGGCGGCGGATCGGCTGCAGCGGGCGCGAAGTCGTCATCCTCCAGTGAAACCTTATGACTCATGGTGGACGAGCGCCAGCGCTCGACGATCGAGCTGATCAGGTCGCGATCGACAGTAGTGCCGGCGTCGGAACGCGTGTCGCCCGCCGTCTCGTTTGAGGGGCGTTTGTCCGGGGGAATTTCCTTGAAGCGCATCCGGGTCGGCAGGGCGACACCCGCACCGAATGCGAACACCTCGCGGATACCGAGTGTCGGGATAAACGACAGCAGGTTCGCCGCCCCGTCCGACACCGCCGAGCGGATCAGGCTCTGGTCGCGATCGTTGGCAAGCCGCATCACGAACAATGTGCTGCACTGAGAAATAATAGTCGGATCGATTTCCGCCGGGCGTTGCGTCACCAGTCCCAGAAACACCCCGTATTTGCGGCCTTCCTTGGCGATGCGCGACATGGCGCGACGGGTCGGGCCAAAGCCGATTGTTTTGTCGGCCGGCGCGTAGCGATGCGCTTCCTCGCAAACGAACAGCAGCGGGGCAATGCCGTCGCTCCATAACCCGAAGTCGAATGCCATGCGGCACAACACCGAGACGACCGAGTCGACCACCTCGGCCGGAAAGCCGGCAAGCTGCATGATTGTCATCGGCTTGCCTTCCGGCGGCAGGCGGAACAGGTGGCTCAAGATTTCCGCCATGGTGTCGCCGCCGATATTGGCGTTCTCGAACATGAAGGCGTAGCGCGGGTGATTGCGGAAGGTCTGGATGCGCGTGATCAGGCGATGGATGGTGACGCGTTGTGTGCGAGCCTCGAGCTTGCCCATGCGCTCGTCGAGCAGGTTGATCAGGTCCTCGATGCGGTAGGGCACCGGCGTGTCGGCGGTAAAACCGGCCGAGCGCGGATCTTTTCTCTTGGCCAGCGCGCGCTCGGCGGCGTTGTTGCCGCGATATTGCAGATAGGCGGCCTTCGCCAGCGGAATAACGTCGGCCAGGATATCGACTTCTTCTTCCACGCCCGGCCGGCCGCCGAAGAAGGCATCGACGGTTTCTTCGAAATTGAACAGCCAGAACGGCAGCCGCAGATTGCGCGGGGTAAGGACCTGAGCCTTGTCGCCGAAGCAGCGGCCATATTCATTGTGCGCGTCGACCAAAAAGATGCGTAGGTTCGGCCGCGTGTCGAGAATTTTTTGCAAGATGATGGCGACGCCGTTTGATTTGCCGACCCCGGTGGTGCCGAGAATGGCGAAGTGCTTGCTGACAAGATCGTCGATGTTGATGTTAACGCCGATCGAAGCGTCTTGCTGCAGGTCTCCGATATAGGCGCGGTCGCTGTCAGCATTGCCGTAAATGAGTTTGAGCTCGCGTTCGGTCATGAGGACGGCGGAATTGCCGATCGTGGGATAATCCGCAACGCCGCGCTGGAATGCGCCGCCGTTCGACGCGGCGGGATCAATCTCGCCGATCACGTCGAGTTGCGCGACGTTGCGAAACTGCTGCGAAGCGTTCGGTTGTTCCTCGATCTTGGTGACGAGGCCGATAATGACCTTGGCGCCGTTCATGATGCCCATGAACTTGCCGACGGTGATGAGCGCGGCATCGGCGGGATGTTGCACGCCGGCCGCCAGCACGACCGAAGCCTGTGAGCCGTTAACCGAGATCACGCGCCCGAGCGGCGTGCGGCCGGCGCTATCGGATTGGGCTTGCGAGAGGTCCGTCATGGCGCCTAACTCTGCGAAATAAGGTGTCCGCCGCGACGCCGACTGCATCACAGTGCTGCTCAAAGCTAGCGGCAGGGCTTGGAGATTTTGTTAACGCCGGCGTTACGCCGCCTTATTCCTTACCGGTTCGTTACCGCCGTTACCGGCCGATCACGACGCGGGTGCGAGGACCGGCGCGTGCGATCAATCGCCGCAGGGCCGGCATCGCGGCCGCGACGCATCCCGCGGTCGCAGCAAAGCGCTCGCGCGCGACGTGGATGAACACCGCGCTGCCGCGCCCCGCCACCCGCGGGCGGGTGTTGTGGTCGAGCTCAATGATGAAGTCGTACAACGCATCCTTGCGCGCCAGCCGGTCGGCCTTGCTGCCTTGCGGCACGCGAATGCGCCGGTTGTAATGGCGGTCGGAGGGATCCTCGCACCAGCCATCGTCAGGCGCGATGCGGCGCACCGGCAACAAAGTGCGCGGGCGCGGGTGACGGTCGGCGCGCCACCACAATCGCTTGAGGCGGAACGTTCCGCGCGGGGTCGCGCCGTCGCCTTCCCGCTTGTTGGCCTTGATGCCGCCGCGGCCGAGCGCGACCGGCAACTGCAGAGCGCCAACCGAAAGCACGCCGCGCGAGCCGCGTCCCGGGATTGCCCGGACATGAATGACGGAAAGAGGCATTCGGCGGCTCGTCGCGAAGCGGTTGTCGTTGGCCGTTGCTAGCGCCGCGCCGCGCCCATCAGGCGCAAGCGGTTCTTGAACTGATCGACGCTTTGAAACGCGGTGCCGTTTTTGCGATGGCCGCTGCGCATGTGATATATGCTCTTGTAGTAATCGCAGCTCTTGCACACGGACCGAAATTCGCCGCGCTGCTGCTCGTCGATCAAGCGCATATAGGCGGGATTATCGGACGACAGGATTTCCCTTAACGGCCGCTCGTTGAGGTCGCCGATGCGCAACGTTGCATCGACGTCGCGGCAGGCGCAGCCATTAACGATGCCGGTCGCCATCACCTGGTAGGTGGTGAACAAATGGGAACAGGCGCCCCACTTGTAAGTGCTCTCGGCGCCGGTGACGTCGATCGCGAGGCCGGCTACGTCGGCCTGCGTGATGTAGCCGCCCCAGTTGTTGTAGACATGGGCCCGGCGGATTTTAATGCCGCGCTGGCGGAAGCCATCGAGCAACGCCGCCAACTCGTTTGCCGGGCGGTGCGGTGCGTCCCGGGTGGTGCGGATACCGATGTCTAGATTGAAGCTCTGCTCGCCGAGATGTGCGAGCAGGAACTCCAGATTGCCGATCAGGCGTTTATAGACTTTCTCGGTCGACTGCGTGATGGCGATGAAACTGTCCTTGTCGTGACCATATATACTGACGGTCGCGTTCTTGAGCTTCCTGAGCGCAAGCATTTGCCCGATCTCGTCACGATCGAGAATCGTGAAATTGGTGAAGAAGCGATAGCCTTCGACGCCGGGATGATCTTCGAGAAACTTGAATTTGCTGAAGACGTGTCGATCCATGAACACGTCGCCCGTGCAGGGCGTGAGCTCGAACTCGGTGAAGCCCATGTCGAGCGCCTGTTCGATGCAATTTGCAAAAAACGCATCCTTCATCGAAACCTTGGGGCTCTGCTTTTTAATATAGGCGCAGAACCGGCATTTAAGATTGCAAAGGCTTGAGGTCTCGACGTTCAGGATCTTCGTATTCAACGGAACGAGCTCGCGCCCGAGGGTGCGATTGAAATTAATTTCGACCTTCGAGAGCGCATTTTTCGCCGTTTTGGCGATCACGAAAGGATTCATTATTGGGGTCTCGGCCGAACAAATACGTTATTTTCAGGATAGGTCAGATACACGGGAACTGCCATGCGCAAGCCCGATTATCGCTAAGCGGGTGCAATAGCAGCCTTTTTCCGCTTGCGCTTTACCGCTTGAATGTTTTACTTCGCGCATACTGGCGGGCGGAATGCTGCGGCGTTCCAGGGGTTGTTTAGGCAATGGTTACCAAGCGCACCATTCTGATCGTTGACGATGACGACGAACTGCGCGAAGCGCTGGTCGAGCAACTGGCATTGCACGAGGAATTCGACGCCACGGCGGTCAACAGCGGCACCAAGGGCGTGCAGGCGGCCAAGACCGGACAAGTCGATCTTGTCATCATGGATGTCGGCTTGCCGGATGTCGATGGCCGCGAGGCGGTTCGGATACTGCGCAAGAATGGTTTCAAGGCGCCGATCATCATGCTGACCGGCCATGATACCGACAGCGACACCATTCTTGGTCTCGAATCCGGTGCCAATGATTACATCATCAAACCGTTCCGCTTCGCCGTGTTGCTGGCGCGAATTCGCGCGCAACTTCGCCAGCACGAGGCGAGCGAGGACGCGGTGTTTGCGATCGGCCCTTATACATTCCGGCCGAGTTCGAAATTGCTGCTCAATCCGAAGGGCAGCAAGGTGCGACTCACCGAAAAGGAAACCGCGATCCTGCGCTATCTTTATCGCGCAGCTCAGAAACCGGTATCGCGCGAAACCTTGTTGCAGGAAGTCTGGGGCTATAATTCCGGCGTGACCACGCATACGTTGGAAACGCACATCTACCGCCTGCGGCAAAAGGTCGAAAAGGACGCCGCGAGCCCGGCGATCCTGGTGACGGAAGCCGGCGGTTACAAGCTGATGCCGTGAGTCTCACAGAGCAACTCTCTTCGCTCATTCCCGCGAAAGCGGAATCCAGAATGAAAGCGCTCGGTCTCCGCTTTCGCGAGGACGAGCGGAGATATTGTTGAAGATGCCGGACGGGTCTGATGCCGCTCGACGAGGATATCGCGTTTTTCGAACAAGTGCCGCTGCTGGCGCTGCTAGGCGAGGAAGCCTTGCGTATTCTGGCAATCGGCGCCGAAAGCCGCGCCGTGGCGCACGGCATGGTGCTGTTCTATGCCGGCGACCTCGCCGATGGCGGTTATCTGGTTCAGTCCGGCTCGTTCCTGCTGGAGCCGGACACGCTAAACGACGGCCAAGAAAAAAGGGGAATGAAAGTCGGAGCCGGCACGCTGCTCGGCGAACTGGCGTTGGTTACCGACACCGTGCGAGTCTCGACCGCAACCGCGCTTGAGCCTTCGACGGTGATGCGAATTCCTCGCAGCCTGTTCCTCAAAATGCTGGAAGGCTATCCCGCCGCCGCCGGCCGGCTGCGCGACGCCATGGCGGAGCGGGTCGATGCGTTCAGCCGTGAAGTCGAGAGCATGAAATCCAAGATCGATCCGGCGGATAGCGCGAACCGGGCCTAGAGTTCGACCATTGCGGTGACCGGTACATGGTCGGAGGGCCGCTCGGCGCCGCGATAGTCCTTCGCGATCTTTATTTTCGAGACGCGATCAGCCAGCGCCGGCGAGGTCCAGACGTGATCGAGCCGGCGGCCGCGATCCGCGACTTTCCAGTTGTCCATCGCGCGGTAGCTCCACCACGTGTAGAGCTTTTCCGGCTCGGGGGTCAGTACTCGCATGGCATCGATCCAGTTGCCGGCGCGGCGCGCGGTCGTGAGCTTCTCGACCTCGACCGGCGTGTGCGACACCACTTTGATCATCTGCTTGTGGCTCCACACGTCGTTTTCCAGCGGCGCCACATTGAGATCGCCGACCAAAATCGCGCGCTCCGGCACCGCCGGCCGCAGCACGTCGCAGGCCGTCATCTCGTCAAGGAAGGCGAGCTTGTGCGCGAATTTCGGGTTGATCTCGGGGTCCGGCTCATCGCCGCCGGCCGGCACGTAAAAATTATGCAGCGTCAGCGGATCGCGCAGCCCGGCTCTGTCGCCGAGCACCACCGAGACGTGACGGCAATCGGTCTTGCCGCAAAAGCTGCGGATGTTGAAGGTGTCAAACGGCAGCCGCGAAATCACCGCGACGCCGTGATAGCCCTTCTGTCCGTTGAGTGAGATGTGGTCATAGCCAAGCCGCTTGAATCGCTTGAGCGGAAACTTGTCGTCGGGGCACTTGGTTTCCTGCAGGCATAAAATATCTGGCCGAGCCGACTTGATGAATTTGGCGATCAGATTAATGCGCAGCCGAACCGAGTTGATGTTCCAGGTGGTAATCTTCAGTTGCATGGCAAGCTACTTAGGACGTGGCGTTAGTTTTTCCCACTGTCATGGCCGGGCTTAGCCCGTCGAAGACGGGCGTAAACGCCCTTTTGTCCCGGCTATCCACGTCTTATTTTGTGTCTTAAGACGTGGATGGCCGGCATAAAGCCGGGCATGACGAGTGTCGACGGTCGGGGATTTAGTTCCGATAACGCGTGTAATCGATCCGGAACAGCGACGGGTCAGGCCGCTTGCTGGAATCAAGATTGTAGACCGCGACGGTGGTGTCGAACCCTTGCGGATCGGTGATGGTCCACTGCTTGAGTTGGGTGTCGTTTGCGCCAAACATGATCATCATGCGGCTGGTGCCGACGATGCCATGCTTCTCCTCGACCACGACGGTGATGAACACGTCGTCGGCATAGACCGCGACCAGGTTGGTGTCCTTGAGCAGGTCGAGATGGTCGGCGAGCAGAAATCGCAACGGCGTCTGCGACAGCGGATAGAGGTCTTGCGTCGCGAGATTGCGATCCCGCACCACCACGGATTCACCATCGGCGACAATGTCGATCGGACTCGGCGGGTCGTATTCGAAGCGGATCTTGCCGGGTTTCTGAATGTAAAGTTCGCCCTGTGAGCGGCGGCCATCCGGCGCGACCTGCACGAATTTGCCGCTGAGCACCTGAATGCTTGAAAGGTAATTGCTGACCCGGTCGATAATGGCGCGCTGCTTGGGGTCGAGGCCGCCGGTCGGCCGGCCGAGCAACGCGGCGAACGGATTGGTCGCAACCGCGGGCGGCGCGGTCTGCGCGCGGGGCGCGGCATTGGCCGGCGGCTTTGGCGCCACGGTTCCGGTCGCGGCGGGAGACTTTGGCTTGGCCGCGGGAGCCGGCGCCGACTGACCGAACGCGGACGCGGTTAGGCAGGCGAACAGCGCCCCTATCGCGACCTTGCGGCCCCATCCTGCCATCATAATCTCCGCTCGTTGTTTCAAGTGGTAACCGGCGGCTGTGGCGTTTTCGCGGCCCCACGCGAAAGCGCCAGCTTGGGCTTAATCGCCTATCCGGCGATTCTCAATAGCGCCGTCAAATTGGCGCAAATCTTAGTAGCGCTCGTGCTCGCCTTCGCCGATCAGGATCTCGCGCTTACCGGCATGATTTGCCTGCCCGACGATGCCCTCGGCCTCCATGCGCTCCATGATGGTGGCAGCGCGATTATAGCCGATCTGCAAGCGGCGCTGGATGTAGCTGGTCGACGCTTTCTGGTCGCGGCGCACGATGGCGACCGCCTGTTGGAACAGGTCGCCGCCTTCCGCGCCCATGCTGGAGGCGTCGAAAACGTTGCCGTTTTCGTCCTCTTCGTCGCCGCCGGCGGTGACCTCCTCGAGAT
>JBPCQM010000077.1:0-14896 GCA_050998115.1 Pseudolabrys sp. | reverse complement strand
ACGGACGTTATCGCGGTCAAATCAACTGAACGTCATCGGCGCAAGCTGCATCCAGCCGCGCTTCGCGCGATGCACTGGATCAACGCCCTCGCCGTCGTCATCATGATCGGCAGCGGCTGGAAAATCTACAACGACGAAGTTCTGTTCGGTTGGCTGCATTTCACGGACTGGCTGACGATCGGCGTGGAAGCCCAGCACGGCCTGCAATGGCACTTCTTCGCGATGTGGATCCTCATGCTCAACGGCATTTTTTACCTCGCTTATGGATTCTACACCGGCCGTTTCCGGCGCAAGCTGCTGCCGATCTGGCCGGGCAAATTCTTTCGCGAACTGCGCGACGCACTGCTTTTCCGTCTCTCGCATGACGACATCCGGCATTACAATGCCGTGCAGAAAGCGCTTTACGCCGGCATCATCATTGTGATCGTTGTGCAGGTCATTTCCGGTTGGGCGATCTGGAAGCCGATGCAGTTGTCCGAGCTGATAACCCTGTTCGGTAGTTTTCAAACAGCGCGCCTAGTGCATTTCATCGGGATGGCGGCGATCGTTGGCTTTCTGATTGTGCATGTGGCGCTCGCGCTCCTGGTGCCGAAAACAATCGTGGCAATGGTGGATGGCGGTCCGCCGGAGCCGGTCGACGAGCGCACCAAAGACGCGCCGTTTACCGCTCCCGCCGAATAACCGACGACCCCACGGACACAATTATGCCGATCCGATCACCCTCGCCTTCAGCCTTCCGACCGAAAAACGGCGTCGACCAGAGCGTGCTCGACGAAAGCAAGAAGCTGGTCAGAGACATCAATCGCCGCAACCTGTTGCGGGGCACGGTCAGCCTCGGCGCGCTAACGATGCTGACCGGGTGCACCGTCAGCGACAAAAGCGCCGTCCAGGCGATGTTGCAGGCGGTATCGGCCTTCAACGATCGCGTACAGGAACTGATTTTCCGGCCCAACCATCTGGCGCCGACCTATAGCGAAGACCAGGTGGTCAAGCCGCCGCGCTTTAACGCCTATTACGATGTCGAAGACGTCAAGCCGCTCGACGCCCAGGCATGGAAGCTCGAGCTTGGCGGGCTGATTGAAAACAAGGCGCCATGGACGGCTGAACAGATCTACGCTTTGCCCGAGCAGGAGCTGATCGTCCGGCACATCTGCGTCGAAGGTTGGGATTACATCGGCCAGTGGTCGGGGGTCAGCCTGCGCCACTTCCTCGAACGTACCGGCGCGGACCTCAAGGCAAAATATGTCGCGTTCCGCTGCGCCGACGACTACACGGAATGCATCGACATGGCGACGGCGCTGCATCCACAAACGATTCTGGCCACTAAATACGCCCGGGAGCCGATTGCCGACCCGTTCGGCTTTCCGCTGCGCCTGCGCATGGCGACCAAGCTCGGTTTCAAGAATGCGAAATGGATCACCGCGATGGAAGTGACCAACAAGTTTCCCGGCACCTACTGGTCGGACCGCGGATTCAACTGGTTCAGCGGGATTTAGCCAGATTCACAGCGCGATAGACGCGCCAGTATGCGCTGGCTTCCGCCAGCCGATAGTACTCGCTGGCGGCGAAGGGGTCCCGGCTCCAGGCGCCATCGCCCGGCACCACCACGGCAACGGCGCAGTTATATTTTTCTGCCAATTCTCTCGTATCATCGGCCTTTACAGCGCCCGTAAACACGCGATTGAATTGATCGCTGACGCGATCTTGCTCTGCGTTGGACAGCGCCGTGAAAGGCCCGAGAAAGCTCGCGCCGGCGTTGCAAGAGCGCCGATCGGACAGCAGCGCCCACGATATATTGCCGGCCCACGGCGTCATGCGCTCCAGAAACTGCGGATTGTTGGCGATCCGCTCGGCCGGCTCGGCATGACGGCGAACCGCCTCCCACAAAAGCGGCGTGGTTGCGAAAACCTTCGAGGCGCGGTCCGGTGCGGCGACCAGGTGCTCACGCATCCGCAAAAACCCGTCCGGCAGGCCCAGAATAACAAGGCCCAGCGCCGCCACGAGCGCCAGCGATACGCGGCGTTGCATCCATCGGGTCAACCCAACGGCGGCGAAAATCATCAGGGCAAAAACCGCCGGAAGCACCGCGCGCCATCCGAGATCGTTATTTTGCCCCGGTGTGCTGGCCAACAGCCACGTCGTTAGCAAGCTCGCCGCCAACATCAGCCCGAACGCGACGACCACCGCTTTGCGATCGGAATCCAGCGTCCGATCTTTGACAAGATAGACAACGGAGATCACCCCGGTGAGATAGAACGCCGGGAATTCCACGATCAGGAAGATCAGCCAAAAAGCCGGCCAATCCGCCAGCGGGCCAACGGCCCTGGTTACGTCGGCTCCGACAACCTGGAAGGGCGCCATAATGAAAGGCGGACCGCGCAGCCCAGCCAGGTGAAACTGGTCGTACAAAACCGGTGAGATCAACAAGATCGCCAGCACCGCCGCCCCCGCAAAGTGTCCCGCGATAGCGGCCCGCCGCCGCCCGTCAGCCCGCAGGAGCAACAAAAACGCAACTGGCGCGGCGGCCAGCAAGAACGCAAAACCGCCGACCCAGATCGAACTTTCAAAGCCGGCTGCCATCAATAAGGCGAACAGAATCGAGGTCGAGACCCGCGACCGCCGCGCCGTTTCAACCAGCATATAAATGGCAAGCACGACGCACATGGCAGACGTCACATGTTGCGGCGCCCAGCTGATTTGCCAAAACCATCCGCCGAAGCCGGATCGATAGCCGGCAAACTGTTCGGTCCGGCTGGCGCCAAATATCCAATCCAGCAATGGGCGGATCGACGCGGTGGCGCCGAGAACAACCACCCAGACGCTTGCCGCAGCGCGGCCGCTGATCCAGATGGCGAGGCCGCACATCGTCGCGAGCGACGCCATGGCGGCAAAGCCGGTAAGCGCCGCATCGGCTGTCCACCCGGTGACAGTGGTGAGCATCGCAAGCTCGGCCGCGCTGAAATGCCAAAGATAGTAGTACGTCAGCCTCGCCGGGCCTTCCGGCCCGCCGTAGAAAGGATTTCCTGGCGGCACGCCGAGCCGCGCCATTTCGTCGATCATCGCGACTTTGGAATGATCAAAGATCGGCGCGGCGAGCGAAACCCCTTCCGGCGAGAGCTTCGGCAAAATGCCCGCCACAACCAAACCTGCGAGCAGCGCGGCGCCAAGCAAGGCGGCGATCGAGGGGCCGGCGAGCAACGGCTGATCCCCATTGCTCCGTCGCACCTTGTGCATCGCCAGAACCGCGATCAGCGGGATCGCGAAAGCCGCGGCGACAGCCGCCCTCGACATGCCGACCAGCATGAAAATCGGCAAGGCGGTCGCCGTGTGAACGGCCCAACCGATTCCCGGCGCGAGGAACGGCGCGAGCGTCCGAGGCAGCACGCGCGCCGCGAGCGGCAATCCTAACCCGGTGTAAAAAAGCAATACGAGCCCGGCGCAGCCCAATACCTCGACCCAAGTCGGCATCGTGTAACCGGTGTTAAAATTTCAGTGCGCGGATTGGATGTGTGTCTCGTTGCCGGCCGCTGCCGGCCCAGCGGCCACCAAATAGCAAAAAAGAAAAGCAAGGATAAAACATAAACCTATGGCGCGCCACGGTCGATGAAGATGGGCATTACTCATTCGCCGTGCCCCTACAATGCCGCAGCCTGCCACGCACTCCAATAGCCAAGACAGTTGTAACCCACGATCTTGCGCTACGCCGCCTTCCGGCCGTAGCGGGCCGCATCCGCCCTGTTCAACACGCATTCGCCGCGCGACCTATCCGCGACTGGTTGTCGGCCGTCTGTCAGCCCCAGTCCGGTCAGCGGTCGGTTGCTCTGTTCGCATCCATCGCTTCAGAAATCAAACCGGCCGACGGCCCTCTTGCGCTGACGCGGAGGAAAGCGTTGAAGGCCTGTGTCCCTTTGGGCGTGAAATGAACCACGCGACTGTCTTTGTCCCGGCGCGCCCAGCCGCGTGTGATGAACAATTGAAGCAGCGCGGCGCCGAGGCTGCCCGCGAGGTGGTGGCGTCGTTCGCTCCAGTCGAGGCAAGCGCGGCAAAGTGGCCGCGGCTTCGCTTCGAGCGCTCCGATATCGATGCCTTCAACGGTAAAATACGAACGGCCCGGCGGTGAAAGGCCGATGCCGTCGGACGTGGCGATCACAAAACCCTGGCTGACCAGCGCGTCGTAAAGCGCGGCGCCCATCTCGCCGGCGAGGTGATCGTAGCAACATCGCGCCAACCGGAGCGCCGGGTCCTTCGGCCCTGGCCTGGAGCGCAACCGACCCATCCGGGCCGCGAGACCCATGATCGCCTCAACGGCTTCGGCGACCTCCGGGCCGGCCAGCCGGAAGTATCGGTGCCGTCCCTGGATCTCTACGACCAGCAGCCGCGCATCGACGAGCTTCGCCAGATGGCTGCTGGCGGTAGGTGCTGCGACCCCGGCCTCCTGCGCCAGTTCGCCGGCCGTCAGCGCTTTCCCCGCCATGAGCGCGGCAAGAATATTCGCGCGCGCCGGATCGCCGATCAGCGCACCGAGGCTTGCGCCGTCCGGTCCTTCTCTCATGTCCCGACCTTAGCAGAGAGGAAGGCGCGATGCTTCGATCTGCATCGAAACATCCGGGTCACGCGCTCCGCTAACTAGGGACTAACGGCACCTCCGCCCGGGTGGCTCGAAAGACGAATACCGCCGCGAGAAGTCAGGAGACCTCGATGATCACGCTTTGCATCCACTACACGCTGAACGCCAACAAGCTGGCCGATTTCGAAATCTATACGCGCGCCCTGCCAGGGCCGATCGAACGCTGTGGTGGAACGCTCGTCGCCTATTATCTGCCGACCAAGATAGCAGGCCCGACCAACACTGCCCTGGGGTTGATCGATTTCCCCGATCTCGCGCATTATGAGCGCTATCGTGAAAAATTGGCGTCCGATCCGGACAATGTCGAGAGCCTGCGCCGGGCCGAGACGGCGGGCTGCATCCTGAACGAGGAAAGATCGTTCATCCGACGCGTCCTTGAATGATCGAGAGCGGCTGCAAACCAACGCACGATGACATGAGAGAGCCTCTTCAAGACTCCTACAGCGCGGCACAGTCTGTGAGTGCCGCCGAACGTCACCGCCCGGGGCGGACCAAATGGGGCACGCTTGCCGGCATGAGCCTCGGCTACGCTGTCGTTCAACTCGACGTAACGATCACCGCTTTGGACAGCATCGGCCATTCCCTGAGCGGGGGGTGTCGCCGAGCGATCGGGACAATGATCGGCGGGTGCGAAAACGCGGTCGGAGATCGCCGGCTGTCCATCGATGACGCCAACTAACCTCACTCCATGGACCACATTCGCAACCTTCATTTTCTCGGCGTCGCGGTGGGGCCCTGCACGAAGCTTAAGCTGTACGCCGACAGAGCGCACTCCGGGTTCGATTCAATTGACCATGCTCAGATCAACAAGGCGATCACGCGCTCGTTTGAGCGAAGCGTGTTGCGTCAAAGAGGGCTACGGCTTCGCGTATGTCTGCAGCCAGCCAGACAATAGTTGGCGCTTGGCCGGTTATCGCTGGGATGACGACGATCTAAACCGCACCGTTATCGCGATTGATCGCGTCCACGTATCCCGTGCGGTCGACGCTGCATACCGTTTCGGAAATCTTCTGGAAGTCGACTTGGTTGCCAGAGAGCTACGTGCGTGGACGGCGTCGCTCGATGCAGCCAATCCAACAGAGGCGTATCTGGGCGCCATTCTCACATGAAGTCTCCCTTGTCCATCGGACCACAAGCCTTCTTCGGCTGGCGAGTCGTCGCGGCAGCATTCGTCCTTGCGATCTTCGGGTGGGGCCTCGGCTTCTACGGACCGCCGATCTACCTGCACACCGTCCGCGAAGCACGCGGGTGGTCGGTGCCGCTCGTCTCGGCCGCCGTCACCGTCCATTACCTGTTCGGCGCATTCGTCATCGCCAACCTGCCGAAGCTCTACCACCGCTTCGGGCTGTCGCCCGTGACCAAGACCGGGGCGGTCTCGCTCGCACTGGGCCTTGTGGGCTGGTCGGTGGCGCGAGAACCATGGCAGCTCTTCGTGGCGACGCTGCTCAGCGGCGCGGGCTGGGTGACCATGGGCGCCGCCGCGATCAATGCGATCGTCTCGCCCTGGTTCGTGTCGCAGCGACCCAAGGCGTTGTCCACGGCCTATAACGGCGCGAGCGTGGGAGGCATCGTGTTCTCCCCATTCTGGGTGGCGATGATCGGAGCCGTTGGCTTCCCGGCCGCCGCGACGATCATCAGCCTAGTGACGGTCGCAACCGTCTGGCTCTTGGCGGACCGCTACTTCGTCGGCACGCCGGCAGCCATGGGGCAGGAGCCGGATGGCGGGGTGTTGGTCGCGCCGTCCGCCGTTCGGCGGGTTTCGTCCTTATCGGCATTGCCCGGCAGGTCGCTCTGGGCCGATTGGCGCTTCAGAACCCTCGCTGCCGGCATGGCGCTCGGACTGTTCGCCCAGATCGGACTCCTGGCGCACCTCTTCTCGCTTATCGTGCCCGCGCTCGGCGCGCAGTGGGCGGGCGTCACCATGGGCCTTGCGACGGCGTCCGCCATAGTCGGACGCACGGCCTTCGGGTGGCTCATGCCAGCGGACGCTGACCGGCGTATCGTGGCGTCCTTGAGCTTTGGCGTTCAGATTGTCGGCGCGCTCGTGTTGCTGACAGCCGGGGCCGGCAATGCGCCTCTGATCCTGCTGGGCGTCGTGCTGTTCGGCTTCGGCATTGGCAATGCCACGTCGCTCCCGCCGTTGATCGCGCAGGTCGAATTCGTCAAAGAGGACACGCCGCGCGTTGTCGCGCTGATCGTCGCGATTGGTCAGGCGACCTATGCCTTCGCACCAGCGGTGTTCGGAATTCTGCGAGAACTGCCCAACCTTGTTCCGGGCTTCGCGCTCCCCGGCGCCGCAATCGTCTTTATCGGAGCAGCCCTGGTGCAGGTCGCTGCGGTGTGCGCGTTCCTCGCCGGAAGAAAGCCGCGTCTTGCCGCGCAACGCCCAGGCAACGCCAGGTAACGCCAGGTAACGATTGAATAATGCAGGGTCAGTTAGATAGCTGGCGCGCCCGAAGAGATTCGAACTCCTGACCCCCAGATTCGTAGTCTGGTGCTCTATCCAGCTGAGCTACGGGCGCTGATTCCAGCGGCGATTTGTCGACGTGGAACGCCGGCATAGCTATCGCCTCGCTCCTGCCTTGGCAAGGGATCGAACACCTACCGAGGCTGCGCTGGCGGCCCAGGCGAGCGCGGCGTTCTCGGTCGAAATGCGAAGATAGAGCACCGCCGCATTGGCCAGCGAAAATATCAGCGCCAGCGCCGGCAGGCCAAGCGCGAGCGGCACAACCGCGATCTCGCCGGTCACGACCCAATAATTCGGATGACGTATAAAGCGATATGGTCCGTTGGCGACGGGCGGCGAGCCCGGCAGCACGATCACGCGCGTGGTCCAGCGCCGCCCCAGCGATGCGATCACCCACACGCGTCCGGCCTGAAGCGCGGCGAACACCGCGAGCCAGAATAGATTGACGGGCCGGTCGTGACCGAACACCCACAACGCCATGATCCAGAACGCATGCAGCGCGACCAGCAGCGGATAATGCGCGCCTCCGAATTCGACGCCACCGCGCGCCAGCAGCCGGTTGGCGTTCCATCGCGCCAACCCAAGCTCGGCGAGCCGCTGCGCGACCAGAAAGGCTATCAGCCAGCCGCCTTGACCCATCGGCCGGCTCACACAGCGCCGGAATTGACCGCGACAAAACTCGCGGTGAAGCCCGGCCCAAGCGCCGCCATCACCGCCGGTTTTTTCAGGCCGCGCCGCATCGCGCGTTCGAGCACGAACAGCACACTCGGCGCCGACATGTTGCCGTAGTCGCGCAGCACCCGTCGTTCGTCAGCACAGGCACCCTCGGGCAAATCAAGCGCGCTTTCCACCGCGTCGAGCACCTTGGCGCCGCCAGGATGGCAGATGTAGCGCGGCGAACCGAGTTTGGCCGACTTGGCGAAACGGCGCGCCGGCGCCGCCAGCCGCTGCTCGACAAAGCGCGGCAATGACCGCGATAGCACGACGCCGAAGCCGGTCGGGTCGATCGACCAGCCCATGATGTCGAGCGTATCGGGCCAGGTATATTCGCCGGAAGCGCCGATCTGCAGCGCGCCGTGATCGCTCTTGGCGGCACGCAACACCACTGCCGCCGCGCCGTCGCCGAACAACGCCGAGGAAATCACGTCGGCCTTGGCACCGCGGTCGCTGCGAAACGCCAGTGTGCAGAGCTCGACCACCACCAGCAGCACGATCTCGCCGGGCTCGGCGCGCGCCAGGCGCGAGGCGATCGAGAGGCCGGAGACGCCGCCAGCGCAGCCAAGGCCGAACACCGGAACGCGGGTGGCGCCGGGGCGGAAGCCGAGTTGCTGGCCGACCCGCGCCTCGAGGCTAGGTGTGGCGATCCCGGTCGACGATACCGTGACGATGACGTCGACGTCGCGCGCGGCCACCTTGGCGCGCTTGAGCGCGGCGCCGGCCGCCTCGACGAACAGCGCGTCGGCACCGTCAAGATAAGCTTGGGTGCGCTCGCGCCAGTCATGTGGACGCTCGAACCATTCGAGCGGCCGCACCGAATAACGATGATCGATGCCGGCGTTGATATAGACATCCGCGAGTTTCGGGTAACGCGCGAAACTGCGCGCATAAACCCGGCGGGCGAACTGCGCGACATCGCCTTGATCGAGCCGGTGCGGCGGCACCGCGGTCGCGAGCCCAAGCGCCCGGGTGGAGATCGCTGCTGACGGTGCCATGCTGTTGTTCCAATGGGCGCGCAATCGCTCCCCATTCATAAACACCGCGCGAGGCGCGGTGTTCCCCGCGCGTTACGCGCTCACTCGCGCGTCGCTATTGCGGTCGAGCTTGACGGCGCGGTCCGGGATGGCGATGCGGAAGGTGGCGCCGATCGTCCCGTCGATCAGACGAATCTCGCCGCCGTGGGCATGCACCAGTTCGGCGGCGATGGCGAGGCCGAGCCCGCTGCCGCCGGCGCGGCTCGAGCCTTGGAACGCCTCGAACAAGTGCGCGCGGGCCCGGCCGGAAATGCCCGGCCCGGTGTCCGAGACCTCGATCACCGCCACCGCGCCTTCCCGGCGACCGGTGACGCGAATCTGGTCGCGCGCCGGATCGCGCGCGCCGCGCGCTTCCAAAGCCTGCATGGCGTTGCGCGCCACATTGACGAGAATGCGGAACAACTGCTCGCGGTCGGCCTCAACCGTCAGGCCACGCTCCAGCGCGACGATCCAGCGGATCGGGGTTTCGAGACTAAATCCAAGCGTCTCGTGCACTTCTTCGAGCAGCGGCTCGAGCACGACAGGTTTGCGATCTGGCGGCGTTTCCTGTGCGGCGCCGTAAGACAGCGTCGACTGGCAGAACGCGATTGCGCGTTCGAGCGCGCGCATCAGCTTCGGCGCAAAGCGCTGCACCTTGGGATCGAGTGAACTCGACAACTGATCGGAAAACAATTGCGCCGATGCCAGAAGGTTGCGCAGGTCGTGATTGATCTTTGACACCGCGAGCCCAAGCGCGGCCAGCCGGCTTTTCTGATGCAGCATCGAAGCGAGATCGCGCTGCATCGCGCCCAATTCGTTTTCGGCCATGCCAATCTCGTCGTTGCGGCCCGAGCTGGCGATCACCCGTTCCGGATTTTCCGGATCGGCGCGGAACGCCATGATGTTGCTGGTGATGCGCCGCATCGGGCGAACCAGAAGATAATGCAGCGCAAAGAACACCAGCGCCGCGGTGATGCCGGAGATCAGCAGCGACAACAACAGGATGTTCCCGGAAAAACGTAGCATCGCCGCTCGCAGCGGAGCCTCGTCGAGAATGATTTCGAGAAAGTCGCCGCCCATTGGCGCTGGACCGACGACCCGCATCACATAATCATCGGCGTCGAGCAGACTCTCAAACGCATCATAGATCGCGCGGTACCAGGACACCGAACGCATATCGACGTCGTGATCCACTTTGGCCGGCATGTCAGAAACCGCCAATAGCCGGCGCTGGCTGCCCATCTTCATGGCAACCGCGCGGGCGCCGACGCTTTCGAGAATCTGACGCGCCAGGCTTTCCGGCACCATGCCGCTCGGCGCGGCATCCAGCACCAGCGCGGCGGTGTGCGCCGCTGCCAGCCGGTCGTTGAGCCAGTTAAGCCGGAAGTTGGCGATCGACGGCACGTAAATGAGAATTTCCGCCACCATCACGAACAGAACGGTGAGGGACAGCAACCTGCCGGAAAGTCCAAAACGAAATGCCGGAATTTTGCCGGGCAAGTCGCCGGTTGCCGCCGAGCGGGTCTGGTCGTCGCTCAAGATCGCCTCATGATACGCCTGGCCTCAGCCGAAGACGCGCAGGAATCCAATAATCCGCCGCAGCAGGGAACTCGTCAAACTGGGCGTAAAAAAGTCGATCGCGGCCCTCTTTCCGATCTCCGAGCGCGTCGGATAGGGAATTGTCATGCCGGTAAAAGCCCGGATGTTTAGACCCTGCGTGATCGCTAAAGTCCATGTTGTAATAAGCTCGCCGGCTTGGGCGCCGACGATGGTGGCGCCCAGGATTTTTCCGCGTTTGGTGGTGATGACTTTGATATGGCCGCGGGTGTCGCGTTCGGCCTGGGCGCGGTCATTGTCATGAAAGGACCAGCGCGACACGCGAATGGCATAGCCGCGCTCGCGGGCCTGCGCTTCGGTTAAACCGGTCTGTGCCAGTTCGGGGTCGGTGTAGGTGACCCACGGGATCGCGTCATTGTCGGCCTTGGCCGGCAGGCGGAACAACGCGTTCCGGATCACGATGCCGGCGTGATAGTTAGCGGCGTGGGTGAATTGCGCGCGGCCGGCCGCATCGCCGATCACATAAACGCGCCTGTTGGAAGTCTTGAGATTGTTTCCGGCCACGACGCCGCCGCGGTCGCGCTTGATCCCGGCAGCATCGAGATGGAGCGCGTCGAGCACCGGCATGCGGCCGGCGGCAACCAGAAGATGGCTACCTTTGACAATTTCTTCTTCGCCGCCCTTGCCGATCGCAACTTCAATATCTCCAACCTTTCCTTCGACCCGCGTGATGGCGACGTAATCGCGGATAATCACACCGTCACGCTCAAGTTGGGTCAGCACGATCGCGGCACATTCCGGATCGTCCTTGGCGAGCGGTTGCGCCGCTTCCAGCACGGTCACCTCGCTGCCAAGCCGACGGAACGCCTGCGCCAGCTCAAGCCCGATCGGGCCGGCGCCGATGATAATGAGATGGCGGGGCAATTCAGTTAGGTCGAACACGGTTTCGTTGGTCAGGAACGGCGTCGCATCGAGACCGGGGATCGGCGGCGCCGCGGCGCGCGAACCGGTCGCGATCACAAACCGCCGTGCCCGAATTTCAAACTCATCGCTTACCGCGACGGTCTGGCGGTCGATAAAGCGCGCCTCGCCTTTGATTACGCGCACCCCAAGCCCGGTGAAACGCTCGGTTGAATCGGCCGGTGCAAGGGCGGCGATGACACCGCGAACATGCGCGCGCACCGCGGTGAAATCGACCGCGACGTTTTGCGCGCTAACGCCGAATTTCTCGCCGCCTCGCATCAAGGCGACCCGGTTCGCCGCGGCAAGCAGCGCTTTGGACGGCACGAAACCAGTGTTGAGGCATTCGCCGCCCATCGAGCCTCGCTCGATCAAAACGACCGGCACGCCAAACGCCGCCGCGGCGGCCGCGACTGACAGCCCGCCTGAACCGGCGCCGATTACGCAAATATCCGGCGTCAATCTTTCCGCCATCGCCGCCCTCCCTGGCCTCACGATCCGGCCTGTCCGCGCTTAGGCTTGCGCGCACGCAGCCGGCGTAGCACCACCGGAATCAATGCAATCAGGCCGAGCGCTACAAATGCCGCAACGAGTTCCGGCGTCACCGCGTCGCGCAACTCGAAATTCAGCCGGCAACCGTCACGGCCTGCGGCGAGGCAATCGCGGTAGGCAGCCTCCTGCGCTGCAATGACGCTATCGAGGCCGGCGCCGACAAAGGCATATGCGAACGCTGCGGGCGCAATACCGAGCACCGTGGCTGTAATAAATATGAGCGTGTTCACCCCAAACAGCGCTGGCGCCAGATTGACCAGCCAGAATGGAAATAGCGGGACCAGCCGCAGAAACAGCAAATAACTGAAGGCATCGGCGCGAAAGCCTTCGGCAAATTTCGCCGCGAACGGCCCGGCCCGGCGCAGCAGACCTTCGCCGAGCGCCGTGCGCGCGATCAGGAACACAATCGTTCCGCCGCTGGCCGAGCTGACGATCGCTGCTAAAGATCCAACCACGACGCCAAATAAGATCCCGCCAGCCACGGTGAGCAGCAGTGAGGCCGGGATCGAGAGCGAAACGCTGATGACATAAATGCCGATATAGATCGCCAGCGCGCCGAAATAATGCGCGCCGATAAAAGCGTCGATCGCCGCGCGGTGACGCACCAAAGTCTCCAGCGTGAGCAGCCGGTGCCAGCCGGTGGCATAGGCAATCGCAATCAACGCCACAAACACCGCGAGGATGGCGATCCGCAGCGGCCATGCCGGCGCGCCGGCGGCCGAAGTTTTTGTGTTGGCGTTTCGCACGGACATGATCGGGCCAAGATCGAGCGCGGTATTGCAGCCGCGATCTATACACATCGGGGCGGTCGAACGAAGCGATCTCACCGCCTTGTGAGGGCCACTTGAGCGCGCATTTCCGCAATAAGCGGTCAAGCGTTCGAATTGACGGGCAACAGACCCTACCGTATAAGCCGCGCAAATCGCGCAGCCACCTGCCCGAATGCGGACTGCGCGCAGACCCGGGATCGGCCGGACACCTCCGCGCCAATTGAGCAACACCGGCGCGACCACCGGAGAACACTCGTGAAGCGGACCTATCAACCGAGCAAACTGGTGCGCAAGCGCCGCCACGGATTTCGCGCACGCATGTCTACCAAAGGCGGACGCAAGGTCCTGGCGGCGCGGCGTTCGCGCGGGCGCAAGCGGCTCAGCGCCTGACCCCCGGCGCTACGGCCGGACCAGCATGGAACACCTGAGGCAACGGGCGGATTTCCTGGCCGCTGCAACCGGGATTAAGGTCCCGGCCGCGGCATTCGTGCTGCAGGCACGCAAACGGAACGATGAAGGACCCGTGCGCATCGGCTTTACCGTATCGAAGAAAGTCGGCAACGCGGTCGAACGCAACCGCGTGCGCCGGCGTTTGCGCGAGATCGTGCGACTTAACGGCGTAACGCGTTTGCGCGCCGGACACGACTATGTGCTGGTCGGGCGGCGCGCGGCGTTGCGCCTGCCGTTCGCGCGCATCGTCGAGGAATTTTCGGGGGCGTTGCATCGGCTGCATGCAGGTCGCGCGACGGCGGTAGGCGCGTCATGAACGATCAGAAAAATACCATTCTCGCTATCGTGCTGTCGGCGATCGTGCTGATCGCCTGGCAATATTTCATCGGCATGCCGCAGATGAATAAAGAGAAGCAGATTCAGGAGCAGCAACAGCAGCAAAAGGTCGGGCCGAAGCCGCAAGCCGGGCAACCGTCGCAACCATCCGCGGTGCCGGCGCCCACCTCGCAGGGCGCGCCCGGCGCGCCGGCCAGCGTCGAGCAGAAGACGCCGGGCGTTGCGGGAGCGACCGTCACCCGCGACCAGGCGATCAACCGGCCGCACATCAATATCGCAACGCCGAGCCTGACCGGCTCGATCTCGCTCAAAGGCGGCCGCATCGACGACCTGCGGCTGCTGAAATTCCGCGAGACCGTCGATCCGGGTTCGCCCGCCATCGTGCTGCTGTCGCCGTCCGGCAGCCCCGAGCCGTTTTACGCGGAGTTCGGCTGGGTCGCCGACGCGGCCGCAAAAACCAAAGTCCCGACCGCCGAGACTACCTGGACGCAGCAAGGCTCAGGAACGCTCGGCGTCACCACGCCGGTGACGCTGACCTTCGACAATGGCGAGGGCCTCGAATTCCGCCGCATTATCTCTGTCGACGACAAGTTCCTATTCACCATCAAGGATGAGGTCGCGAATAAAACCTCGAGCCCGGTGACGCTGCATCCTTATGCGTTGATCTCGCGGCACGGCACGCCGGTGACGCAAGGCTATTACATCCTGCACGAGGGCCTGATCGGCTACCTGGGCGAGCAGGGCGAGCAAACACAAACCTACAAGCAGGCCGAGGACAAGAAGAGCACGGCCTTCGACGTCACCAATGCCTGGCTTGGCATCACCGACAAATATTGGGCGGCGGCGCTGTTGCCCGACACCACCGCCAAGGTGCGCGCGCGCTTCTCCTCCGGAATGCTCGGCAGCGAGAAGACCTACCAGACCGATTATCTGCTTGATCCGGTAAGCGTGGCGCCCGGCGCCACCGGCGCCGCCAATGCGCGGTTGTTCGCCGGCGCCAAGGAAGTTGCCACCGTCGGCATCAATTTCCCGATCGGCAGCGTCGGCGGCTACAACAAGGAACTCAACCTCAATCACTTCGATCTGCTGATCGACTGGGGCTGGTTCTACTTCATCACCAAGCCGATGTTCCTCGCGATGGATTTCTTCTTCCATCTGTTCGGCAATTTCGGCCTCGCCATTCTGATGGTGACGGTCCTGGTCAAGATCATCTTCTTCCCACTCGCCAACAAGTCCTACGCCTCGATGGCCAAGATGAAGGCGGTGCAGCCGCAGATGCAGGCGCTGCGCGAGCGCTATCCCGACGACAAGGTGCGCCAGCAGCAAGAGTTGATGGCGCTCTACAAGAACGAAAAAATCAATCCACTGGCCGGCTGCCTGCCGATCATGATTCAGATCCCGGTATTCTTCGCGCTCTACAAGGTGCTGTTCGTCACCATCGAGATGC
>JBPCQM010000246.1:0-4229 GCA_050998115.1 Pseudolabrys sp. | reverse complement strand
CATCAATCCCATCGCTTTCGCGATCGAGACGACCTTCTGATTGAAGTGGCTTTCCTGGCGCGCAATCGAATAGGTCACCGCGGGCTCCACTGGCGGCACGATCGGCGCGTAATTTGGCAGGCCGGTGGTCGGATAGGCGTAGTAGTCCAGCGGCATGCCGCGCGACAGCGCGGCTTTCCCGAGCAGCAGCACGGCGCGGCCGTCATTATGGCTTGCTGCGGTTTCGGTTAGCATCGCCGTGCCGGCAATATCAGTGGCGCTTTCGCCCAGTTCCGCGCAAATCGGCGCGATCAGGTCGCGCTGGTCGAGCGCGTACAGAATTTCGACCGCGCGCACCACTTCGAGATTATTGAGCGCCGCGTGCTCACGCGGGGTGAATTTGGGCGCGCCGCGCAATCCAAGGTCGGTCAAGCCAAGCCGCGCACGGGCGAGCTGGCCATAATAAGTCGCGCTGTGATGCCCAGCCGCCTCATAAAACGCCCTGGCCTCGGCCTTGTGACCCATCGCTTCGGCGGCGCGGCCTTGCCAATAGCCGCCGCGCGCCAGCGCATGGGGATTAAGGGTGCCTTCGTTAATGCGGGCGAAATGCGCCGCGGCGGTCGCCGGATCGTGCATGAACCGCAGCGCAATCCAGCCGGCGGTGAAGTGCTGATCGACCCGGTAATTGCTCTTGGGCGGCGAAGGCGTGTCGCGCGCGATGCGGTACGCGGTCTGGATCTCGCCGTCGTCAAGCAGCGTGCGGATTAGCAACCGCCGCTCGATCCACCACTGATCGATATCGACCAACGCAGCCGGATCGTTTGGCGCGGTCAGCATCAGCGCGCCGGCTTCGGCGGCGTGATTGGTGCGCCGCAGCCAGGCGGCGCGCGCGAAAATATAGCCGGCGTCCTTGCGCGAGGCCGCCGGCACGGCGTCGAGCAAGGTCTTGGCGTTGCCGCCTTTTTGGATTACCGCTTCCCACGCTTTCGCGATCGCGAGATCGTTGCCGCCGAGGCGCTGCGCCGCGCGCATGCCGGTGCCGACGTCGCTCAGATAAAAACGCTGGTCCATCCGGTATCGGGTATCGGCCGACGTGATCATCGATCCGAACATGTCAAGCGTCATGCGCTCGACATCGGCGGATAGATCGTCTTCGCGCCAGGTATATCGAACCAGCGATTCGGCGCCGGCGCGGTCGCCACCCGCAAGCAACGCACGCGCCAGTACGAGGCGGCCCTTGGCGGTGGTCGGCTGGCGTCGCGCGAAGAAATTGCGGACGGTGGCGTCGTCGAGCTTGTCGTTCCACAGTGCATTTTCGGCGCGGCGGCGGAACAGCGGCACGTGAGGCCAGGCCGGATTTTCGTCGATAAAGGCGGCGTAACGCCGGAACGCCGGCTTGGTGTTGTCGCTGCGCAAGATCACCCACTCGGCAAGCTTGCGAGCGACCGGATCGGCGATCGAACGTTGCGCGGCCTCGGCGTCGGCTTCCTTACCGGAGCGCGTCAGTTCGATGACATTTTTGACGGCGGCGACGTCGGCCGAGGAAGTGGCGGTCGTGGGTGCGACTGCAAAGGGCCCGGAGGCGGGGCGAGCCAGCGGCTTGAACATCGCGCTCGCCGTGAACAAACCGCCGCGCAGCCCGACGCTAGCCTGTGCAAAGGCTTCGGTGACGGCGGTATCCGAATGCGGACGCTTGCGCGGCAACGGAATGCGCTGGGCGACGGCAACCGGCTTCGGCGCGACGTAAACGATGGGCGGGACATCCGGACGCGGACGCGGCAACGGTGCCGCGGACGCGGCGCCGGTGGCGGCGATTGCCGAGACGGCAAGGATCGCGCGGAGACAATGGCGGTCAGTCAACGGTCATCCCAAGCTTAGCCTTTGATTTTTGTGCCAGATTCGTCCCGCGCTGGCACCCCAATTTGGCCGGTATCCTTGACGCCAAAGGCAATCTCCGGCCCAGATAGGTAGGATGGGACGGCGGCAAATCCGGGGCAAGTGCGTGGTGACGGGTTATGCGAAGCCCTTTCAAGGCAGCCCGCGACCCGATATCTATGCGGGTAAGCCGTTGCGCAACTCTTAAGGCTTGCCCCGCCCGGCCAAGGATCCTGTCATGACCGCCAAGACCAAGTTTCGAGGCTCTTTTACTGCTCTTGTGACGCCTTTCAAGAACGGCTCCATCGACGAGAAGGTGTTCCGCGGCCTAGTCGATTGGCAAATCGCCGAGGGAACCAACGGCTTGGTGCCGACGGGAACCACCGGCGAAAGTCCCACGCTGTCGCCTGAGGAACATGAACAGGTCATCGAGTGGTGCATTGAGCAGGCCGCCGGCCGGGTTCCGGTGATCGCCGGCGCTGGTTCCAATTCGACCAAGGAGGCAATCGAATATTCCCGGCATGCCGAGAAGACGGGCGCCGACGCGGTGTTGATCGTGACGCCGTATTATAACAAGCCGACCCAAGACGGCATGTATGCGCACTTCAAGGCGATCAACGACGCGATCGGCATCCCGATCCTGATCTACAACATTCCGGGCCGCTCGGTGGTCGACATGTCGGTCGACACCATGAAGCGGCTGTTCGAACTTGAGAATATCGCCGGCGTCAAGGATGCGACCGCCAATGTGCTGCGTGTCTCGCAACAGCGGGCCGCGATCGGCGAGGACTTCAATCAACTATCCGGCGAAGACGGCACCTGCATCGGCTTCATGGCGCATGGCGGCCACGGCTGTATCTCGGTGACCTCGAATGTGGCGCCGCGGCTGTGCGCCGAATTTCAGAGCGCCTGCCTGAAGGGCGACTACGCCGCTGCGCTCAAGCTGCAGGACAAGCTTTTGCCGCTGCATCAGAATCTTTTCATCGAGACCAACCCGTCGCCGGTGAAATATGCGCTGTCGCTGCTCGGCAAGTGCTCCGATCTGGTGCGCCTGCCGATGGTGCCGCTGTCGGATAAGTCAAAGACGGCAGTGCGTGAAGCCATGGTGCATGCGGGTCTGATCAACTAACCGGGTCTTGCGCGCATGCTCGAAGAATTCAAGAAGTTCGCGCTGCGGGGCAACGTGGTCGACCTTGCGGTCGGCGTCATCATCGGCGCGGCGTTCGGCGGCATCGTCTCGTCATTGGTTGCTGACATCATCATGCCGCTGATCGGCGCCGCCACCGGCGGACTGGATTTTTCCAATTACTTCACGCCGCTCTCGGCCAAGGTCACCGCCACATCATTGGTCGAGGCGAAGAAGCAGGGCGCGGTGCTGGCGTGGGGCAATTTCCTCACGAACACGCTCAACTTCATCATCATCGCGTTTGTGCTTTTCATGGCGATCCGGGCGCTCGGCAGACTGATGAAGAAGGAAGCCGAGAAGGCGCCGGCGTTGTCGAAACAGGAAATTCTGCTGACCGAAATTCGCGATTTGCTGAAATCGCGCTAAATAAGGCGAATGGCCAGCAAGCCCAAGCGCGCGCTCAAAGTCGTGTCGGATAACCGCAAGGCGCGGTTTAACTTTGAAATCGGCGAGGTTTATGAGGCCGGCATCGCCCTCACAGGCACCGAGGTCAAGTCATTGCGCTCCGGCAAGGCGACGATCGCGGAATCCTATGCCGACGCCAAGAACGGCGAAATCTGGCTGATCAACGCCAATATTCCGGAATATCGGCAGGCCAGCCGCTTCAACCACGCGCCGAAGCGGCCGCGCAAGCTGCTGTTGCACCAGCGCCAGATCAACAAGCTGGCCGGCGCGGTCGAACGCGAGGGCATGACCATCGTGCCGCTCAAGCTGTATTTTAATGAACGGGGCCGCGCCAAACTGGAGATCGCGCTGGCCAAGGGCAAGAAGCTGTTCGACAAGCGCGCGACCGAAAAGAAGCGCTCGTGGGAGCGCGAGCGCGGCCGGCTGATGCGCGAAAAGGGTTAAAACATGCAAGTTCCGAGCAAACTCGATCATTGCGTCATTCACGTCAGCGATTGGCAGCACTCGAATGTATTTTACCGCGACGTCATGGGTGCCGAGCTAATCCAGCGCGACGCCGGGTTCGCCTACCGGTTCGGCGACAAGCAGCTCAACGTGCACGGACCGGGTGTCAGGCCTGCCGAAGTCGCCCGACTGCCGGTGCAGCCAGGCAACAGCGACCTGTGCTTCGAATGGGACGGCCTGATCGACGGCGCAATCGCGCATTTGACCGCGCACAAGATTGCGGTTGAGTGCGGGCCGATGCAGCGGTTCGGCGCCAAAGGCGCCGGCACCAGCGTTTACT
>JBPCQM010000214.1:0-13770 GCA_050998115.1 Pseudolabrys sp. | reverse complement strand
GGACTTTCTACCGGTTTGTCACAGAGCAGAACGCTCTTGGTTGTGATGACGCGGGCGGTTGGCGCAGCTGGCTGCGCAACACGGGAAATGGAATTGAGCGGATCATCAACGAGAACATGACCTGGCTCAATGCCGCCGACGCCCGAAAATTGATGATGTCGCTCCTTGTCATGCGGCACTATGAGGCTGAATACCGGCTGGCGTCGAGCGACTTGACGCGCCTCCTGTTCTTCAAGGCTTATAAGACATTCACCGGCACTTTCGATGATGTCGACGGCACGCCCGAGATGAAGGATCGGCTCGAGCAAGAGGTAAAAAGCTATGCCGACACCTTTAGCAAATGGATTGAGGTATCAAGTCGCGCTTATCCGCTTCGCGCGCTGATCGATATCGACAGCCAAAATATGTTGCCGCGCGCCGACGCCATCATCGCGTCGGCAAGTGATGCGTCCGCGCAGGCTTCCGGGACCTTGACCGCGTCGCAGGCCCGCACCCGCGCAAGCATCATCGCGGTCGGCATTGCCATGGTGTCGATCGGGCTCGGTTTGAGTTGGTTGATTGGCCGCAGCATCACCCGCCCGATCCATGGTCTGGCCACGGCGATGAAACGGCTTGCCACCGGCGACACCACGGCGCGGATTCCGGCGACTCATGCGCGCGACGAAATCGGCGAAATGGCGCGCACCGTCATCGTGTTCCGCGACACCATGCTGGAACGCGAGAAGTTGGCGGCGACACAGACGGAAGCCAATCAGGCGCAGGAGCTGCGCGGCGAGACGATCTCGTCGGCGATTGCCGCGTTCAAGCGCTCGGTGGAAACCGCGCTGTCGCGCTTGCGCGGGGCGGCGATGAAACTGGAATTGAGCTCGAGCGACCTCACCAAGGCCGCCGACACGGTTTCAACCGAGGCAGGTACCGCGGAACAGCGCGCCAACGCGGCGTCGGAAAATGTCACCACCGCGGCGGGATCGGTCGAAGAGCTGGCGGCCTCGATCAGTGAAATCTCGGCGCAAGCCGGTAAATCCACCGACGTCGCGCAGCGCGCGGTATCGGAATCGCAGCGCACCGTAGCGACGATGACGCAACTCGGCAGCGCGGCAACCCGCATCGGCGAGGTGGTCGGGCTTATTCAGGCGATCGCCGGACAGACCAATCTTTTGGCGCTCAACGCCACGATCGAGGCGGCGCGGGCCGGCCAAGCCGGCCGGGGCTTTGCCGTGGTGGCCGCGGAAGTCAAATCGCTGGCCGGCCAGACCGCGAAAGCCACCGAGGAAATCGCCGGTCAGATCGGCGCCATTCAAACGGCGGCGGCCGACGCCGCGCAGGCGATCGAGCAGGTCAACGGCGTGATCCAGGAAATGGCGGCGATCGCCGCGACCGTAGCCGGCACCGTCGGCCAGCAGAGCGCCGCGGTGTCGTTGATCACCGAGGGCGTCAATCTTGCATCGGGCGAGGCGCGCTGCGGCGCCGAGGCGATGAGCCGGGTCTTCAACGTCACCGCCGACGCGCGCACCACCGCGGCCGACGTCAAGGGCCTGGCCGATTCGGTGGCGATCGAGGCGGAAAGTCTCGAAGGCGAAGTACGGCAGTTCCTCGCCAATGTGCAGGCGGCCTAAGGTCAGGCCGCGCGTTCCTGCGCAAGCGAACATCCCAAACTTGCTTTATGCTAGGTCTTGTTCTTGCGCGGGACTAGCAGGATTCATGACGTGACGTTTCTTCTGCGATACCTCCAGGTCTCGTTCGACGCCTTTCTCGCTTTCCTCAAGGACGATGGGTGGGGCATCGCAAGCTACATCGCGCTTTCCGCGCTGATGGCGCTATTCCCTTTTCTGATCGTCGTGACGGCGCTGGCCGGCTTCTTTTTCGGCTCCAAAGAGCTAGCAGATGAGGCGGCGCGAATTCTCCTTGAAGCCTGGCCGCAACAGGTTGCGGCGCCGCTCGCGCTCGACATCAAGGGCGTGCTCACCAGCCTGCAAGGCAGCGCGCTGACGTTCGGCGCGGTATTCGCGCTCTATTTCGCGTCGAGTGGCGTCGAAAGTCTGCGGATCGGGTTGAATCGCGCCTACAACATCAACGAGCAGCGTTCGTGGTGGCTGCTGCGGATCGAGTCGGTCGTCTACGTGATCATCGGCGCGGTGGCAATGCTGGCGTTCTCATTCCTGGTGGTGTTGGCGCCGCTGATCTGGGCCAAGCTGACCAAATATGTTCCGGCTCTCGAGCCGTTTGGCGAACTCGTCACCTTCGCGCGGTTTGCCACGGCGGCGCTGGTCATCATCACCGCGCTGATCATCGTGCATTTGTGGCTACCAGCCGGCCGGCGCAGCCTCTCCGAGGTTGCGCCGGGTATCCTTGCAACGTTGTTGTTGTGGCTGCTCAGCGGCGAATTGTTCGGCCGCTATCTGGCCGAGTTCGCCTACGGCTATGTAACGATGTATGCGGGCCTGGCTTCGGCCATGATCGCGCTGATCTTTCTCTACATCAACGCGTCGATCTTTCTCTACGGTGGCGAGCTAAATTCCGTGATCGCGCTCGCGCGGGAAAAACATCAGCGGCCGGCCAAAGTGGTCGGCCGAGTCAGACGCCCGTCGCCTCGATCACGTCATCGAAACTCCGCAGCCCGGTCGCCGGCGCGTTGACCAGCACGGCCATGTTGCCGGGCGGATGCTGGTTCTTCCACATCTTGGTGTGGGCGAGCGGGATATCGCTCCAGCCGAACACTTCGCTCATGCATGGGTCGATCCGCTGCTCCAGCACGAAGCGGTTGGCGGCCGAGGCCTGCTTGAGGTGCGCGAAATGCGAGCCCTGAATACGCTTTTGCCGCATCCAGACGTAACGCGCGTCGAAGGTGATATTAAAGCCTGTGGTGCCAGCGCAGAACACCACCATGCCGCCGCGCGTGACCACCATCGACGACACCGGGAAGGTCGCCTCGCCCGGATGCTCGAACACGATGTCGACATCGCGCTTGCCGGTGACATCCCAGATCGCCTTGCCGAAGCGGCGGGCTTCCTTGCTCCACTCGTTGTATTCGGGGGAGTTGACCTGAGGTAACTGGCCCCAGCAGTTGAACTCCTTGCGGTTGATGACGCCCTTGGCGCCGAGATCCATCACGTACTGGGTTTTTGATTCGTCGGAGACGACGCCGATCGCGTTGGCGCCCGACGCCGCGACAAGTTGCACGCCGAATACGCCGAGCCCGCCCGAGGCGCCCCACACCAGAACATTGTCGCCAGGCTTGAGGGTATGCGGCGAATGGCCGAACAACATGCGGTACGCCGTGGCAAGCGTCAGCGTGTAGCACGCCGATTCTTCCCAGGTCAGATGCGCCGGCTTCTGCATCAACTGGCGCGACTGCACGCGGCAAAACTGCGCGAACGAGCCGTCCGGTGTCTCATAGCCCCAGATGCGTTGCGATGGTGACAGCAACGGGTCGCCGCCATTGCAGTCCTCGTCGTCGCCGTCGTCCTGGTTGCAGTGGACGATGACTTCATCGCCGACCTTCCAGCGCCTGACCTTGGCACCGACTGCCCAGACGATGCCCGAAGCGTCGGAGCCGGCGATGTGGAACGGTTGTTTATGGACACTGAACGGCGTAATGGGCTGACCGAGTCCGGCCCAAATGCCGTTGTAATTGACGCCGCCCGCCATCACGAGGATCAGAACCTCGTCCTCGCCGATTGGCCAGGTCGGCACCACTTCGAGCTGCATCGCCTGTTCAGGCGGGCCGTGACGGTCCTGCCGGATCACCCAGGCATGCATTTTCTCCGGGACATGGCCGAGCGGCGGGATTTCACCGATCTCGTAAAGATCCTTGACGCTCTTCAGCTTGGCATTGGCCGGCATGGCAGAGCCTCCTGAAACGACCCGGTTCAGTGTGCCGCAATTTATGTTGCAGCGCAATAAGAGTTAATGCGCCGCACAAAGCGGCGTTCCATTGGCGCTTTATGGCTTCTTAAGTGGCCCGTCTTAGCGTCCGGATATGGCAGTTTTCGATCTTTCATCCGTGCGTGCAACGCCGGCGCTGGCGCGGCCGGCCGAGTTGATTTGCATCGCGCTGGCGATCGCCCACGCGGTCTATCTAGCGGCGGCCTATTGGCAGGGTATCTGGATCGTCGCGCCGGACGGCAACGGCGTCGAATCCGACTTCGTCAACGTCTGGGCGGCGGGAAAGCTGGCGCTGCAAGGCCTTGGCGCCAATGCTTATGATTGGCCGGCGCACAAAGCGATGGAAGTGGTCGCGGTCGGCCATTCGTTCGACGGCTATTTCGGCTGGCATTATCCGCCGATCTTCCTGTTCGCGGCAGCACCATTGGCGCTACTGCCGTATTCCTCTGCCTATATTCTGTGGTTGCTCGCGACTTTTCTGGCCTACGTCTGCGTTGTTCGGGCGATCGTCGGCGACCGCAGCGGCTATCTACTCGCCGCCGCATTCCCCGCGATCCTGTCGAACTTCGTGGTCGGGCAAAATGGATTCCTCACCGCCGGCCTGATGGGCGGCGCGCTGTTGTTGCTGAATGCGCGGCCGGTGATCGCCGGCGTGCTGCTCGGGGCGCTAACCTACAAGCCGCATCTCGGCCTGCTGTTTCCGGTCGTGCTGGCCGTCACCGGGCACTGGCGCGTCTTCGCCACCGCGGCGATCACCGCCGCGGCGCTGGCGGCGGCGTCCGCGCTCGTGTTCGGCATCGAGACTTGGCTCGCGTTCTTTCCGTCGATCTCGCACACCTCGCAAGCCTTCCTGACCGACGGCTGGGCGAACTTCGGCAAGCTGCAAACCGCGTTCGGCCTCACCCGCATGCTCGGCGGCAGCGAGGGCCTGGCCTGGGCCGTGCAAATTCCGGTCAGCGCCGCGGTGGCGCTCGGCGTCGTCGCGATCTGGCGAAGCCGCGTGGACTACGAAATCAAGGCGGCCGCGCTCGGCGCCGGCGCCATGCTGGCGACGCCCTATCTCTACACTTATGACCTCGTGGTGCTGGCAGTGCCGCTCGCCTTCCTGTTCCGTCTGGCCCGCGCCGATGGCTTCCTGCCGGGTGAGCCCGCCACCATCGCGCTCGCCTGCGCGCTGATTGCGGCGTTCCCGTTCGTCACTGCGCCGGTCGGCTTTGCCGCTGTGCTGATCGTCGCGGGAATAGTCGTGCGGCGAGCCTTGAACGCGTCGTGACAAGTCGCGCCAGTTATCCGCTCGTCCCCGTACCCGGGCCCGGCTTCGCCAGCCCGGGCACAGGCTCCAGCGGGACCCAGTCTTTGCAACACGCAAAGAAAGAACTGGATTCCCGCTTGCGCGGGAATGAGCGGAGTTATTCCGCCCCGCGCGTCGTCGCGATCGCCGGCGTCACGCTGGCGCTCGCTTATAGCATCGTGCTTGGCGGCGCGCTGATCGCCGGGCAATGGCTGCTCGACCCGCAGGGCCGCCCGCTTGCCTCCGACTTTGTCAATGTCTGGGCGGCCGGCAGACTGGCGCTCGACGGTAACGCCGCGCTTGCCTACGACTGGACCGCGCACAAGGCCGCCGAAATTACCGCGGTCGGCCACCCGTTCGACAATTATTTCGGCTGGCACTACCCGCCGCCGTTCTTGTTTGCTGCTGCTGCACTGGCGTTGCTGCCGTTTCTGCCAGCGGCGATGTTCTGGCTCGCCGCGACCCTGCCGCTTTATGCCTTCGCCATTCGCAGCATCGTTGGCGAGCGCGCCGGATATTTTCTCGCGCTCGGCTTTCCCGCCGCGCTGTGGAACGCCGCCGCCGGGCAAAACGGTTTTCTCACCGCCGCGCTGATCGGCGGCACGCTGACGCTGCTGGAACGCCGGCCCGTCCTCGCCGGCGTCTGTCTGGGACTGCTGGCCTACAAGCCGCATTTCGGCCTGCTGTTTCCGCTCGCTTTAATCGCCGGTGCGCGCTGGCGCGTCATCGCTGGCGCCGCCGCCACCGCAGGCCTGATGATCGTGCTGTCGCTGCTTGCCTTCGGCAGCGAAAGCTGGACGGCGTTTTTTCACTGGATGCCCGCCACCAGCGCCGCCGTGCTCGGCCAGGGCCTCGCCGACTTCGACCGCCTGCAAAGCCTGTTCGGCCTGATCCGCGCTCATGGCGGTAGCGAAACCTTGGCGTGGGGCGTGCAGGCCGCCACCACGCTGGCTTTAGCCGTCACGATATTCCACCTGTGGCGCAGCAAGACCGAGTTCGCGCTGAAGGCCGCGGCGCTCGCCGCCGCCGCGCTGATCGCGACGCCATATCTTTATATGTACGACCTGGTGGTGCTGGCGGTGCCGGTGGCTTATCTGGTTCGCGTCGGCCTCGCACGCGGATTTTCCCGCGTCGAATTAATCGGCCTTCCTGCCGCGGGCTTGCTCCTGCTGATCTACCCCTATCTCAAGACGCAAGTCGGACTCGCCGCCGTGCTGATTGTAGCGGGCCTCGTCGTGCAGCGCGTTATTGGGCATCGCGCACGATAAGCCAGTTGCCGCTCTTGTATTGCCGCCAAAAAGCACCATTTGTTCAAAGTACTGCACAAAGACATTCTTCCGTTTTTTTTTGAAAGTTTTTACCCATGACTAATCAGCAAGGCGGCTCCAATGAAGCCCCCAAGACCCCCGCTCCGGGCACTGCCACCCCGGCCCCGCAGCAGCAGAATCAGGGCGATAAGCCCGGCACCAAGCCGAATGAGCAGCAGAAGTAAGCTGTTCGTTTTCTTGTTGCGTGCGTTTGTGCGAGTAAGGCCCGGCGCGTTGCCGGGTTTTTTCTCGAACTTGGCCAGCGGAAAGGCGCAGCATCCTTCATGACAGTAAATTTCCCGAACCAGAGCCGCAGTTACGACGCGACGCGACGCATGGTCCGCTTCTGGGGCTACGACCGCTCGATGGAAAACTCCTTTTTCCTCGCCGCCGACGCGCTCAAGCGGCTTGATCCGGACATCCAGCCCGGCGAAGCCGCGCTGCTGAGCGCGTTTGACGCCCACCGCGACCAGATTTACGCGGTGGCCGCCAAGGTCTATGCGCGCGGCCGCAAGGGTTCCTACGACCTCAACATCGCCGATTTCTAACAGCTCAGGGAGAAAGCACATGGCTCAAGAAATCAAAGACACCAAAGACACGCGAGAACCCAAGAAGAGGCCGGAAAATCTGCGCGCCAACGTGATGCCAAAGGATGGCTTTGTGCTGTCGGTCGATCGCAAGCTGAAGGCGCGCTACGACACCGCGGAGCAGGCGATGGCGGCCGGCGTAAAGCTCAAGCAGAGCTTTCCCGTGGTCGAAGTCGCGGTCTACGACGCAACCGCGCGCGCTTACACGCCGGTTACCGCAGTCGAAGCGCCGGCCAAGGTCTAGCGAAAAGCTTGCGGCGGCGGCGCATCGTCACGATCGTGCGCGGCGGCCAGGTCGGCCGGCGTTGCGTGCGGGTCATCATCGCAACCGGTACAGCGAACGCCGCTGCAGATAAATGCGCACGTCGGCGACAAGGGGCCCGACCGCGCTCACGGCATCTCGCAGTTGGCCGGCCGGACGGCCAAGTTCGCGCACCCAGTGCCGCATCTCGGCGGCGGCATCAACGTCGATGCGCGTCAGATCGGCGGGCCCTCGCAATAAGCCATCCCGTTCTGTCATCATGGCTCCGGTGTGCGCTTCATCGCGCGCAAAGTCGATGCGAGTATTACACCCGGCTGATTATTAACGCCTCGCTGCTAGACCGTCGGTTTCACCGATGGGGGTCCCAATGGCCGAAAATCATCAGATCCGCGACCGCTACCAGGCGCTGTTTGCCGGCGACTTTATGCCGTTGATCCGCAACGAGCAGGCGCAAGGCGCTCCCGAGCGTCTGGCCTATGCCGAAGAATTTTCCGCCTATCATCTCGGCCAGATCAACGCCAAGCTCGGCCGCCTGATCGAGTTGATGGAAAAGCGCAAGACCTGACCTGGCCTGACCCGGCTGCTGGCCCACCACCTCGGCCGGGAACCAACGGCGGAAACCGCGCGTTGGGCTCCGGCTGATTCTCGGGAGGCTGCAATGCGGGCAATCCTTTTCATCATCGTCATTATTTTGCTGCTCGGCGCCTTGCCGACCTGGCCCTATAGCCACGACTGGGGCTATTATCCGTCGGGCGGGCTCGGCCTGGTCGTGCTGGTGCTGTTGGTGCTGGTGCTGATGCGGCGGATTTAGCGAAGCCGCTTAAAGTCATCCACGTAGATCATCGATCGAGGGCGCATGATCATGGCACGCGCCAGCAAAAGCTTTGTGCTGCAGAAAGTACAGCCGGCGCTGCTCGGCCTAATGGATGGCGCAGTGTCGACGCTGGCGCCGCTGTTTGCCGCCGCCGGGCTGACCGGCGAGCCGGACAACGCGTTCTTCGTCGAGCTCGCGGCGTCGCTGGGCGCCGGCATCAGCATGGGACTTGCCGAGGCGCGCTCGGACGACGGCACCATGCCGGCCGCGGCGCGCCGCTGTTGCGCGGCGCCATCATCGGCGTCGCCACCGCGATCGGCGGCATGTTGCACACCTTTCCGTTCCTGATTTCAAATCTCAACGCCGCGCTCAATGTCGCTTACGTCGTGGTCGTTATCGAGTTGATCGGGATTGCGTTTATCCGCTACCAGTCCATGAAGACCGGCCTGCTGGTCACCATCGCCCAGGTGATCGTCGGCGGCGGCATCGTGTTCGGCGTCGGCATCTGGCTTGGCCGAATGGGCGCCGGCGGCTAGCTGCGATTACGGCGCCGTTTTCGCCGCTTGCAGCCTGTAATTAACGTTTTCAGGAAAAACATATGCATTCTGCGCCTGTAATTTCGGCGCAATCGTCCCCATATATAAGCAACACCCGCCGTTATAAGCAGCACTCGCCGTCAATTTTTTTCATGGAGCACGCCTTGTCCAAATTCGATTTCGCCGCCCCCGCCGAGTTGTTTCCGGCCCGCAACCGCAAGATCAGCAACAAGATCAAATATCGCCGGTTTGACCGCGCCGCCGACGCGATCCGCTTCGCAATCGAGGAGCTTCCCGAGGCGCTGCTGCTCGGCGCCTATATCGAGAGCGCCAACGACCGGCTCGGCCACCAGGACATCCGCACGCTGTACGAGAGCGAGAATTACCCGCTCAAGCGCCCGATGACAGTGAACTGACGGCGCCAAATCCGGCCGGGCGTGACAGCAGCGTTCACCTTCGGGCTTTGAGTATCAGCCGCACACGGAGCGACCCGCGCCATGCCCCATAGATATGCCGTCGGCGCCCAAGTCTATTTCGAATCGAAGTTCGGCCATATGTCCGCCCGCGGCCAGTACCAGGTCACGCGGTTGGTGCCGGTCGAAAACGACAACCGGTTGTGCTACCGGATCAAGAACCCCGCCGAGACGTTCGAGCGCACCGCCGAAGAACACCAGCTCAGCCGCAACGAGTAGGCTTCGCGGCGGGCGCGACGCTCGTGCTTTCAGCCGCCACCCGCGTTGAACCATTCGCATGGCGAACAGCGACACCGAAGTCGTGATCATTGGCGGCGGCGCGGCCGGCATTGCCGCCGGCCGCCATTTACACGGCGCTGGCGTCGAATGCCTGATCGTCGAGGCGCGGCCGCGGCTCGGCGGCCGGGCCTGGACGATGTTCGCGCCGTCCGGCGAGCCGGTGGATCTCGGCTGCGGCTGGCTGCATTCCGCCGACCGCAATCCCTGGGTCGCCATCGCGCAGGCGCAAGGGCGCACCATCGACAAGACCCGCCCACCGTGGAGCCGCAGTTCGCGCGAGGACAACTTTCCGGCGGCGCAGCAGCGCGAGTTTGCGCAGGCGCAGCACGCCTTTTACGAGCGGCTCGAAGCGGCCGCGAAAAGCGGACCGGACGCGCCGGCCTCGAGCGCGCTGGAGCCCGGCAATCGCTGGAACGCGCTGATTAACGCGGTCGGCAGCTTTATCAGCGGCGCCGAGCTCGACCGCGTGTCGCTGATCGATATCGACCGTTACGGCGATACCGAGACCAACTGGCGCATCGTCGAAGGCTACGGCGTCACCATCGCCGCCCACGGCGCCAAAGTACCGATGATGCTTGAATGCCCCGTGACGCGCATCGACCACAGCACATTCCGCATCAAGGTCGAGACCTCCAAGGGCACCATTACCGCCGACCGCGTCATCGTCACGCTGCCGAGCAATCTGATCGCCGAAAATGAAGTTTTGTTTTTTCCGAAGCTGCCGCAGAAGACCGAAGCGGCGCGCGGCCTGCCGCTTGGGCTCAACGACAAGCTGTTCCTGTCGCTGGATCATGCGAAGCGTTTGACAGCGACAGCCGCATCTTCGGCGCGATAGACCGCACCGCGACCGCAACCTACCATATGCGGCCGTTCGGCCGGCCGATGATCGAATGTTATTTCGGCGGCACGCTGGCGCGCGACCTGGAATCCGGCGGCGACAAGGCGTTTTTCGAATTTGCGTCGGGGCAACTGGTGAACATTCTGGGCTACGGCTTCGCGCGGCGTATCAAGCCGATCCACATCCATCGCTGGGGGCTCGATCCGTTTTCGCGCGGCGCCTATTCGTTCGCGCTGCCGGGCAAGGCGGATTATCGCGATGCCCTGGCGGCGACCGTCGACGGCCGGATTTTGTTTGCCGGCGAAGCCTGTTCGCGCAACGATTATTCGACCGCGCACGGCGCCTATTTCACCGGCATCGCGGCCGCTGAAATGCTGACGGCCGGGCGGCGGCGCTAACAGATTGCTCCGCTCATTCCGCGAAAGCGGGAAACCAGACGCTGAGGAACTGGGTCCCGCTTCTGCGGGGACGAGCGGTGGACTATGAACAGTTTTTCCCCCGCACCCATCGACGGCTGCGCGGCTTTGATGTTGACTGCGGCTCCGCGCGCGCGTCGCGCCGCGGCTAACTTCAGGGGAAATGCCATGGACGTCCAAGCGCTCATTATCTTCCTTATTATCGGTGCGATCGCCGGTTGGCTGGCTGGCCAGATCATGCGTGGCGGCGGGTTCGGCCTGATCGGCGATATTGTCGTCGGCGTGGTCGGTGCCTTTATTGCCGGCTTGCTGCTGCCCAGGCTCGGCTTCCCGATAATCGGCGGGGCCTTGATCGGCGCGATCATCTACGCGACCATCGGCGCCATCGTCCTGTTGTTCATCGTTCGGTTGATTAAGCGCGCCTGACGCAAGTTCCACGCTGCGGGCGTTAGCCTATAACCGGTTCCATCGCGCTGTGAAGGCTCCAACCACGGCGGGGCTGTGCATTGTCACGGCACGGGCGACTCTTTTTTTGGAAGAACCCGCAATCCCGCCCGAAATCCTCTGGCCGGAAGCGCCGTTGCTGGCCGGATCTGCATCGTTGCCGCGCCCGCTTATGCGGCGGCGCAAGGAAGGCAAGGCGCCTTGGAGCAGTGCGTTGGGCCGGCAGTCACCCAGGAAGCGCACACGCCGCCGGTCAGCCTCACCGACGCGGGCTAATTGGTGATTGCCGTGATGTTGCGTTGCAACATGATCCGGGGCATTGTGGTGTCTAAGGCGGCCTCGGATGAGCGATCAGGCGAAACGCGGCGAGGCTTCCCACGATAAGGCTTCAGTCGACAAGCCGGCGCGCGACAAGCCAGGTAGAGACAAGCCGTGGATCTTCCGCACCTACGCCGGGCATTCGACCGCGGCAGATTCCAACGCGCTCTATCGCAAGAATCTGGCAAAGGGCCAGACTGGCCTCTCGGTCGCTTTCGATCTGCCGACCCAGACCGGCTACGACTCCGATCACGTGCTGGCGCGCGGCGAGGTTGGCAAGGTCGGCGTGCCGGTCTGCCATCTCGGCGACATGCGCGCGCTGTTCGACAAAATCCCCCTCGCCACCATGAACACCTCGATGACCATCAACGCCACCGCGGCGTGGCTGATGGCGCTCTATATCGCGGTGGCCGACGAGCAGAACGCGCCGCGCGCCGCGCTGACCGGCACCATCCAGAACGACATCATCAAGGAATATCTGTCGCGCGGCACTTACGTATTCCCGCCGGCGCCATCGATGCGGCTGATCAAGGATGTCGCGATCTTCACCACCGGCGAACTGCCGAAGTGGAATCCGATGAACATCTGCTCCTACCATTTGCAGGAGGCCGGCGCGACGCCGGTGCAGGAACTGGCTTTCGCGCTCGCCACCGCGGTCGCCGTGCTCGACACCGTGAAGGCGTCCGGCGAAGTGACGGCGGAAAAATTCGGCGAGGTGGTCGGCCGCATCTCGTTCTTCGTCAATGCCGGCATGCGCTTCATCACCGAGATGTGCAAGATGCGCGCCTTCGTCGACCTGTGGGACGAGATTACGCGCGAGCGCTACGGCATCAGCGATCCGAAACAACGGTTGTTCCGTTACGGCGTGCAGGTCAATTCGCTGGGACTGACCGAGCAGCAGGCCGAAAACAACGTCTCGCGCATCCTTATCGAGATGCTGGCGGTCACGCTGTCGAAAAACGCGCGCGCCCGCGCCGTGCAATTGCCGGCGTGGAATGAGGCGCTCGGCCTGCCGCGGCCGTGGGATCAGCAATGGTCGCTGCGCATGCAGCAGATTCTGGCCTACGAAACCGACCTGCTCGACTATGGCGACATTTTCGACGGCTCGAAGGAGATCGACCGCAAGGTCGAGGCGCTGAAAGCCGAGGCCCGTGACGAGCTCAAGCGCATCGACGAGATCGGCGGCGCGGTCGCCGCGGTCGAGACCGGCTACATGAAGCAGCGGCTTGTCGAGTCGAACACCGCACGGCTCGAAGCGATCGAGCGCGGCGAGCAGATCGTGGTCGGCGTCAACAAATACCTGGAAACCGAAGTGTCGCCGCTGACCGGCGGCGTCGAGTCGATTCTAACGGTGCCGGAGCACGCCGAGCGCGATCAGCTCGAGCGGCTGCAAGCTTGGCGCATCTCGCGCGATGCCAAAACGGTCGCCGCCGCGCTGAAGGAACTAAAAGCTGCGGCGGTTTCGAACCGCAACGTGATGCCGGCCTCGATCGCCTGCGCCAAGGCCGGCGTCACCACCGGCGAATGGGGCTGGACGCTGCGCGAAGCGTTCGGCGAATACCGCGCACCGACCGGCGTCGGGCTGGCGATGCGCAACGACGTCGAGGGCCTCGACGATATCCGCGCCGAGGTCGACCGCGTTTCGCGCAAGCTCGGGCGGCGGCTGACTTTCCTGGTCGGCAAGCCAGGCCTCGACGGCCATTCCAACGGCGCCGAGCAGATCGCAGTGCGCGCCCGCGACACCGGCATGGCGGTGGTCTATCAGGGCATAAGGCTCACCCCGCAGGAGATCGTCGCGGCGGCAAAGGCGCAAAACGCCCATGTGGTGGGGCTTTCGGTGCTGTCGGGCAGCCACATGCCGCTGGTCGCCGACGTCGTCGCCCGCATCAAGGATCAGGGGCTCGATATTCCGGTGGTGGTCGGCGGCATCATTCCGCCGGAGGACGCCGAGCAGTTGACCGGCGCCGGCGTCGCCGCGGTCTATACGCCGAAGGATTTCGAGCTCAACCGCATCATGTCGGACGTGGTGCGCATCGTCGAAGCCGCCAACGGCGCGACGAATGGTTAGTTCGTCATTCCTGGGCACGCCGAAGGCGCGAGCCCAGAATCCATAATCCCGGTCTGTGATTATGGATTCCGGGCCCGGCGCTACGCGCCGTCCCGGAATGACAGGTTATTGAGCGCCTGCGCCAACCTGCCAGGACTGACCGGCTTGGTGAAATAGAAATTCATGCCGGCAGAGCGCGACGCCCCGGGAGCGTCTGTGTTGATGCGGGCAGAAACGCCAGCGACTGACCCGCAGAGACCCACCACAGGAGAA
>JBPCQM010000137.1:0-3085 GCA_050998115.1 Pseudolabrys sp. | reverse complement strand
CGCTAAAGCGGGCCTGCGGCGCGGCTGTTTTCGCGCGTGGCGCGGGCGGATTGGCGGCTTTGGCGCCGCCATTTGCCCGGCATGGTGAAATTTCGGTTGCCGCGCGCATGGTGAAGTTTTCGTTGCCGGCGCCTATTTGGCGGCTATTTGGCCAAACGCAACGCCGCACCATTTCTTCGTCAGGGCCGGCCATAGCCCGTCGAAGACGGGCGTGAACGCCCTTTCGTCCCGGCCATCCATTTCCGGCCAGCGCTGCGAGCGCATTCAAAACCGCGGCAAACCGCCCGCGACAATTACCTACAGTTTTAGGCAAACCCTCACGCCGATGCCAACGACAGCTTCAGCCCTGTCTGCTACGGTTTGCATCAAAGGCGGATCAAAACCGCCGGGGGCAACCGGACAGGGTCATGTTTTTTCTGCTGCGAATGGCGTTTTGGCTTGGCGTGGTGTGCGTACTGCTGCCGAACGGCGGCGCGTCGACCAAGGACGCCAATCTCGACACCGCCGGCGCGGTCTCGGCAGCGAGCGCCGCGGTGTCCGACGCCGCCTCGTTCTGCTCGCGCCAGCCGGAGGCCTGCGTGGTCGGCGGCAAGGTCGCCGCCGCGATCGGGCAAAAGGCCGAGGCCGGCGCCCGCACGCTGTACGAAATCATCAGCGCCAAGCTCGCCGACAACAAGCTCGCCGACAACAAGCTCGCCGACAAATCGCACGGCGACAAATCCGGCAGCACGCCGGTGGCGATGCGCGGCACGCTGACGCCAAGCGATATGGCGCCGGGCTGGCATGCCCCGGTGCCGCTGCCGCCGCGTCGGGAAGCCCGCGCCGGCCGGCCCGCCGCCTGAGCGCTGCCGCCTAAGCTTTGCCGCCTAAGAATCCGCTATTGCGTCGGTTCCACCGCGCCGCGCGCCCGCGCGGCCTGCCACGTTGGTCCGGCGCCCGCTTGCGCCTATATATCGTCCAGCATGACGACGATTGACGAGATCATCGAGAATTTCGCGCTGCTCGACCAGTGGGACGACCGCTATCGCTACGTCATCGAGCTTGGCCGCACGCTGCCGCCACTGCCCGAAGACGAGCACGTCGAAGCCAACAAAGTGCGCGGCTGTGCCAGCCAGGTCTGGCTGACCACCCACGTCAAGCCAGACGGCGCCGCCGCGCCGACCTTGAGCTTCGACGGCGACAGCGACGCCCATATCGTGCGCGGGCTGATCGCCATTTTGTTTGCGATCTATTCCGGCAAACCCGCCGACGAAATCCTCTCGACCGACGCCCGCGCCATTTTCGACGGCCTCGGGCTGCGGGAAAACCTGACGCCGCAGCGCTCGAACGGCCTGCACGCGATGGTCGAGCGCATCCGCGCCGAGGCCCGCGCGGCGCTGGCGCCGGCCGCCTGATCACCCCTCGACGGAAAACGCCGCGTCGCCCGACAGCCATGTCCGCAGCGGCGCGTGCCTGCGTCCGCGCGCTTGCGCATCGAAGCCGTAATGCCGCGCCAGCGCCTCGAGCGCCAGTTGCAGCACGATCTTGGCCGAGCGTGCCGGCCATTGCCGCTCGCGCTCGACGTCCTCGAGGCCTTTGAGAAAACAGCAGACGTCGAGCAGCAGCCCGGAAAATTCCGGGCCGGCGGCGTCGAGCGCGTGACGCAGCCGCTGGCGCGCCGCGACCATCACGTCCGTGATAGTGCCGGCACCGCCGCCAACGCCGCGCCGCCCGGCGACCGGGTCGCTCCAGTTGGTGGTGGTGCGCGGCATCAATTGCGCGCGGGTGAATTCCGCGCGCAGCCGCTCGCCGGCCGCCAGTTGATGCGGCGCGATCAGCGCCGCGCCGCCCCGGCCGCGCCGGCGCGCCAGCCAGGCCAGCGGGCTCTCGGCGTCGTTGACGGTGACGCCGCGCTTGCCGCGGTCGGTCGCGATGTGGCGCCGCGCCAGATCGAGATGCTGGGCGCGAAACGCGTCAATGACAGGTTGTTGGTCGTCGGGGCGCCGCTTGCTGGAACGCGTGATGGTCATGCCGGCATGTCCTCGCGGGTGAATTTGGATGGTATCAGGATTTTATCCCTATCATATTGGCAAAAGCAAGACGGCCGCATCCAAAAAAAGACCCGTAGGAACTTTATCCGCTAACGGCGGAGCAACTGGTAGGCGGGATGCAACATTGCCGACCCGACGCCTTAGTGATCAAAAGATTGGATTTATTCGGCGGAGCCAGCAGTCCGGTCGACTACGCGGCAGCGAGTACCGCTTTTCTGACGGCGTCCGGCAGGGCGACCGAGCGAAAAAACGACTTCGGATAGAGATAATCGTCGCCCGACTCATCGATGATGCGAACCAGACCGTGCTTGTCAGCGCCGGCGTCGCGTAGCGCGACGTATATTTTTCGCTTCTCGAGCGAGGCGGCGTAGCCGTCGTTATCGATGCAAATGACTAGTTGTTTTGTTCGCGTCTTTGTCATGTCTCGAATATTCAAAGCAGATATTTGATCTTGAATTCCTTGCGCCCGATTCCACCAGCCTCATACCAGTGTATCTCAGCCTGGTGAACTGAGCCATCGGGTAGCCGCACACGGGCATTTCCCTTGCGTTTGCGCCAGCGACCCAGCCCGTAGATCCTTCTAAGTCGGGCGATCTCACGAATTCTGGAACCTTGAGCGAAGGTTTCGATATCGGAAATTTCGCCTAAAATCTCGAACCGCATGAAGTGATCGTCTCAATGCCTAACGGTAACGTCAACCGCAGGGTGGACCGAGAGCGCGCCGGACATTATCTATCCCTGTCGTTGCCGCAACGATCGTCGCACGGCACCGAGTCGCCGCCGTAGCCACCATAGCGCCCCACAAACTCCGCTCGTCCCCGCGGAAGCGGGGACCCAGACTTTGGCCGGAAAACTGGATTCCCGCTGGAGCCTGTGCTCGGGCCGCGCATCGCGCGGACCTGAGTGCGGGAATGAGCAGAGTGCATCATCGGGCTCACGCGGAGCCTGTCATCGGGCGGCGCGGAGCGCCGGCCCGTTGGGCTAAGCCGCCCTACTTGACGCGGCGGCGGCGCTGCTGGCCGAGCCCCATCTGCTTGGCGAGCGCCGAGCGCGCC